>CAZFDM010000212.1:0-10608 GCA_964517975.1 uncultured Syntrophaceae bacterium
GGCTATATAGGGAAGGTTTAAGAAACTCAGACGGAAGAGAAAGGCCTCTTCCCTCTTTCTCTTCCGTTCAGGTGAGATCAGCAGGACTTTCATGGATTCTATTTAACTCATTTCGATTAATAAGGTCAACGCTTACCTAACCTGAAGAATTCTCTTGATTCTTTACGATTTTTAAGTAAAAAATCAATTAGAAGGAAGCTTATTAAAGAAAGGGCTGACTTTTGAGAAAGGGGAAGGGCCATGTTCGATTTCCTTTTAACCGAAGAGGAGAAGAATCTCCTACAGGAGGTACGGAGGTTTGTTCGTGAAAAGGTCCCAAGCTCGCTGATTCGAGCCATGGATCAAGATCAAGTCAGATATCCGAAAGAATTTATGAAAAGTTTGGCAGAAGAAAATCTCCTTGGCCTGCGTTTCTCAAGGCAATGGGGGGGAAGGGGAATGAAGTGGACCGGGGAGGTATCCGCCATTGAGGAAATAGGAGTCCTCGGCTCTGGGATGACCTGCCTTTACTCTCTGGTGAGTATCGTCGGGGAGGCGATTCACACCTTCGGGACTCCTGAACAGAAAGAAAAATATCTAAAACCTACCCTTGAGGGAAAGCTCTGTTGTGCAGAAGCCTTGACCGAGCCACGTGGAGGCTCTGACTTTTTTGGTGCCACGACCCTTGCCCAAAAAGACGGAGACCATTACATTCTTAATGGTCAGAAACGTTTTGTGGTGGGTGCAGAGGGAGCAGACTACTTTTTGGTCTATGCCAAGACAGCACCCGAAGCAGAACCTCACAAATCCATCTCTTGTTTTATTGTTGAAAGGGAGATGGGGGTGGAGGTAAAACACGTCTATGGACTCTTAGGATCGCGAGGAGGTGGGACAGGCCGTCTCTATTTTCGAGATACCAGGGTGCCCAAAGAAAATCTTGTCGGTCCTGAACACGGGGGGGCTCTGGTCTTTAATCGAATGATGATTCCAGAACGTCTCACGACCGCTGCTGGAGCCCTGGGAATGGCCAGATGTTGCTTGGAGATTGCTGTGCGGTATAGTAATCGAAGAAAGGCCTTTGGAGAATTGATTCGCCGATTTCAAGCAGTAAGCTTCAAGGTTGCTGATTCCATCGCAAAACTGGATGCTGCCCGGAGCCTCGTTTATGTGACAGCAAAATATGTAGACGAAGGATTTGATTCGAGACGAATGGTTTCTGAAGCCAAAAAGATCTCCACGGAGATGCTCTGGGAGGTTGTGAATCATTCCATGCAGGTGATGGGCGGGATTGGTTATACCAATGTCTACCCGATTGAGCGTTTTTTCAGAGATGCAAGGCTTCAGATGATCTGGACGGGAACGAACGAGATCATGGATCTTCTTATTCAGCACGAATACTATAAAGAAGTTTTGGAGAGGATTGGAGAGTCAAGGGATGTTGAGGTGGATGCAGGAGACCTTGAGGGAGAAGAAGAGAAGATCTACGAGTAACCAAATTCCAAAAATCAATAACCATCCATGACCAATCGCATTTGCATCACAGGGGTTGGAGTGGTTTCTTCAATCGGAATTGGTAAGGAAGAATTCCTCTCTTCTTTAAAAGCAGGAAAGTCAGGGATTGAAGAGATCAAGGAATTTGATACCCATTTCTCTCATTCAAAAAAGGGAGGAGTCATCCGGACATTCCATCCGAAGGATTTTATCCATCCAAGCAAGATTCGACGTCTCGACCGAGCAAGCCAGTTTGCCATTGCCGCCTCCAAACTTGCCCTTTCAGACGCCCGTTTTAAAATTACCCATGAGAATAGTTCAAGGGTAGGGATTGTTTTGGGGTCGGGTTTCTGCGGGCTATCGAGTTCAGAGGAGTTCCACCGAGGCCAAGTCTTGAAGGAATATTTCGATTTAAACCCGATCCTTTTTCCCAACACGGTTCCAAACGCCCCTTCAAGCCATACCTCCATTGAACTTGGAATCCAGGGGGTTAACGCTACATTGGTTCAATCCTTTTGCACTGCCGAGGTGGCCATTGCTTTTGCGTGCGATCAGATTCGCAGTGGAAGGGCAGACTTCATCCTTACAGGAGGAGTGGATGAACTGAGTGAGTTTTTATTCCGTGGGTTTTCAGAACTTCGTTTCCTTGCGACCAATCAGGGAGTGGGTGAAAGATCCTGCCCTTATGACCAAAAGAGAAACGGGTTAATTTTAGGAGAAGGAGCAGGAATCTTAACCATCGAGACAGAAGAACATGCCAAAGCGAGAGGAGCAAGGATTTATGGTTATATCTTAGGTTCCAGTATTGTTGGAAGATCTCCTAAAGATGAGGAATCGAGGGATATAGCACGAGCCATTCGAATGAGCCTAAGAGGGAGAGAAGAGATAAATATTGACTATCTTAGTGGCGCCGGTAATTCATCGAGGGAACTTGATAGGATAGAGGCAAAAGGAGTTAAAATGGCCTTTCCCTCTTTGGCTTTGCAGATACCTGTCAGTTCCATCAAATCGATGGTCGGAGAGGCAATAGCCATGGGTGGATTAAGAATGGTGGCAAACGTCCTCTCCATGGAAGGGGGGTTCATCCCTCCCACCCTCAATTATCTCTTTCCCGACCCCGATTGCGACCTTTCCTATGTAGTCAATAAGAGTTTGGAGAAGAGGGTAGGAACCGTGCTTCATCTTGGCATCTCTCCAAAGGAATGTTATTCATCAATCTATTTGGGTGTGGAATGGAACCCATAACGACCAGCCTGTGGAAATTGATTCTCATCTTCACTCTCATTCATTTTTCGTTGGGAAGGTTCTTTTCTGTCCTTTTCGCCATCTTTAATCAGATGCCCTTTCTCATCTACTTTCCTCTTGCCCTTGCCTATGACTATGTTCAAATTCCTGTCTATGGTGTCATTTTAGAGCAGTCGAGTAAAAGGATTTTTCCAGTGAGATGGGTAAAACGAAAGGCCGATCGAGTGCTCGCCAGCCTCAATGAAAGACCATTATTGAAGAAGGTGGTATCTATGGGGGATATTGGGCTGGTGATTATCTCTGCCCTTCCGATCCGTGGTTTTGGAATCCTGTCTGGAAGCATTGTCAGTTTTTTTCTTAAAAAAGGGAGAAGGGAAGGGACGATCCTGTTAATGATAGGTTCTTTCATAGGTATTTTTATCATCATTGCAATAGCCAAGGGAGTCTTTAAGATCATTTCTTTCTTCTAAGCAAGGTTTAATTTTTGTTCCATCACTTTGCCGAACATTGACATTAGTGACTCACATGGTGGACCTAAACGAAATTCTAAGAAACCTGCCACATACGTTTCCTTTTCGGATGATTGACCGGATACTTGAAATCGAGCCGGGGAAGAAGGCTGTGGTTCTCAAAAATGTAAGCATCGATGAGCCTTACTTTATAGGCCACTACAGAGACGAACCCGTAATGCCAGGGATACTTATTCTTGAGGCATTAGCCCAAGCGGGTGGTATTGCCTTTCATTCATCCTTTGGAAAGGAGGAGGAAAGCGTTCCTTTTCTGGCAAAGATTGATTCCTTTCGATTAAAGAAGAAGGTTTTACCCGGGGATCAACTCATTTTGGAGGCAGAAGTTGAGCATATATTTTCGAATCTGGCGAAAGTAAAGGTTCAAGCGAGGGTGGGAGAAGAGATTGTGGCTGAAGGAATGCTGGTTCTGGCGAAGGCCCCCTCCTCCGACTGAAAAGGGGACGGTTCTATTTTCTATCATCTTGACCCTTTTTCGGCCTACCTTTTAGCCTTACTATCGCATCAACATTATATTCTTTAGTTACCTTATCCTCGAAATCTTCACTGCCGTATATCACCCTCCTGTTCATCTCACCCTTCATCATATTCTTTCCTTTGACCAATCCTTTTATAAACTCCCTATACTTCCTCCTTCGTTCCGCATCGCTGCCTGCAAGACTATTGAAAATCGGATGCTCGTCTATTATTGCATCTTTCTTACCATAAGCATATGCATTGTAACTGCTCCATTTGTAATCTTTAGGGTCTTCTACCACCTTTGCCCTCACCGGATTTAACTCAACATAGCTTCCGCAGGCAAGCAGGTAATTGTCTTTCGATATTATGATGCTTTTGTATCTATCCTGCCAGAAATGGCCAATATGCTTATAGCGTGCTTTATAATATTGTGCATATGAGAGGTTTATTCCCTTCATTATCTCCGCTAAAGTACCGCCTTTTTCTGTGGGCTCAATGACAAGATGGATATGATTCCTCATCAATACATAATGATATACTCTAAACTTATATCTCTCTTTATATCTTTGTAGTATCTCGGCATACTTCTTATAGTCTATTTCATGCTTGAAAACATCCTGTTGATTATTGCCTCTTGTTAGTATATGGTATACGTATCCCCTCGGCGCAATCCTTGCTGTTCTTGGCATGTACAGAATCTATCTTATCCTATCCCTTTTGTCAAGAAAATAGAACCGTCCCATTTTTCTGGTTCCATTCTATTGCGATTTTGGGATTGCTGGTTTATGGTTATTCATTGAGTGGGATATGGAGATGAGAGAACGGATTTCAGAGTCAGGCATTATCGAAGATCGGGATCTGGCAGAATACTACAATCTTATGGCCAAGAGATATATGAGGATTCCCTGTCAGAGAGTCCTCAAGAGGGTGATGGCCAAAGGGATTGATGAGGGGACAATCCTTGATGTGGGGACAGGTCCAGGGATATTTCCAATTTTTTTATCCAAGGCTCTTCCTAAAGTTCAATTAAAGGGGATTGATCTCTCTCCGGTTATGGTTGAGATTGCAAGAAGGAATGCCCTGGAAGAGGGATTGGAGGGAAGGATTGAGTTCTTAGTTGGTTCAGCTTACTGTCTTCCCTGTGAGGATTGCTCCGTTGATCTCCTGCTTTGCATCAACACCCTTCATCATTTGGACCAACCCATCGAATTTTTCAACGAAGTCGCCAGAGTCTTGAAGAAAGACGGAGGTTTTGTTATTGTTGATTTTCATAGAGATACACCATCTTATCTGGTAGGGTTTTTCAATCTTCTCTGGAAAATCTTTTTTAGAGGTCATCCAAAAGCCAAGGAAGGATTTATAGAATCGGTTCAATCTTCTTATACGATTGAGGAGTGTCTTGGCTTTTTAAAAAGATCAAGGCTGGAGGATTGGAAGCTTACCACCCGGACAGTGGAGGTATGGATCGAATCCACAAAAAATCGTTATGAAAGGGGGAAACTATGAGGAGGGGAAAATTTTTAAGAGGGCTGGGAGCAGGAATGATTCTTCTATTTTCAGTTTCATCCGTTTGGGCTGCTTATGACATGGCGATGGACGCAAGGGTTTATCAGTATTCCCTGTACAAGGCAAAGCATTCATTTGGAGTTACCCTTCAAGTAAAGGTGGTTAAAGATAATCGCCCCGAACAGGAGAAACTTGCAAAAGGGGAAGACCATCCTTATACCTATGATGCGCTTTGGGCAGACCTTGTGGATGAGATGTTGGCCAAGGTGCTGGAGAAAGAATTTTCACAGTCAGGAATGGTCAAATCTGTCGATCGGAAAAATGATCGGGCCGATTATGTGGTTCTAATCGAACTCAACTCCTTTCATGGCCGATGGGCTACAGATCCACGTACAATTAAACCTGTCTATGATATCTATGGAAATACCGAGTTTTCTGCGCGTCTTGTTTCCCGAAAGACCGATGCGACCCTTTTTAAGAAGACCTATACTGGAAGAACGAAAATTCAGGCCAGCCAATTCAGGAATCGATATTCGGTCTGTGCTGTGGAGGCAGGAAAGGCATTTAAAGAAGCTGCAGTCAAATTGATGGAGGATGTGGAGACAGCCCTTGGTGGAGGAAAGGTTACCTCGTATTAGACCAAAAGAATAGGCAGTAATGAATAAAAGGATAGAGATGGAAGAAGTCCCCTGTCCTATATGCGAGGAGAAGAGGAAGGTTCCTTTTCATCGAGAGGGTCTTCTTCAAATGGTGAGGTGTCCTTCATGCCTCTTCATCTATCTTAGTCCCCGGCCCACAGAAGAGGCTCTTTACCATTTCTATCAAAACTATCTCCCGGAGGACGAAGTTTCAATTCAGGCCTGGGAAAGGATGATGCGCCCAGTTTTTAAGAGGACGGCCCATCTGCTCGTTCAATATAAAAACCAAGGTCGGTTGCTAGATGTAGGTTCGGGTTTTGGTTTTTTTCTAAGAGAGATGAAGAAGAAGGGATGGGAGGTAGAGGGGGTCGAAATTTCTGAGAAGGCCATGGACTACACAAGAAATGTTTTGGGGTTAAAGGTCTATCCTGGTCCCTTAGAAACAATTGGTTTTTTGGAAAATCAGTTCGATGCGATCACAGGATTCTATCTCATTGAACATCTTACACACCCAATGGCCTTTTTAGAGGAATGCTATCGAATCCTAAAACCAGGGGGACTCCTTCTCCTAAGATATCCTCATACCACTCCCATCAAAAACCTACTCAAGTTATTGGGCATTAAGAACCAACTTTATGACTTACCTGCTCACCTCTCAGACTTCTCACCCGCAACGCTCCAGTTGTGTTTAGAACAAGTGGGATTTGAACAATGCAAGCACCTGATCGGAGGTTTCTCCTTACCTAAAGATTTTTGGAAACGATTGGCATCGATAATTTTTGGGGGCTTTGCCGAATTCCTCTTCTATTTAAGCGGGCAAAGATATCTCCTGCCAGGTGTGACCAAGACCGTAGTCGCCTTTAAAGGAGTGGGGCGATGAGATTTCTCTTCTTCGCGATGATTTCCCTTTGCGTAGCCTTCTTTCCCATTCCAACCTTTTCCATGAATGAGGAGGAGGTGGTTCAGCGCCTGCGAGAATCCCGTGAAACGATAAAGGATTTCTCTGCGGATCTTTCTCAGGAGAAGAAGATTTCTTTGCTGAAGGAGAAGGTGTTTTCCAGAGGGAAGATTCGATTTAAATATCCTGACAGGATTTTTATTGAATTTTTCCCTCCCCAATCTATGCAGATGGCATTTGATGGGAAAGGGGTTCTTCTATATCTCAAAGAAGAAGGAATTGCAGAGTATTACCGAATCCAGGCTAATCCGATTGCGGAAAGATACCTTTTCTTTACCAGAGATCCCTTTCAAAAAGGCCTTGCAGATTGGAAGATAAGGGAGGAGAAGGAATCGTTTCTGATCATGGAAATCCTACCCAAAGAGAAGGAATCCCCTTTCAGGTCGACGAGGCTTTTAATTTCAAAAGGGAACTGGATGGTAATGGGGATGGAGTTAGTCGAAAGAAATGGGGATACTACGGTTCTTCGTTACTCAAACGTAAAGATCAATACCGGACTTACCGAATCCGATTTTGAAATTCGTCTCCCCAAAGATGTCAAGATAAGGGAGATTAAGTGAGCGAACCCTCAACTGACGGTATGAATTCCACTGACCTGGCAGGGATGCTTCCAAAAATTTTAGCATGCGGGTTGGATTGACATTTTCAGGGTAAAGTCGCATTACGGGTGGCCCTGTTTTGAGCCACTCACCAAGGTATTGTAGGGCATTGCACCCATGAGGGAGAGAATTGTGATCACAGGCCTGGGGGTAGTCAGCGCAGTAGGATGCGGAGTGACCGATTTCTGGGACTCCCTCATCGAAGGCAAGGATGGGACAAAGAGGGTTACCGTATTTGATCCTTCCCCCTATCCGGTTAAGATTGCAGCAGAGGTTGATTGCTTAGACCCAGAGGATCATTTCTCAAAAAAGGAGATCCGTCGCCTTTCACGGTGCGATCAATTCGGTTTAGTGGCCTTTCGAGAAGCCTGGAGGTCAGCCTATCTTGATCAAGATAAGTTTAAATCTCAAAGGGTGGGGGTTGTTTTAGGAGCAGGTTCAGGGGGTATTCTCTCTGTTGAAAAATATTTTAGAGAGTTTTATCAAGGTTCAAAAAGACCCCATCCTTCACTTCTCATTCCCTACTCCCTCGCCACGACCACCGACCTTATTGGAATCGAAGCGGGTTTGAAAGGTCCTCGCTCTACTACCGCAACTGTTTGTTCCTCGAGTTCTGTTTCCATAGGGGTTGCCTATGAAATGATTCAGATGGGTCTGGCTGATGTGATGGTGAGTGGTGGAAGCGACTCCCTTTGTGAGGTCTCCTTCAGTGGGTTTAATAGTCTGAAATTGATCGATCCCGAAAGTTGCAAACCGTTTGATAAGAGGAGAAAGGGATTGGTCATTGGTGAAGGAGCAGGCATCCTCATCCTTGAACGATTGGAATATGCCTTAAAGAGAGAAGCTCCCATCCAGGCAGAACTCCTTGGCTATGGGATTTGCGCAGATGCTTATCACCTAACCTCCCCTGAGCCTAATGGAGAGGGTGTGGAGAGGGTCATCAGGACTGCGCTTGTGCATGCAGGAGTTTCTCCAGAAGAAGTGGATACCATTAATGCTCATGGTACAGCGACTCCATTTAACGATATTGCAGAAACCAGGGGAATTAAAAAAGTATTTGGAGAGAAGGCTAAAGATATTCCTGTGAGTGGGATCAAGTCTATGATCGGACATTGTCTGGGTTCTGCAGGGGGAATCGAAGCAGTGGCAACCGTTCTCACACTGAAGAACAGGAGAATTCCTCCAACGATTCATTATGAGGTTCCAGATCCCGAGTGTGACCTTGACTATGTTCCAAATCAATCCATTCAGAAAGAGGTTAAAATTGCCATTTCAAACTCCTTTGCCTTTGGTGGAAATAATTGCTGTCTGGTGTTTAAGAAGTTTGAAAAATGAGGATGCAAGTGGTCGAGGGGTTGAGGGGTAGAGTGGATTTCACTCCACTCAATGAACCCATGAACCCTTGGACCTTACTATAATTTATGGAACCTCGTATCGTTATTACGGGTTTGGGGATTGTCTCTCCGATTGGTATTGGTAAAGAGGAGTTTTGGAGAAACTGTCTTCTGGGTACTTCTGGGATAAAACCGATTCAAAGATTTGAGGTGACTCCTTATCGTTCACAATTAGGGGCAGAACTTCCTCCGATCGATTTTAAGAGGTTTATCAAACCTGTTAATCTTAGGAGGATGGACCGTATTGGAAAGATTGTTACCTCTGCAGTAAAATTGGCCCTCGATGATTCGGGTATTGATATGAGAGAAGAGGATTCCAATCGAATGGGAATTTCCATCGGCACTGGCCTTGGAAGTTCTGATACAGTGGATCAGTTCTTTCGGTCCCTGTTAAAAGAGGGACCAATGGGGGCTCAACCTTTGCTTTTCCAAACCGCTGTTCCTAATGCCATCACCAGTCATTGTTCTATTGAATATGGGATCAAGGGAGTAAACCTTACCTTCTCCCATAAAGAAACCTCCACCGAGATGGCCATTGCATTTGCCTATCATCTATTAAAGCAGGGAAGGGCAGATGTTATCCTTGCAGGTGGAGGAGATGAGTTGAGTGAACCTCTTTATCATGTGTATCATATGCTCGGAGCCCTTTCCCCTGGAAGAACGAAAGGTCCAGAAGGGATGAGGCCTTTTGATAAGACTCGGAATGGGATTGTCTTAGGAGAAGGGAGTGGGATTGTGTTGCTTGAGACACAGGAACATGCGGAAAGGAGAGGGGCAAGGATCTATGCAGAGATACGGGGAGTAGGCCTTTCAGGAAGCACGGATGGACTCTTAAAATATGATCTTAAAGGGGATTCCATTGCAGAGGCCATCTCGCTTGCGGTTGAGGATCTTTCTATGGTGGATTACATCTCAGCGGCTGCTAATTCTACAGTTGATCTTGACCGAGCAGAGAGCAGGGCCATCCAAAAAGTTTTCGGGAAAACGGCAAAGGAGATTCCCGTAAGTAGTCTTAAATCGATGATCGGAGAGTTTGATGGCTCAGGAGGAATTAGGGCCTGTGCGTTGGCCTTGAGCCTTTATGAAGGAGTTATTCCACCAACGATCGAAACCAGAGAGATCGATCTCCATTGTGATTTGAATGTCATCCTTGGAAAACCTCAAAAAAGGGAGATGAGATCTGCTCTTCTCAATGCTTGTGCGAGCGGTGGATCAAATATATCATTGTGGTTTAGCCGTTATCATCCCATGGGTTTGTGAAATTCAATTTACACTTCCCCAAAAAGTTGACGGGATAAAGGGATTGAATTTATAATTTATAAGTAAAGAAAATTTGGGGGTTTTATGTGGGAATATACGGAAAAGGTAAAAGACCACTTCTTAAATCCAAGAAATGTTGGAGAGATTGAAGACCCAGATGGTGTGGGGGAGGTAGGTTCTCTTGCTTGTGGAGATGCCTTAAGGCTTACCTTTAAATTAGACGAGAACAAGCGAATCAAAGATGTAAAGTTTAAGACATTTGGTTGCGCAAGTGCCATTGCCTCTTCTTCTGCCCTCACGGAGATCATAAAGGGGATGACTCTCGAGGAGGCAGAAAAGGTGACCAATCAAGACATTGCTAATTATCTGGGTGGGTTACCGGAAGAGAAAATGCATTGTTCAGTTATGGGCAGGGAGGCCCTGGAGTTGGCCATTGCAAATTACAGGGGGCAAAAAGTAGCCAAGGAAGATTTTGAGGTTATCTGTAAATGTTTTGGGGTTACAGACCGTGAGATTGCTAAGGCGGTCCGTGAGAATGATCTCAAGACCGTA
>CAZFDM010000213.1:0-2665 GCA_964517975.1 uncultured Syntrophaceae bacterium
CTATAATGTTAACCTACCTTTTTGTTAGGTTAAGATTATACCCAGGAGGTCATTCCTGCGAAAGCAGGAATCCAGTATCTGAGCATTTTTCTGGATTCCCGCCTACGCGGGAATGACATATTCACGCAGGATTCAGGATTAATTATTTTTTTGTAGGGTAAGCCTTTATGGCTTACCGTGTTTTTACCGTTTTTATATGATGGACAAGCCTTTACCCTATGGGGGAGAATGGAAATTTGGGTTACGGGGTTATCTTTTCTTTAAGATAGGTTCTGAATAATAGGCTGTGACCATTTCATTGCTATGGTCAGTGTCGGTTTGAATCCCAATGGCGATCACGCCATTGGGGTCTTTCCCAAAGGCGGTTTTAAAATCCCTTCGGATATTTCTCTCCTCATACACCCACTGGGAAACCTTCTCTTCTCCTGATTCCAACACAAAGACCTTGCAATTTCTCTCTCCAGGATGATTAAAGAGATAGCCTTTGGGTTGCCGGGTTGCCCAGATATATTCAATTTTTAATCCATAGGGTTCCCCCCTGCCAAATAATTTATATCTGGCGCCTTCTTCGAAGATGACCATCACTCGGGCAGGGGCATCGAATCGATCCTTCCTTGTTTCAATTGAAGAGCGGACCACATTCGATATCTTCCATCTCCAGCAGAGGATGGAGAAGTGTTTCTGCTTTTCATCCACTTTCTTAAAAAGTGAGGCTCGGCTTCCCACGCTTTCAGCCTTTATGATGCCCTTAGTTGGAGTTGAATACTTTGTAGGTGGGACAGCAAAATAAGAGACCACCCACCACCCCTTGACAGGCGTCTTTTTCTCCTCTCCCTCTTCAGGCTGAAAGTTGCCAAAGGGAAGCTGACTAATGAGCAAAATGAGAATGAGAGGAATTATTGGAACCTTCATTTTCTAAAAACGTTCCTTAAAGTTTCCATTGAAAATCATATCGAATCTTGGTAAACTTTACCACAACATGAGACGGATTCCAAATTTTAAACTCTCTTTTTTGGTCCTTCTCTTATTGGTTTCTTTGATTTCAATGAGTGAATCCAATGAACTCTCTCCTTATCAGCCCCTCATTCGCCGTCTCTCAGAGGATGGATTTGAATCTGAATTTTTATCCAATCTCTTTATGGATTCTCGGGCAAAGCCCGACCTGGACAGGATGACCCTTTCATTGGATTCAACCGAAACAGTAGACCTATATGAACAATTCTTTACCCCCGGATCCATCTCTTCTGCAAGAAATTTTCTACGAGAGAATCTAAAGTTATTGAAAAAAGCAGAAAAGCGTTTCGAAGTGGAGAAGGAAGTGGTGGTCGCCATTTTGTTGGTGGAGTCGAGGTTTGGGGAGAATATCGGAAAATATCGGGTCATCCCTACCTTAGCCACTATGGCCTTGATGGGCTCTCCAGAGCATCTTTCAAAAATTTATACGATTCTTCGAGAGAGGGATCCCGACCTTTCTTATGAATGGGTAGAGGCATTGGCCAAAAAACGGGCGGAGTGGGCCTATCAAGAATTAAAATGTTTTTTAAAAATCATTCGCCACGAGCCGATTGATCCCCTTGAGATTTATGGCTCTTCCGCAGGTGCCTTGGGCATGGCTCAATTCATCCCCTCGAGTTATCTTCATTATGCTTTAAGTCAAAAAGGGTTGGGAAATTGGCTTCTTAGCAAAGAGGAGTCCATTTTGAGTATTGGAAATTACTTAAAATCCCATGGCTGGAAAAGAGGCCTATCTATAGAAAAGAAGAAGATCCTCTGGTCCTACAATCATAGTTATCCCTATATTGAGACCATCCTCGAGATTGCTAAAAAAATCAAGCCAAATCCGCCTCCTAAAACTAAACGTTCAAAATCATCAGGGTAAAACCCTGGAGAGAACCCAATAGGATGGCATTTTGATTATGTTTCCTTGACTACATCTCACCGAGATAGGCTTTTCGGACCATCTCATTTTCTTGCAAATTTTTTGCACGATCACTGAGTACCACTACACCTGACTGAAGAACGTATCCCCGATCGGCCACCTGAAGGGCCATCCTTGCATTCTGCTCAACCAATAGGATGGTGGTGCCTTCTTTATAGAGTTTATGGATCGTCTCAAAAATGTTATCCACCAAGATAGGGGCCAGCCCCATGGAAGGTTCGTCTAATAAAAGAAGACGGGGATTAGCCATCAATGCTCGTGCCGTGGCCAGCATCTGTTGCTCCCCACCGCTCAGTGTTCCTGCGACTTGCCCTTGGCGCTCCTTTAATTTTGGAAAGAGGTGAAAGACTCGCTCCAAGTTTTTCTTGATCAGGTTTTGATCAGAGATTGTAAAGGCTCCCAACTCAAGATTCTCTCTCACCGTGAGTCGGCCAAAGACCCTCCGGCCTTCGGGAACTTGCACCACTCCTTTGGCGACAATCTCATGAGGAGGTAAGCAGGTTAGTTCTTCACCACTGAAGCGAATGGACCCCTGCCTGGGTCTTAATAACCCACTGGTCGTCCTAAGCATGGTGCTTTTACCTGCTCCATTGGCTCCTATTAGGGTAACGATCTCTCCTGTATCCACATGGATGGAGATCCCTTTTAAGGCATGAATCTGCCCATAATAGGTATGAACGTTTTCGATTTCAAGAAGGGCCATTATGATAACTATTTTTGCAATGG
>CAZFDM010000214.1:0-16128 GCA_964517975.1 uncultured Syntrophaceae bacterium
CCTCCCCCCCTTTCCTATGTCTGAATTGAAGGTGAATCTAATTTTTTCTTGCAACGTTTTGGTTTTCGTGATAATAGGCTTTCCATATTTCAGACTCGGGAGAATGGGTTCTGCTCGAAAGCAATTATTTTGAGGCGATAGGCATGACCCATAAATCCAAAATATTACGGAAAGGAGGTCAAAGGATATGGATTGGAAACAGATTGCAAATGAGCCCTGGATATGGATTTGCGGTGCTGTCTTGGCGGCCATTGCCCTCTATCAGTGCACCTATTTTATGATCCGTGCTCTGAACATTATGAAGCGCTATGGCCTTCAAAAGAGCGATATCAACTCCATTATTCGGGGCGCGGCCATCACCTCTTTTGGACCAGTGATGTCTGAGATATTCATCATGATTGCCCTGGTGGTGGCCTTAAGCGCAGGGTTGGCCTGGCAGAGGGAGGGAGCAGCGGTGGGCTCTGTCTTTACGGAATTGGTTCAGGCCTCCAATGCAGCGGCTGGTGCTGGACAGGAATTCGGAGGGAAAAATTTTGATATGACCGGCTTTGCCAATGTCATCTTCGTGATGAATGTTTCCTGTATTGGTTGGCTCATTGCCGCAGGCTTTTTCACCCGCTATCTGGGAACAGCCCGACAGAAGATTGCAGGCGGTGATACACGATGGCTCTCCATATTGACCGTCTGTGCTACCCTTGGTGTCTTTGGCTACTGGGCGTCCAGCAGTCTGGCCAAAGGGGGAGGGATTATGGTCTCTGTCATTGCAGGTGGAGTTCTCGCTATGTTCTTCTTCTTGCTTGCCGATTGGATCAAGAGACCCCATCTGAAAGAGTGGGCCCTTGGCTTTGCCATGTTTGGTGGCATGATCATTGGCAAACTGTATGCCGGGTAAGGAGGGAAAGAGATGACCGCAGAAAATAAATTTCATGACATCGATCCTCAAGTTTATCAAAAAGAGTTTTCTGAACCTATCCACCGAGTCGGGATGATTACCTGTGGCTTAGCCATCTTGGGGATGTTTCTTCCCCCTGCATGGCTTTATTTCCAATATGGGGTTTTCCCACCTTTATCTGCAATTATGGTGGGAATGGGGTTAGCCCTCACCTATGCAGTTCCTTTCTTTATCATCGAGCCCATTAGTTATTATCCAACCCTGGGCGATGCGGGGACCTATATGTCTTTTTTAGCAGGCAATATCTCCAATATGAGGCTTCCCTGCGCTGCTGTGGCGCAGGCTGTTGCTGGGGTTGAAGAGGGAACCAAACAAGGCGAACTGATCGCTACGGTAGGAATTGCCATTTCCATCTGGCTAAGCATCATTGCTGTTTTTATCGGAGCGGTGGCCACAGGTTGGTTTGTCACTTTCTTTCCCCCCTGGCTTCAAGATGCCTTCAAGCGTTTCTTGCTTCCTGCGGTCTTTGGTGCGGTCTTCGGCCAGTTTGCCTTAAGGGGGAAGAGATATGCCCCCATCGCCTTGGTACTAGCACTGATCCCAATCCTTTTGAAATGGAAACCCTATGTGGTGATTCCCTTAGCCGTGTTTGGTACCATCCTCATTGCCAGACTCATGTATAAACCTCAAAAGAGCGCCTAATTCTCTCGCTGGAGGTTCTAAAACATATGGATACAAAAGATCTATTAGATTCTATCGATGAGGCAGAGGTTGTAAGCCTCTGTCAGGAACTGATTCAAATTAAAAGTGTGAATCCACCTGGGGATGAACTTCCCATGGCTGAATTTGTTTCCTCTCATTTAAAGAAGGCTGGCCTGGAGGTGGAGTTGATTCCCCATAGTTCAACCCGGGCAAGCGTGTTAGCCCGCCTCAAAAGTACTCGTAAAAAGCCCGGTCTTCTTTTTAATGCCCATCTGGATACCGTCCCCGTAGGGAGTGAGAAATGGATCCATGAGCCTTTTGCTGGAGAAGTCGCAGAAGGGAAGATTTGGGGTCGAGGCTCTGCGGATATGAAAGGCGGTCTTGCTGTCTTAATGGTAGCGGTAAAAACAATTGCCAAGGCTCGACTACCTCTTCAAGGAGATTTGATCTTGGCTGTTACCGCAGGCGAAGAAGTGGACTCCATTGGTGCTACCACTATTGCCGGACGCAAAGATCTCGGGCCTGTTCAGGCCGTAATGATCCCTGAGCCAAGCAACAACGAGGTCTTCATTGCAGAGAAAGGAGCATTATGGTTAGAGATCACCACTCATGGGAAGACCGCCCACGGTGGGATGCCAGAGTTGGGTCGGAATGCAGTAATGATGATGATTCCATTGATCACTGAATTACAAACGTTGGTCTTCCCCTATAAAGAACATCCCCTTTTAGGAGGATTCACCCAGAGTGTTAACACGATTGTCGGAGGGGTGAAGACCAATGTCGTCCCAGATCATTGTGCGGTGACCGTGGATATGAGGACCGTTCCCGGCCAGGATCACAAGGCGATTGTCAGGCAGGTCGAAGCTCTGATTGCGAATCTAAGCCAAAAGATTCCCGATTTCAAGGCCTCGGTCAGGGTGACCAATGATCGGATCCCGGTGGAGAGTTCACCTGATGATCCGGTCGTTCAAGGATTTCTTGATATTGTTGGAGAAGTGATTGGAGAGAGACCAGTACCAAGAGGTGTCCGGTATTATACGGATGCAGTAGCCTTTGTCCCTGTTCTCAAAACACCCATGATCATCTGCGGGCCAGGAGATGCCCAATTAGCCCATCAACCCAATGAATATGTAGAGATTTCTAAACTGATCCAATCGGTTAGGATCTTTACCATGAGTGGGGCAAAATTTCTTCGGTAAACATTCTGCTCTGCTTTTTTAAGGCAGGGCAGAATGTTTTTGTTGAAACGAGATTAGACTTCTTTTATTAAAACCAGATCAATCAACAATTCATTGGCAAGATGGTGGAGATCATCCCTTAACCTCTGCTCTGAGATTGAACAAGGGACATCGATTTCCATCTCCATCTCAAAAAGTGGTGTTCCACTTTCGGGGGAAAGAACCCGATGAGTCTTCATATCCACAATATTGATTCTTCGATCTGCAAGGAGTCGACAGACCCTGAAAACGATCCCTGCATGGTCGATCCCAGAGGTAGTGATTTTGAAACGGTGAGACTCTTCCTTCACTTTGGGATGAGCCTCCTCAAAGGTGATGGGTGAGTAGAAGACCGTGAGGTTTTTCTCCCACTCCAAACGTTTGAGACCGGCGGCAAGCTTCTGCTTAACCTCTTCCCTCTCTGTCGAAAAAAGGAGTAAGAGGGCAAAGTGGTTTCGGAGAAGGCTCATGCTTGAATCCTCGATATTTCCTCCACATTCATAAATCACTTCTGAAACATCAGCCACAATCCCTGGCCGATCTTTTCCAATGGCCGATAGAATAAAATAGGTCTTCATGGATCCTCCTTTATCTCGTGACTCGTGACTCGTGGTTCGTGACTCGTGGCTCGTAAATCATTTTTTCTCTTGAACCCTTGATCCCTTGAACCCTACACTTTTATTCTAAGATTTCAAGATTTGCATAACGGACTTTTAGACGTTTGCTTCCTACCGTTTTAAAAAAGATGGTTGCTTTTTGATCTCCATCCATTCCTTCTATGGATTTGACCCTTCCCTCCCCAAATTTTGGATGCCTTACCTTCATCCCTATCTGGAGAGGGATAAATCCTTCTGGAATCCAGGCTACCTCCCCCTTTAAATCCATCAAGGTCTGCTTTTCGTGAGATTCTCTCCCTTCTTCGGACTCCTGAATATGACCCTCCCATTCCCCTTGGTAGACAATCCCAAAGGGTTCTTCCGGGAAAAGGGATTTTTCACTTTGTGGTCTTTCTTCGAATTGGATTAATTCCGTAGGGATGTCGTCAAGAAAACGAGAGGGGAGGTTAGCTCGACCCATTCCAAAGGTAGATCTTCTCTCTGCCCTTGAAAGAAAGAGTTTCTCTTTGGAGCGTGTAATTCCTACATAGAAAAGCCTCCTTTCCTCCTCCATATCCTCGATCTCTTCTCCCCTTCGATAATGGGGCAAAAGTCCCTCCTCCACTCCAACAATGAAGACCACTGGAAACTCCAACCCCTTCGCACAGTGGAGTGTCATCAGGGAGACTCGATTCCCCTTATCCTCATAGAGATCTACATCAGTGATCAGAGAGACTTTGTCCAGGAATGACTCTAATGAGATTTCTTCGTCACTTTTTTCGTACTCTCTCATCACATGGATCAGTTCTTCGATATTTTCCAATCTTGAAAGGGCCACATCGGTGGCCTCTTCTTTCAGTCTTTGGAGATACCCTGTCTTTCCAAGGAGACTTAAGGTTAATTGACTGAGAGAAAGGGTTTGGGCCTCCTCTTTCATCTCCTCGCACATCTGGATAAACTCTTCTATTTTGGTTCGAGTAGAAGGGGGAAGCCAATCTTCTTTAAGGGCCTGTTTCATTCCCTCATAAAGAGAAATTCCCTTTCCCCTGGAGAAGGCCTCAACCTTCTCAACCGTCCTTTCACCGATTCCCCTGGGAGGGACGTTGAGAATCCGCTTCAGGCTTAGGCTATCCGAGGGATTGCTTATCAGTCTGAGATAGGCTAGGAGGTCTTTGATCTCCTTCCGTTCATAAAACTTCAACCCTCCCACCACGGTATAGGGAATTCTGTTTTTCACCAGTTCCTCTTCAATGGCACGGGATTGGGCGTTAATTCGGTAGAAGACAGCGATGTCCCGATACGTTCTATCCGTCTTTGAAGAGGATTGAACCCACTGCTGTATTTTTTGAACGATGAACTGTGCCTCATCCATCTCATCCTCAGCCACATAAAAGGTTAAAAGGTCTCCCTCAGGATTCTCCGTCCAGAGAACCTTTTCCTTTCTCAGGCGATTTTGGCGCACCATGTGATTGGCTGCCTGAAGAATGGTTTGGGTCGAACGATAGTTCTGCTCAAGGGTGATGACCTTTGCATGAGAGAAATCCTTTTCGAAATTTAGAATATTACCAACCTCTGCCCCCCTCCACCGGTAGATGGACTGATCATCATCTCCCACGACACAGAGGTTCTGATGACCTGCCACAATCTGTTTAATAAGATGATACTGGATGAGATTGGTGTCCTGGAACTCGTCAACCATCACATATCGACATAGGTTCTGATAGAATTTCAAAACATCTGGGAAACGTTTAAAAAGGATTTTAACAAAGACGAGGAGATCACCAAAGTCAAGCCCATTTTGGCGTCGGAGGTCCTCCTGATACTTCTGGTATACCAAGGCCAGTCTTTTTTGAAAGAGATTATAGGGAGAGGGATGATATTGGTCTGGAGGGATACCTTCATTCTTTAAGTGGTCGATGGCCGATTGAAAGGCCTTTGGATGAAATAATCGGAAATCGAGATCCAATTCCCTCATGACGTTTTTAAGATGTCGTTCTTGATCCTGTTCGTCATAGATGACAAAGTTCTTCTTGAACCCTAAGAGTTCAATATGTTTCCTCAAGATTCGAGCGCAGGCTGAGTGAAAGGTTGAAATCCAGGTCCCTCGGGCCGATCTTCCCAGAAGCCTTTCCACCCTTTCCCGCATCTCCTCCGCAGCTTTATTGGTGAAGGTGACGGCAAAGATGTTCCAAGGGGGAACTCCTTTTTCTTGGATGAGGTAAGCGATTCGGTAAGTTAAAACCCTTGTCTTTCCACTTCCTGCTCCTGCAAAGACCAGAAGGGGTCCTTCTGTTTCTAAGACGGCCTTCTGCTGAACAGGATTGAGATCGTCTAATAAAGAATTCATTTTAATTGGCCAATTGGAAAATTAACCATAATTAATGCTAAATTTACATTTTATAATCTGCAATGGTTTTATTCAACGGTTACGCTTTTGGCCAGATTTCTGGGTTGATCCACATCTGTCCCTTTAAAATCAGCCATATAATAAGCCAGAAGTTGGAGAGGGATGGTGAGGAGAAGAGGGGAGAGAGAGGGATGCGTGTCAGGGATGTAAATCACATCATCCACCCTCCTGCCAATCTCTCGGTCGGATGGAGAGGCAAGGGCGATTACCATACCTTCTCTTGCCTTTACCTCTTCAATATTGGAGAGGATCTTTTCATAAACCTCATTTTTGGGGGCCAGGACGACCACAGGCATCTCCCGATCGATCAAGGCAATAGGACCATGCTTCATCTCGCCAGCAGGATAACCTTCTGCATGGATATAGGAGATTTCCTTTAACTTGAGAGCCCCTTCCAGAGCAATGGGGTAATTGATTCCCCTTCCTAAGTAAAGGAAGTGCTTGGCTTGGAGATACTTCTTTGCAATTTGAACCACCTGTTTTGAAGATTTAAGCGTCTCTTCCATCCGATGGGGGATTTTGATCAATTCCTCAATCAGAGCCCTTCCTTCTTGAACCCCAATCCTCCCCAACTCTCTTCCCATCCTTAAGGCAAGGAGGAAAAGGACGACCAATTGGGTAATAAAGGTCTTCGTGGAGGCTACTCCAATCTCAGGTCCTGCATGGGTATAGATCACGTAATGAGAATCTCTGGCCAGAGTTGACTCTACGACATTGCAGATGGCCAAGGTCATCGCCCCTTTTCTCTTCCCTTCTCTCAATCCAGCCAGAGTATCTGCCGTTTCCCCGGACTGGGATATTGCGATGAGCAACGTATCCTCCCCAATGAGGGGGTTACGATATCGAAACTCTGACCCAATATCTACCTCTACCGGGATTCGACAGAATTCTTCAAAAAGGAACTTGCCCACTAAGGCAGCATGATAGGAAGTGCCGCAAGCGATCAGGGTGATTCGTCTCATTTTTTTCAAGACCTTCTGGTCTAAATGGACCTCCTCAAAGACCACCTCTCCCTTTTCCTCTGAAACTCTGCCTCTGATGGTGTCGATCACTGCTCGGGGTTGTTCAAAAATCTCTTTGAGCATAAAATGTTTATAGCCCGCCCGTTCTGCCATCAAAGGACTCCAGTCCACCCGTTTCGCCTCCCTTGAAATCTCCTTGCCCTTCGAATCGTATAATTTTATCCCCTCCATGGAAAGATAGGCGATCTCTCCGTCTTCCATGAAGATAAAGTTTCGGGTATGAGGAAGGATAGGAGGAATATCTGAAGCGATGAAGTACTCCCCTTCTCCCAGTCCTATGACCAAGGGACTTTCATTTCGGCAAGCGATCAAAGACCCTTGCTCTCCTTCGACTAAAATTCCTAAGGCATAGGACCCTTTGATTCTTTCCATTGCCTTTCTCACGGCAATCAAGGGCTCACAACCTTCCCGAAGAAATTCATCAATCAGGTGAGAGATGATTTCCGTATCTGTTTCAGAGGTAAAAAGGTGACCTCTCTTTTTGAGATCTTCTTTTAGGGTGAGGTAATTTTCGATGATTCCATTGTGGACCACCGCTACCCGGCCTGCCTTATGAGGATGGGCGTTTTCATCAGAGGGCCTTCCATGGGTAGCCCATCGGGTATGTCCGATCCCTGCTCTTCCATCAAAGGATTCTTGCCCGATCAGTTCTTTGAGGGAGGTTAGTTTCCCTTTCTTTCTCCGGATTTCAATTCGGCCCTGATGAAACACAGCAATTCCTGCAGAATCATAACCTCTGTATTCCAATCGCTTGAGGCCCTCGATGAGGACTTCAGCCGTTTCTTTGGGACCGACGTATCCAATGATACCGCACATGGGTTAGCCCTTTTTTTTGCTACGTTTTTTATATAAGTTTTCCTTTCTCTTAGTCCACCCTCTGATATTTCTCTGTTTCATCCTGCTAATGGCCAGAGAGCCCGCTGGGACATCCTTCGTCACAGTAGTCCCTGCACCGATGGTGGCATTCTTTCCCACTTTTACCGGGGCGACTAACTCCACATTGGATCCCACAAAGACCCCATCCTCGATAATGGTCTGATGTTTCTCTATTCCATCGTAGTTGCAGGTGATTGTTCCGGCACCAATATTGACCTTCTCTCCTACTGTGGAATCTCCGATATAAGCCAGATGATTGGCCTTAGATTCCTTTCCAATGATTGATTTTTTTACCTCCACAAAATTGCCGATCTTTGCCCTGCTCTTAATCTCACTAAGAGGTCTAAGATGTGCAAAAGGCCCAATGGTAGCACCTTCCTCAATTTTGCTCCCTGTAATGACTGAATTTGGACGGATGGTCACTTGATTCCCAATGAGCGTATCGGTGATCTTGGAATTGGATTCGATGATACAACGTTGGCCGATCTTTGTCTTTCCTTGGAGGGTACAATTGGGATAGAGAATAGTATCCCTCCCAATCTCAACCGACCGATCAACATAGGTATTTTTTGGATCCAGGATAGTGACTCCTGAAAGCATCAATTCCCTGAGTTTCTCTTGCCTGAGCACCTCATGGGCGAGGGCGAGGTCCACTCGGGTATTAATCCCCATCACCTCTGTGGGATCTTCCACCATATGGGCCGAGCATCTCAGCCTTTTTCCCCTGATAATCTGAACGAGATCTGTCAGGTAATATTCCCCTTGGGCGTTTTCGGATCGTATCTCTTTTAGGCCTTCGACCAAATAGGGGGCCTTTACACAGAATATCCCTGTGTTGATCTCACGGATTAACCTCTCTTCTTCCGATGCGTCCTTTTCCTCTACAATTCTTTCTAACCAGCCTTCTGGACTTCGGATGATTCGGCCATAACCTGTAGGATTCCCTACCACCGCCGTAAGCACAGAGAGGGTGGACTCGTTTTCAAAAAATACATCCAGAAAGGAACGAATGGTCTTCGCTTTGACCAAAGGGACGTCTCCACAGAGGACCAATACCGTGCCCGGATAGTCTTGAAAATAAGGAATGGCCTGTAAAACCGCATGGCCTGTCCCAAGCTGTTCTTTTTGGAGAACAAAATGAACAGGAAGGTCCTGAAACGTTTCTTTGATTTTTTCGGCTTGGTGACCGACGACCACAATTGTCTTTTCAGCCTGGATCCCGTTTAAAGAGAGGTCGATTGGGTAGGAAAGCATGGGAAGGCCTAAAAGAGGATGAAGAACCTTGACCAGATCCGAATTCATCCGTGTTCCTTTCCCTGCAGCAAGAATAACTGTTACGATTCCTTCCAATATTGATACACTCCAACACTATAAAATTATCCATTTTATACTATGCCTTCACTTTTTAGTCAACCTAAATTACGGATTGGAAAAGAGATGATCACGGTCCTAACCCCTTGCCATAAAATGGTTTCAGTACAAGGAGTATAAGGATCAACCCTAAAGGGTAACCTCCATAAGAAAGAGAGTCTAAAGTGACCCCAAGGATTTCAGGCTTAATAGAAGCATCTTGAAAAATCACCCAAAAGCCTTTAAAAGGAATTTATGCGGTTTAATCTACCCTTTCCAAAAAACAAACCCTTTGATGTTGTGGGGATGGGCCTTAACTCTGTCGATTTTCTCGCTTTGGTTCCTGCCTATCCAACTCCTTATTCGAAAATGAAACTTCTCCGATTTTCCAAACAGGGAGGAGGACAAGTTGCCACCACCATGGTGGCTTTGAGTAGATGGGGGATAAAGACCAAATATATCGGTAAAGTCGGGGGAGATGAACTTGGTCATTTTTCTCTCCATTCGATTCGTGAGGAAGGGGTGGATATCTCTTCGGTAACGGTTGAACCTAATGCGATAAACCAGGTTGCCGTCATCATTGTGGATGGCCAAACGGGAGAGCGAACGATCTTATGGGATCGAGATGAGAGACTGATGTATAGCAAGAATGAACTTCGGAAAGAGGAGGTCTGCGCGGGGAAAATCCTTCACTTAGATGGCCATGATATTCAGGCCGCCATTCGTTGTGCAAAATGGGCGAAAGAAGAAGGGATTCCTACAGTCCTTGATGTCGACAAAGTGGAACCTCTAACCCCACAATTGATCAAACTTATTGATTTCCTCATCACCTCTTCACGATTCCCTGCTCTTTATACAGGCCTGTCCAACCCCAAAGAGGCTCTCCTCAAAATTCAAGAAGAGATTTCAGGGTTTCTTTGTGCCACCTGGGGTTCTGAAGGAGCCTTTGCCTTGGTCGATGGAGAGCTTTTCCATGTGAAGGGAACCCAAGTCAAAGTGGTCGACACCACTGGGGCAGGCGATGTTTTTCATGCAGGATTTATCTATGGTCTTCTTCAGAATTGGGAATTAGGAGATATTCTTCGATTTGCCAACTGGTCAGCAGGTCTCAAATGTAGGGAGATGGGTGGAAGAAAAGGGATTCCTTCATTTGAGGAGGTCCAGAAATTTAAGAATGAGATAGATAAAAGGAAGGATCAGAAAGTTTCTTAGCAGACCAGAGCATTCTCATCAATTGAGGCAATGTAAAATGTCCCTTGAGAAGGGCACTGAAACCCTCCCAGATGAGGCGATATTTTGAGTAAGGGGTATCCCAGAGCCTTGCATACTCTTGATAAAACTCTCTCAGTGGTAGATGGGTGGGAAGCACAGCATGGGCAATATCAAAGAGGTCATAATCTCGTTCGGTCAATTTCCCTTCCTTCTCTTGATAGAGAGGGGTACCTGGCAAGGGGGTGAGGACAGAGAAGGTAGGAGTTTCGATCCGGTGCTCGATGATATATTGTCTTAAATGCTCAAAGTCTTCCCTCTTATAATCTGGGTCAATAATAAATGAGGCCCAGACATCAATATTCAAGGAGCGTAGAATCTCCAATGCTTCTTCATTATTCCGAACACTGTTTTTCTTCTCGATGGAAGCCAGTTCATCGTCTTTAATCTTTTCAAAACCGATGAAGACTCCTTTCAAACCCACCTCTTTGAGTCGGGCGATGGTATCCGGATGCTCTACAATCGTATCGCTTCTGGCCTGGATGGTAAACTGCTTTCGGAGATGGCTTTTTTTTAGGAGTCGGACAATCTCCTCCGCTCTGGAGATATTGATGAGGAAATTATCATCTGTAAATAAGATTTTTTTCTCTTTTAAGCGCAACAACTCTGAGATGACCCGTTCAGGGCTTTTCATTCTGCAGCGCCCTTGATAGAAAATCCAGACACTACAAAAATTGCAATGGTAAGGACAACCCCGAGCGGTTTCTACAAGGGCGAGAGGTTTCTGAAACCCCATGTGGTAATATCGACGATACTTCTGAATCGCGTGGTAATCTGGGAAGGGAAGCTCGTCAAGGTCTTTGATAAAATCCCTAAGACCTGTATCCATAAACCCTTCTTTTGTGTTAATAAAAAGACCTGGAATCTCTCTAAGGACTCTTTTTCGTTCCAAACCCTCCACCAGTTCCCTCATGGTCCTTTCACCCTCGCCTACCACAATCGCATCAATTTCGTCATGGAAAAAGTCCTTGGGCATCATGGTGGCATGATGACCTCCTACGACCACGAAAGGGCCCTGACCATTCCTCTTAATCTCCTTAGCAATTCGAATCGAGGAGGAGACATCGATGGTATATGAACAACTGATTCCACAAACATCCGGACGGAAAGAAGAGAGCACTTGGGGAAGGTTTCCCTTAAGCCTCATATCTAATACCCGGACAGTATGGTCTTTTAAAGCCCCTGCGACCATCTCTAACCCTAAGGGTTCACAGAAGATCATTCGATCAAAGCCGATGGTCTGTCGATGATGTCCAGGTTGAATCAAAAGGATCTTCATATTATTCCCCTAAAAACTTGACAACTGCTTTTTTCATCTGTTAATGTATAACAAATTCAATTGGCAATATCCAGGTTATGGGAACCCCGTTACCTCGCTTGAGCGAGCAAATCGGGGACGGACCCGCCGCTGTAATCGGGGACGAAACTTGCAAGAGGCCACTGATCGTAACGATTGGGAAGGCGCAAGGAGTAGGAGGATCCGAGAGTCAGAAAACCTGCCTGGATATTCTTCACGGATGGTCTTCGAGGATAAGACTGTGAAGGGTGCAAGCGGGTAAAAATCCCCAGTCTTCAGTTATCGAAGGCTGGGGATTTTTTTTGGACCCTTCTCCTCGGCCAAAATCTATTAAGACCCACGGGATGGGTCGGGGAGGTGCTTTATGAAACGTTCTATTCTTCTCATTCCAACAATGATCGTTTTCCTTTTGGTTCCTACGTTACTTCCTGCGCAGGAGAAGGAGGTAACCCTTGAGAAGGTCGTAGTGACCGCAACAAGGGATTCACAGGAGGTTCGAAAAGTCCCTGCAAATGTTACCATTCTTACAAGAGACGAGATCGAACGGTCCAATTCCCAAACCGTCGTTGACTTGATCAGGGACGAAGTGGGTGTGGTTGTCCGCGACTATTACGGAACAGGCAAAAGTGTCTCTGTTGATATCAGAGGTTTTGGCGAGACCGCCCCCCTTAACACCTTGGTATTGGTAGATGGAAGAAGAGTGAATGAGATTGATCTCAGCGGTGTGGACTGGACTCAGATTCCGCTTGACCAAGTGGAGCGAATCGAGATCGTGCGGGGCCCTGGAACTGTTCTCTACGGCGACAATGCAGTGGGAGGGGTGATTAACATTATTACGAAAAAGCCCGAAAAACCCATTAGCGTTAGGGGAGAAGTCGTAAGGGGAAGTTACCTCTACCATCGAGAAAGCGGTTCTGTTGGGGGTAAATGGGGACCCCTTACTGCCATCCTCAATGCGAGTTACAGCTCCACGGAAGGATATCGTGAGAATGGACTATTAAGAACTAAAGATGTGGGTGGAAAAGTGATGGTTGACTTCAGTGATATCATCAGCTTTAACTTCAGGGGTGGGTTTCATAAGGATGATTCGGGATTGCCTGGAGGCCTCGACCCAATTACCTACCGAATAGACCGGAGAGCTACCCTTGACCCAAATAATAAATCTTCCACCGAAGATGGTTATGGAGCATTTGGGATTACGATTAAACTTTGGGATTGGGGAAGAATAGAGACTGAATGTTCCTATCGCCACCGAGTGGTTGAAAACTTTTTCGATTATCCTGCCTTTTTTTATACCTATCGAGATGATAGACAGTTGGAGACATTGGGAATCACTCCAAAATACATTCTCGACAGAGCGTTTTGGATATTCAACAACAAACTGACGGTGGGTCTGGACTTCTATGACTCAGATTCTGAGGTAAAGGCGAAAACGGTTTTTTTTGGATTCCCCTCCTGGAGTCACTCTGAGATCTCAAAACGCTCAGTCGGTCTTTACCTTTTAGATGAATTTTCTATCCTTCCCACCCTAATCTTATCGTTTGGTTTTCGTGAGGAGTGGGTTACCTATGATATCCTTCAAAAGAATCCTTGGTCAAAAGATAAGGCTAAAGAGCGTGAACCTTCTTATAGCCTCTCACTGGACTATTTATTTGGTAAGAAGTCTTCTGCCTTTTTTAGTTTCAAACGAAGTTTTCGTTTTCCTGTTACGGATGAGTTGATCTTAGTTTTTCCTGTTTTTAGGGTAAATCCTGCGATGAAACCCCAGATTGGATATCATTATGAGGCAGGGATTCGCCACGCTTTTACCGATTGGGTTGAGGCCAATCTGACCCTCTTCTGGGCAGATCTTCGCGACGAAATTTTTTTCAACCCTGTAACCTTTAGCAATGAAAACTTTCCTAAAACCCGGCGTCAGGGGATAGAAATAGGAGCAAAAGTAAAACCTCTCCCTTGGATGACCGCCTGGGGAAATTATGGATATATCAAACCTATCCTTAGAGAGCCTCCCTTTTTAGGAAATGATATACCCGCAGTTCCAAGACATAAGGGTTCGTTGGGGGTGGATATCGATTTCGGGAAAGGATTCGTACTAAATACAAAGATGAATTTTGTTGGTTCTCGCCATTTTGTCAGTGATTGGCGGAATCAACTGGATCGATTGAATGGATATTACACCTTGGACTCCAGGCTCTCTTTCTCATGGAAGGGGTTAAAGGCTTTTGTGGGAGTGAATAACCTCTTCAACCGGAAATATGTTGAATGGGCCACGACCAATGCAGCAGGGACAGCCCAGCTTTATTTCCCTTCGCCTGGACGAAGCATTTTGGGAGGACTCTCTTACACATTTTAAAACATAGAATCTGAAAAAGGGCTTCTTCACAGAGGGATCACCACAAGGGCCCTTAAAAAGTTTTTGATCGTTATATAATTATGGGTAGGGTAAGGGCTTGTCCCTTACCCTACAATCATTTATCGATAACCGCCCACACGATACGGGCAGGAAGGTTTTTCACTTTTTCGGAACACTCAAAACTAACTCTTGACACAATAGAGGTGTTGTAATATAAATGGGTTAACGATTCAGATGCCGGGTTAGCTCAGTCGGTAGAGCAGAGGACTGAAAATCCTCGTGTCCGTGGTTCGATTCCGCGACCCGGCACTTTTAAAATCAAGGGGTTAGCCAACATTATGGTTGACCCCTTTTTATTGACTGTGCCTAAACTGTGCCCGTCGCGAAAATGGTTATCCATTTTGCACCTGCTGAAAAGGAATAATCTCACCACGTCTCTGGTCGAAGGTTTCTTGAGTCATCCTCTGCCTCTCGTGGTAGGCTTGCTTCTTGCGGGAGGCTTCCTTCAGGTCTTGATCGCTGACGATATTATAACGATCAAACACACTTCTGGTTTTGTGGCCTGAGATCATCATTACCACTCTTTCTGGAACTCCTGATCTCACCATGTCCCTTACGGCGGTTCTCCTGAAATCGTGAAAAATTTTTGTGGGAACCTTTGCCACTTTCTCGTTGCCTTTTTTGTCCTTAACGATAACCGGGGTTCCATCCTCATTCTTTAGAACCTCAAAGAATCCTGCTTCGATGCAAGCTTTATCCCATGCCTTTCTGAAGCCCTTGATAGGTTCTCCGTCTCGATGAAAGACATTGGGGCAACCAAGATGCCTGTTTTTCTGTAGATTGTGCATTTCGTTAAGGAGCTCTTCGTTCAGGTAGAGGGTCCGGCCTTCCTCGTTCTTGGTCTCCCCTGGGTCAAGCCTTACAATTCCCTCCTTCAGGTCAACCTTGTCCCAGGTCAAACCCAGGATTTCGGCCTTCCTCCATCCGCTGTGATAGGCAAATGTAACGATAGGCTTCAAATAATCAGGCATGGCCTCTCTAATAGCCAAATATTCCTCATATTCAAAGAACCCTTTTCTTGCATTCGATTCTTTCATCATGGGAATATAAGGAATCAGGTTGACCTTTGGAGGCGTGCATTTCATCGCAAGATGGAACATTCTTTTGAGTGCTGCCAGTTCCCGGTTGATCGAGGCATTGGAAAGCCCCTCGTTCATCCTCTTGTCGATGTAGGCTTTAATCTTGTCCGTGCTAACATCCACTGCCTTCATTCCATCAAAAAAAGTCTTGAGGTGTTTAACGCACCGCTCCGCCTTCTGGATCGTATCTTTTCCGTTGATCCGGTAGTCCGTCAAGTAATCCTCTGCCAGTTCGTTGAAGGTTATCTTCTCGAAGTGGATACCTGGAAGCTTTCCTTCTATAATCTCCCCCTCTCTCTTCTTCAGGAGATCACGAGCATCGGTTATCTTGGTGCTTCCTGATGACTCACGGTAAGGCTTCCCATGCCGATAGTATTTGATCCACCAGATATCGCCTTCAACGATCTCTCCAGTTTTCCTGTCCTTCCATTTTCTTTTGAAAATGTATCCCATTTAAATCACCTCCTTTTACTTGATAAGTTTTGGATTGAATCGGATTCACCTCCCTTCTCTATCCTGGATTTTGCAAGGAAGTCCTCAATATCGCTTCTCTTAAACCGGATGAGATCACCCATCCGATAACAAGGGATAAGCCCTTTCTTGGCCATTCGATAGGGCCACATCTTGGACACCTTTAATAGTTTAGATAATTCCTTAGGTGTGTAAAACTCTTCTATCTCATTCATCTCTTTTTAATTGATATCACTCCTTTTTGGTCAAAACAAAAAGCCGTCCCAACCCCAGGGTGCGTGTGAGAAAGATGCTTTGTAGGCAGGTTTCTCCCCCAAGATCAAGACGGCACTTGTTGTGACCTGAATAAACGAAAAGCATCTTCACCTCACACGCATTTTAATAATACCAAATCCTATGAAAATGTCAAGAAAAATCTTTGCCCTTATTTGGACACTTGGTCTCAAAAAAATTATCGCCTCAGCCACTTCAATTCTTTCTTGGCGATCCTCCAAATCTTTCCCACCTTGTAAGCGGGTATCTGCTTAGCCCATAGCC
>CAZFDM010000215.1:0-3292 GCA_964517975.1 uncultured Syntrophaceae bacterium
TCACTCTTTCTTTTGGAATAGGTGTTTTATGCTATTTCGAACTTGACACGGCGTTTTCATAAGTGAACCAAGTTCAGCATGACACCATTTGTTCTCAAGTGTTAGAGATAAATTCTCAGACTTCAATGTGTAAGAATCTAATGGATATTCAAAAGTATCTCCAAGAAAAAAAAGACCTTGTTGATTCAGCCCTGGAAAGATACCTTCCCAGGGAGGTGGGGCTTCCTGCTAACCTCGGTCAGGCGATCCGTTATAGCCTCTTTGCAGGGGGAAAGAGGATCCGTCCTATTCTCTCTATTGCCTCCTACGAAGCAGTTGGGGGAAGAGGGGATGGGATTTTACCTTTTGCCTGTGCGATGGAGATGATTCATACCTACTCCCTGATTCACGATGACCTCCCCGCCATTGATAACGATGATTATCGGAGAGGAAAACTTACCTGCCATAAGGTGTTTGGAGAGGCCATCAGTATTCTGGCTGGAGATGCTTTGTTGACAGAGGCCTTCAAACTGATGTCCCAGAGAACATCCATCGATCGCTTCCACTTTGAAGAGGGTCTGGTTCTTGAAGTCATCAATGAAGTGGCTCATGCCTCTGGGATTTTTGGAATGGTTGGAGGTCAGGCGGTGGATATCGAGTCAGAAGGAAAGGAGATTGACCTTCCTACCCTTCACTATATTCATACCCATAAAACAGGGGCTTTGATCTTGGTCTCCATTCGGATGGGAGCGAAATTGGGAGGGGCAGAAGGGGAGAGACTCAAGGCACTCTCTCATTATGGAGAACGAATTGGACTTGTTTTCCAAATTGTGGATGATATTTTAAATATTCAGGGAAAGCCCGAGTTGCTCGGTAAAACAACAGGGAGCGATCTTAGTCGGAAAAAAGCGACCTACCCCTCCCTTTTCGGGTTAGAGGAATCGAAGAGAAAGGCAGAAGAATTGGCTGAATCAGCAGTCCAATCACTGACCCTTTTTGGTGGGGAGGCAGATCCTTTAAGAGAGATCGCCTGGTTTATCGTGAAGAGGGAAATTTGATTGATGGCTCGTCTTCTGGATCAGATTCAGAACCCGAACGATATAAAAAAATTAGACCTTGAAGAACTCGAAAGACTCTCCTCGGAGATAAGAGAAGAGATCCTTTTGACGGTTTCTAAAAATGGAGGCCATCTCTCTTCCAACTTAGGGGTGGTAGAACTTACCATTGCCCTCCACTATGTTTTCGATCTCCCCGTTGATAAAGTAATTTGGGACGTAGGACATCAAACCTATGCCCACAAAATTTTGACAGGTCGAAGAGACCGCTTTCACACCCTGAGACAGTATGGAGGATTAAGTGGTTTCCCGAAAAGGGAGGAAAGCCCTTACGATGCCTTTGACTCCGGGCACAGTGGAACGTCTATCTCATCAGCCCTTGGAATGGCCGAAGCACGGAGAAAGAGAGGCGAACAAGGGAAGATGATTGCTGTGATTGGGGATGGATCGATGACCGCTGGGCTTGCCTTTGAAGGTCTCAACCAAGCAGGCCATATCGATCAGGACCTAATCGTTATTCTCAATGACAATGAGATGTCGATCTCTCCGAATGTAGGGGCGCTCTCCTCATATCTGAATCGATTGATGACCGGGCAGTTTGTCAACCGATTTAGGGATGATATGAAGTCTTTCCTTGAAACCTTACCAGGGATTGGGAAATCGGTCCTTCGATTCGCAAAACAAGCCGAGGAGTCCTTAAAGGGATTTTTAATGCCCGGGCTACTCTTCGAGGAGTTGGGGCTTAAATATATTGGGCCCATTGATGGCCATCGTCTCGATTACCTGATCGAGACCTTTCAGAATATAAAGAAATTAAGAGGTCCCATCCTCATTCACGTGATTACCAAAAAAGGGAAGGGATACCCACCTGCAGAAAAAGACCCTACCCGATTCCACGGTGTCTCCCCTTTCAACCTTGAGACAGGCGAACTGAAAGTCGGATCTACTGGGAATCCTCCCAGTTTTACAGAGGTCTTTGGGGAGACACTCTGCCAATTAGCCAGGGAGGATCAACGCCTGGTAGCCATCACGGCAGCCATGCAGAGTGGAACAGGATTGGAGGAGTATTCGAGGCGATTTCCAGATCGATTCTATGACATAGGGATTGCTGAACAACATGCGGTCACGTTTGCTGCTGGGCTTGCGATTGAGGGGATGAAACCTGTGGTTGCCATCTATTCCACTTTCCTCCAAAGGGCCTATGACCAGATCGTTCAGGATGTCTGCCTTCAGAACCTTCCGGTTGTCTTTGCGATGGATCGAGCAGGCATTGTTGGAGAGGACGGTCCCACCCATCATGGCCTCTTCGATTTTTCTTATCTTCGCCACATTCCCAATTTAATCGTCATGGTTCCCAAAGATGAGGAAGAGTTTCGGCATATGATCAAGACCGCTGTCGATTGTCATCACCCTGTCGCTTTGCGATATCCGAGAGGGAAGGGGGAAGGGGTGGAGAGAAGCCCAGGACTTCATCCTCTCGAGATTGGAAAAGGAGAGATACTGAGAGAAGGCCGGGATGCCCTCATCTTAGCCATCGGGGTAACAGTCTATCCAGCGCTTCGAGCGGCAGAGAGGTTGGATCAAAGGAATATCTCGACGGCTGTGATCAATTGTAGGTTTTTAAAACCTCTGGATCGTTCCCTTATTTGCGATTGGGCAAAGAGGACAGGCAGGGTCCTCACCGTCGAGGAGAATGTCCTCCAGGGTGGTTTTGGGAGTGCGGTGCTTGAACTTCTTGAGGAAGAAGGGCTCTATTCAATTCAAATCAAACGACTGGGTATCCCTGACCTCTTTGTTGAGCACGGCCCACAATCCTTCCTAAGAGAAAAGTATGGAATCGATGAGAATGGGATCTACCGAGGGGTCATGGAGATGTTCCAGAGGGAATCCTCCAATCTTTCTATCCAAAAGACCCATGATCCTTGACCTCCATCACCTCTCAGAAAGAACCAGGTTGAACCCTCAGTGAGTAAAGAAGGCTTAGTGAAAAAGGAGCGAGTTGACAAACTTCTTGTCGAGAGGGGTTTGGTGCAGAACCGTGAAAGGGCGCGATCCTATATCATGACAGGGAGGGTTGTGGTCGAAGGCCAAAGGATCGATAAACCTGGGACAAAGATTCGAGTGGATTCGCCACTGGAGGTTTTAGAGAAGGACACTCCCTATGTGAGTCGCGGAGGGTTTAAATTGGAAGGTGCGCTTCAATCTTTCGGTCTCAATCCCCAGGGGATGGTGGTGATGGATGTGGGGGCATCCACAGG
>CAZFDM010000216.1:0-17649 GCA_964517975.1 uncultured Syntrophaceae bacterium
CTTCGGTCTTCGAAAGGATCGCCAAGGAAAGAGATGGGTATTTAAAGAGCCAACCTCCAGAAAGGTTTTAGACTGTTTTTTGGAGAGGGCGTTGAGAAGACCTATTCTGAGAAGCCACTCCGCGATTCCAAATTGCCTAAACAATAAAAGTTAAGCGTAAAGAAACCAGTTTTGTTAATGTTTGCCTGTAGTAGGGAGGGGCTTTTACAAAAATGGTTGCTTTTGTCTATAAAAAAATGATAAATCTGAAGTGGATAAAAAGGGGGAGTCAATGACATCGATCTATCTTGTTCGTCACGGTCAAACTGCATGGAATAAGGAGGAGATCTTTCGAGGCAGAACCGATGTTCCTCTTGATGAAACAGGATTAAGACAAGCAGAGCTGGCTGGGGAATATTTCAAAGAGTTAAAGATTGATGCGATCTACTCGAGTCCATTGTCGCGGGCGTGGCAGACCGCCGAGAAAATTGCCAAGTTTCATCGTTTAATCGTACAACCCCTTGAGGGTATTATTGATATGAGTTTTGGTAGTTGGGAGGGCCGTTCCCATCAGGAGATTCGAGAAAAGGAACGAGAAACCTATCGTCAATGGAGGGAAGAGCCTGATAAAGTAAGACTTCCAGGGGGAGAAACCTTAGACCAAGTTCGATCCAGGGCAGTCGCAGCGTTAGAGGAAGTGGTTCGATTAAATCCTGAAAAAACAATTGTCCTTGTTTCCCATAGGGTCGTCAATAAAGTCCTCATTTGTAGTATATTGGGACTGGACAATTCCCATTTCTGGCAGATCCTCCAGGACCCTACAGCAATCAATCTCATCCGGCATAAGGATGGAAAGTATATCCTTTGTCTCATGAACGAAACCTGTCATCTCCAGCCCTTAAAGGAGGAGAGGTCAAAGGTTGACTTCTAATGGGTTAAAGTCAGGGTATAATTGGGTGACGATCTATGATTGAGATTCGAATCCATGGCCGGGGAGGACAAGGGGCTGTAGTCGCCTCAGCGGTTTTGGCCTCTGCCCTCTTTTACGATGGAAGATATGTTCAGGCGTTTCCAGCGTTTGGGGTTGAGAGAAGGGGTGCACCAGTGATGGCCTTCACCCGATGGGATTACAGACCGATCCGGATTCGAACCAATGTCTATCAGCCTGACCATGTTATCGTCCTTGACTGGACACTCATCCTTGAAGGGATTGAGATTGCGGATGGACTGAAGGAGGGAGGTTGGATCTTAATCAACAGTTCTAAGGAGATTGATACGTCTCCTTTTTCAAAATATAAGGTAGCAGTGGTTGATGCAGGAGCCATCGCGGTTTCTCATCAATTAGGAACCCCTACTTCTCCTGTGGTCAATACTGCCATCCTTGGGGCCTTTTCCAAGATTACAGGAATGGTTACCATTGGTTCAGTCATTCGCGCAATCCGTGAAAATGTTCCAGAAAAAAAAGAGGAGAATGTGGCCGCCGCTCGCGAGGCCTACTCAAAAGTTCATCGAATTGTTTAAAAGAAGGGTATAGATAACGAAGGTCATAAGGATTATGAGAGTTATCCTCTGGAGTAAGAATTTCAATGAAAGATGAAAAAAAGATTACCTTTAAAGGGTTAATGGATATTCCCCCCCTGTCCATCTCGATGGGAACGACGTTGTGGAATAAGACCGGGACATGGAGATACCTTAAGCCTGTCTATTCCTCCAAGACCCCTCCTTGTAATGAAGCCTGTCCGGCTGGAAACGATATTGAAGCGATGATGGTCCTTGTGAAGGAGGGTAAATTTAGAGAGGCCTGGAAACTGATTAAAGAGGAGAATCCCTTTCCAGGGGTTTGCGGTCGGGTCTGTTTTCATCCCTGTGAATCCTCCTGTAATCGTAAGGAGTATGACGAGGCCCTTTCCATCCAAGCCATTGAGCGTTTCGTTGCGGAGTCACACTTCAAAACAGATCAAGAAAAACCTGTTGGCTATTTAAAGCCAAAAGAGAGGGTTGCCATCATTGGCTCTGGCCCTGCGGGATTAACCTGTGCCTATCATCTTGTTAGGATGGGCTATGGGGTAACGGTCTTTGAATCCTACTCTTCTCCAGGGGGAATTTTAAGAATTGGAATTCCAGAATACCGGCTTCCACGATCCATCCTTGACCGAGAAATTTCAGAGATCGAATCATTAGGGGTAGAGATTAGGACGAATTCTCAAATTGGTAAGGACATCTCGTTTGATGATCTCAAGGACTTCCAAGCCATTTTCATAGCGGTCGGTGCTCATCAGAGTAGACGTTTGGGGATAGAGGGTGAGGGGTTAGAAGGGGTGATGTCCGGCCTTGAATTTTTAAGGAGGGTTAAGGAGAAAGAGAAGATTTCCATTGGGAAAAGAGTGGTGGTCATCGGAGGTGGAAATGTTGCAGTGGATGTTGCGAGGTCTGCATGGCGACTCGGAGCGAAGGTTCAGATGGTCTGTCTGGAATCGAGGGAGGAGATGCCTGCTTTTTTTGAAGAGGTTTCAGAGACAGAAGCCGAGGGAATTGAGATCATTCCTTCCGCCATGCCGATCAGGATAACCCAAGAAAGGGGAAGATTAAAAAAGGTCGATTTCATCAAGGTCAAACTTGCTGAGCCTAAATCCGATGGCTCCCTTAATCCCCTTCCTATTCCAAAAACAGAATTCACTCTAAAGGCCGATTCTGTGATAACCGCCATCGGGGAGGTCCCCAATCTTTCTTTTCTCCCTCAAGAAGTCCCCATCGAAAAGGGATTAATTAAGACAGACGAGATGGGATTTGTTCATCCCAAAGGCTATTTTGCAGGAGGAGATGTCATCAACCCGCATCATACCGTTGCAGGGGCAATCGGTTCTGGAAAGAGGGCCGCCTTAGCCATCCACGGGTATTTTCGTGGGGAATGGCAAAAAGGGAAACTCAGGATGGCCTTGGTGGGAGAAAAGGGAACCCTATCGTTAAAAAAGTATTTTCATCCTCCAGAGGGTGATGCCAATCCACCGGTCATTCACTTTCATGAGATCAATCTCGATTATTTCGAACATCAAGATCGGGTAAGAATAAAAAAAATTCCTGTGAAGAATCGAAAAGGAGGATTTAAAGAAATCTATTCCAGTCTTGACCAAGAAGAGGCTCTGAAGGAGGCAGTCCGCTGCTTTAACTGTGGGGTCTGTAATGGATGTGATACCTGTTGGGTCTACTGTCCTGATTTGGCAGTCAAGAAGAAAGATAACCACTACGAGATCGATTATGATTATTGCAAAGGGTGTGGGATTTGCTTTGAGGAGTGTCCAAGGAGTGCAATTATCCTGACGGAGGAAGGAAGATGAAGATAGTGGTGGAAGGAAGCCATGCGGTCTCCCATGGGGTTTTGCTTTCGAGGGTGGAGGTGATTGCTGCCTATCCCATCACTCCTCAAACTCACATCGTAGAAAGGCTTTCAGAACTCTGTGCCAGCGGGCAACTCAAGGCAAAATTCCTAAAGGTAGAATCGGAACATTCAGCAATGGCCAGTTGTATTGGTGCCTCAGCCGTTGGAGCCAGGGCCTTTACAGCCACCTCCTCACAGGGGATTGCCTTGATGCACGAACTCCTCCACTGGGCTTCTGGGGCAAGGCTCCCCATTGTCATGGCCAATGTGAGCCGAGCCTTGGGCGCCCCTTGGAACATCTGGTGCGATCAGATTGATAGTCTGAGTCAGAGGGATACAGGGTGGCTTCAGTTTTATTGCGAGTCGAGTCAAGAAGCCCTGGATACAATCATTCAAGCCTTCAAAATTTCTGAGAAGATTTCCCTCCCTTCCATGGTTGTCCTTGATGCCTTTTATCTCTCCCATACCTTTGAACCCGTGGATATACCCGATCAGGACAGAGTCGATCGCTTTCTTCCACCCTTTGAGCCTAAGTTTCGGCTTGATCCGAAAGATGCCAAGTCATTTTCCAGCCTCACTGCTCCAGATACCTTTACAGAGATGAGATATCAGATTCAGCAAGCAATGGAAAGTGCAAAATCCGTCATCCTTGAAGTTGAAAGGGAATTCCATAAAATATTTGGGAGGAGTTATGGGTTAGTGGAAGCCTATCGATGTGAAGAAGCAGAACTGGTTGTCGTCACCTCTGGTACCGTGACCAGTACTTGCAGGGAGGTGATCGATCAATATCGACATGGAGGGAAAAGGATAGGCTTGCTTAAAATTAGAACCTTTCGCCCTTTTCCGGCAGAGGCCATCCGAGAAAATCTGAGGGGGGTTCCAAAGGTAGCGGTCATCGATCGGAACCTCTCTTTTGGAATGGGAGGAATATTCGCAGAGGAATTAAGGTCTGTCCTTTGTAACGAGCCCGAACGGCCACTGGTATTCAGTTACGTGGCAGGGTTAGGGGGAAGAGATATCACTCAGAATACCCTTTCCAATGTGATTGAGTATAGTTTAGAAGAGGAACAACCCAGAGAGGATACTCTCTGGCCAGACCTTAGGATATAACCACCTATCAAATGTCTAATGGACTTTGAAATTTAGAATTTTGAATATCTAATTGAGAAGATCTATGATGCCTGAGGAGATAGTAAAAATGAAAAGGGTATTTCCAAATGAAGAATATATGGTCTCGGGTCACTTGGCCTGTTCAGGTTGTGGGGCAACCCTTGCGATGAGGTATACTCTCAAGGCGATAGGGGAGAGGGTTATTATTGTCCTTCCGGCTTCTTGCTGGTCAATGATTGCAGGAGTGTTTCCATATAGTTCATTGAGGGTTCCAGTCTATCACGTGGCGTTTGAAACGGCAGCCTCCACAGCCACGGGTGTCAAAGCAGGGTTGGAGATGAAAGGGGATATAGCCACCACGGTATTGGCCTGGGCAGGGGATGGAGGAACTTTCGATATTGGGCTTCAGGCCTTATCAGGGGCTGCAGAGCGAAATGAAGACTTCATCTATGTCTGTTATGATAATGAAGCCTATATGAACACGGGAATCCAGAGAAGTTCTGCCACCCCTCTTCTCACTTGGACAACCACTACTCCTTTCCAGCAAACCAAGGCGGAGGCAAAGAAGGATATCATGGAGATCATGGCTGCCCACCGAATCCCTTATGCGGCCACCGCATCGATTGCCTTTCCAGAAGATTTATTTCATAAAATGAAGAAGGCTAAAGAGATCAAAGGATTCAGATTTGTTCATATTCTCTCCAGCTGTCCGACAGGCTGGAGACTTCCTAGCCAACTGTCCATCAAGGTTTCGCGATTGGCCGTGCTGACTCGAATTTTTCCCCTTTATGAGATTGAGAATGGCGAGAGATATTTCATCAACCTCAAACCAGAATTTCGTTCCGTCAAAGAGTATTTAGAACTCCAAGGCCGTTTCAGCCATCTCACCGAGGAGGAGATGAAAGTGATCCAGATGAATGTGGAGAAAAACTGGCAAAGGTTGCTGAAAAAGGCAGAGGCTTAGGGATTCTTTATTGTAGAAGTCAGAGGGGATTCAGACTCGATAAGCCCTTCGATTCTTTTTTTAATCTCATCTCTTACCTTTCGAAATACCATGAGCCTCTCATCAATTGTCCCCACTGCAATCGCTGGATCTTCGAGCGACCAATGGAGTCGTTTGGCTTGTCCGGGGAAAACAGGACAGGCTTTGGCTGCGTGATCGCAGAGTGTGACAATATAGTCAAAGTCATCTTCGAGAAAGGAATCCATCGATTTTGAAGTCTGTTGAGAGATATCGATACCGATCTCAGCCATGGCCCGGATGGCCAAGGGATGGACATAGGAGGGGAAGAGCCCACCGCTTTGTGCCCTCCACCTCCCCGAGCCAAGGGTGTTTAGCAAACCCTCAGCCATCTGGCTTCGGGCAGAATTCCCAGTGCATATAAAAAGGACCTTTTTAATCTCTGACATAATTTATCTCTTTGCCCGATTGGGCCTTTTTGCGTAGGAGGTCTCAATGGTGCTCTTCATTCCTCCTCGAACATTAAATTCACCCGTGACAGTTGCCCGGAGGGGTTTACAGGCCTTAACAAAATCTTTGAGGATTCTGTTGACTGAATTTTCATAAAAGATCCCCAAATTTCGATAACCGAGGATATACATCTTTAAGGATTTTAATTCAACACACCATCGATCCGGGATATATCGAATGGTGATCGTTCCAAAATCAGGAAGTCCGGTCCGAGGACAGACCGAGGTAAACTCCGGGATGGAAATGGTGATCTCATAGTTTTTAAACTGATTCTCAAAACATTCAATCTTGGGAAGGGGAGTATCAATCCCTGCGCGAGCATGTTCTTTCATATAGTGTCTCACCATCATTTCCTTTTTGATCCATCTTAATTCAAATTTTTTGAATAATCAATATTCAAGGAGGTAAGTTTTTGTAGGGTAAGCCTTTATGGCTTACTGAGCATTGGTAAGGGACAAGCCCTTACCCTACGATTTAATTTAGGTAAGGGATAAACCCTTAGCCTACAATCATTTATCGGTATCCGTCCGCCCATACGGGCAGGAAGATTTTTCCACTACCTCCCATCCTGGAGATCAACCAATCAAAACCTCTTTATTGAAAATAAGATTGATGGGGGTCATAATTAGCAAAAGCCATTTTACCACGAGGATACCGATGCGTTTAAAAAAGATGGGAAGAAGAAAATTCTTGAAGCACATGTCGTTAGTATTTGGGGGAGTGGTGGCAAACCCATTCTTAGGAGGTCTATCACCCACCCATGCTGAGAAGCGACCTACCCTTGAATATCGGGCTCTTGGCAGAACAGGGCTAAAGGTAACAGCCGTTAGTATGGGAGTGATGAATTGTAGTGATCCTTCCGTGCTTCTTCGTGCCTTTGACCTTGGAGTAAATTTCTATGATACCGCGGATTGCTACATGCACGGTCGGAATGAAGAAATGGTTGGGGAGGTCTTTCAAGGAAAAAGAGATAAGGTATTCATCCAGACGAAAGTTCATGCCAACGACGAGAAAAGGATGCGAGCCTCAGTTGAGAGAAGTTTGCGACGGCTCAGAACCGATTATATTGATGTGTTAGTCTGGCACAATATTAAAACACCTGAAGAGGTATTAGATGAAAGGCTCTTTGAATTCATGTTAAAGATGAAGAAAGAAGGAAAGGCCCGATTCACAGGTTTTTCAAGTCATACCCATATGGCCCTGCTCTTGAGAAAAGCAGCGAATTCGAGTTACCACGATGTAGCCTTAGTGTCTTACAATTTCACCCATTCAAAAGATTTAAGAGAGGCTATTGCCTTGGCGGCCAAATCTGGCATTGGAATCATTGCAATGAAAACTCAAGCAGGAGGATATAAACAGGAGAAGATAGGGGGGCTAACGCCTCATCAAGCTGCTCTGAAATACATCTTAATGGACCAAAATGTTTCAACTACCATCCCAGGGGTAACGACGATTGAACAGATTGAGGAATGCGTGGCCGTAATGGGATCTCCCTTTACGAAAGGGGATTTATATGAACTAAAAAGATACCAGTCCTTCCTGAAGAATAAGATATGTACTCTGTGTGATGGGTGTATAGGAGAATGCCCTCATGGTGTTTCCCATCAAGACCTATTAAGGTTGGTGATGTATCAAGATGGATATGAGAATGGCTCCCTTTTGAGGGAATCCATCCACATCACTCATGAACAAAATATCCGATATTGCTTAGAGTGTCCTTCTTGTGCGATTCATTGCAGACAGGGGCTTGACATTCATTCGAAAATAAGACAGATCCATTCGCTCATCGTTAAGAATGGCCGGTCAGTGAATGGGAATCCCTCTTAAGGAGATCGTTCAATGAACCTTCGGATTTTGAAAATCATTGTTGTTTTTATTCTAATCTTTATAGGAACCCAAGAGGCATTTGGATCTTCGCTGAAATCGTTCCTCCCTAAGGAAAATCTGCCTGAAGGCTGGACATTGATGGAGGGTCCTCACCTGTATAACAAGAAAACACTGTTTGAGCATATCAATGGTCAGGCCGAGCTCTTTCTACAATATGGTTTTCAAAAGTCAATCTTTGCCATTTACCAGGACCAAAAGAACTCTGATCATCAGGTGGAGGTTGATATTTACGATATGGGAAATGTGCTTCAGGCATTTGGGATATTTTCGAGATTCAGAAACGAAAATAAACCTGGAGGGTTTGGTTTAGATTCGTATCTGGATGATCATTCCACCTTTTTTTATCAAGGGAGGTACTTTTCAAACCTCTATTCAACAAAATCAAATTCATCGTTATTAAAACAATTTGCCACCTTGGTCTCTTCTAAGATAACAGACCGCTCATCCCCACCCAAGGAGATTAATTATTTTCCCAAATCAGGACTCAAACCTGGTTCGATCCAATACTTCCCAGAAGGTCTTTTAGGACATCAATTTTTGAAAAGGGGGTTTCAAGGCTCATACATCGAGAAGGGAAAGGCCGAAGATAGAGAATTTAAACTCTTTTTGGCTATCTTCAAAGATTCAAATGAGGCATCGAACGGCCTAAAGGTTTATAAAGATAATCTCTCCAGAAAAGGAAGACTCTTTTCAGAAAGTTTCATTAAATCTGGGGCTAAGGGGCTGAAGGGGGAAGATCCTTATCAGGGGAAACTCATAGTGGTTCAGAGAGGCTTTTATCTTTTGGGCGTAGTAGGGTTTGAGAAAGAGAAGGAAGCAGAGGATCGTTTGGCTGAATTGATAGGGAATATTAAATAATTAAGTGCTTTGAGCACCTTTTGCCTTTTCCCCTTGATCCTCCACTGGGGGTTCTATTGGGAGTTTAATCCGGAAGGTTGATCCTTTCCCCACCTCACTTTCTACTTCAATGTCTCCATTATGGCTTTGAATAATTCCATAACTGATGGCCAGGCCCAATCCTGTTCCTTTGCCTGTCTGTTTTGTTGTGAAGAATGGATCGAAGAGTTTAGAGAGATGTTCTTGGGGAATCCCACAACCTGTATCGGTAAAAGAGATCTCAGCCTTTCCATCTCTTAGCGCTGTTTTAATTGTTAAAACCCCTGCATTTCCTCCCATGGCATCAGCGGCATTAAGAAGGATGTTCATAAAGACCTGCTGAATCTGATCGGCATCGATCAAAAGTTTTGGGATATTGGGATTGAACTCTTTCACGATCTGAATATTTTGGAAAGGGGCCTGTTTTTCTAAAAGGGTTAGGGTGTTATTAATGAGGGTATGGACATCCGATTCTTTTTTGTCAGGTTTTCTCTGTCGTGCAAAATCCAGAAGTCCCCTTACAATATTACGGCACCGAGTTGTCTGCTGGACAATATTCTCTAAGTCCTTTTTCCAGGGATGAGTTTCATCGATCTTCTTAAGCATTAAGGAACTGAAGGTGAGAACACCGGTAAGGGGATTGTTGATCTCATGGGCCACCCCTGCAGCCAGCTCCCCCAGAGCAGCCATCTTGCCAGCCCTGATCAATTGGTCTTGGACCTGTTGAAGCTCTTTCGTCCTCTCTTGAACCCTGCGTTCGAGCGTTTGGGTCCATTCTTCAATGGCATCACGGGATCGTTTCAGTTCAAAGATCATGTTGTTAAAAGATTCAGAAAGTTCACCCAATTCATCGTGGGATCGAATGGAAACGGTTTGATCAAAATTCCCATGAGCGGTTGCCTTGATAGCCGTTAAGAGTTTATCAATCGGTCGGTTTACCACCCGGGTGAGCAAGAGGCTTAATAACAGACTTAGGAGAACGACGCTGATAATTCCTGAGATCAACATCCTATTATAAATTTGTGACTTCTCTTTCTCAAAGCTTTCGAGACTGATCGTTGTATCCAACACCCCTAAGACATTTAAGGTTTTTGGGTGGCAGGGATAACAGGAAGGTTCATTATAAATGGGATTGATCAAACCAAGAAGGCTCTGTTTTTCTTTATGATAAATTCGGGTTTTACTATCGGAGGGTAGAAGCACCCTTGCCTCTTGGCCTTCCCTGTGGCATCCATAGCAAGCCTCGGCCTGTTTATCCACTACGGTTCCAACCTTTGTGCGATCCGAAGAGACGGTAATCATCCCCTGTTTATTAAAGATTCTTACCTCCGCAATCCCCTTTCTCTGGGCCACATCGTCGATGATCCTCTGATATTCGTCTCTGCGGTCTTTGATCATCGCATTTCGGATGCTCAGGCGGATGGTTTCGCTGAGGTTGAATGCCTCTTCCTCAGTTTTATTTAGAATCTGACGGGTGAGGGAACGAATATTGAGGTAAAGGAATAGCCCTTCGATTCCCACCACTGCAACAATAACGCTTAAAAGGATCTTTGTTTTTAAACTTCTTAGAACCATGAATTACCCTGTAAAAATGGATTATTACTACCTATCCTATTTATTGGGAGAAGGTAAACCCCTAATTCCATCCTCTCAATTTATAGTACTCTTTTAACATGACCTCCAGGTCTTTTTGCTGAATCGTCTTTCCTGTTTCTTGAAGAACCTCTCGAAAAAACCTGCGGGGAAGTTTATCCTCTCTTTTAGTGACCCCTTCCTGCTGGTTGAACTTCCGGGCAAGATTAATAATGGTGGACGCCACTGTTTTTAGATCCTTCTTTTTAAATGGAAGATTACAAGTCGATTTTATAATCTCTTGGAGGTCGGTCCAGGTGATCAGGTCTCGATAAAACCGACAGAGGATCAAGGTGTCAAAAATGGTCATCTTATCTTCATAATCCACAAAAAGTTTTGCCTTTCCCTTTATCTGATCAGGGGCAATCTGACCTGAGAGTTCGGATTTATAGAAGGTAGCCCTGAGATGGCAAGCCCCTCGATCCGATGTGGCATAAGCCAGTCCCATCCCCTTCAGGACCCTGGGATCAAAGCCAGCAGGTTCGAGGCCTTTTACATGAATCGCCTCTTTCTCCATTCCTAAGACCTTCGAAGCGTGTCGAACGCCTTCTGATAGAACCTTCCCTATCCCCTTTCGGTAGGCAATCATTTTTAAAATTTCTGCAATGGCATCCACATCGCCATAGTTGAGTTTTTCTCCTATCTTATTTCTCTTTGATGCTTCGATGGCAAAGGCCGATAAATTCCCTGCCGTAATCGTATCCATTCCCAGCCGATCACAGAGGTCATTAAGATAGATAATCTCTTCAATGGACTTTACCATACAGAGTCCCCCAAAGGCATAGATCGTTTCATATTCAGGGCCCATAATCCGAAGCCCCTTGTGCCGACCTTCTTTAACCTCAGAGATTTTCCCACACGCCATAAAACAGTGGGGGCAGGCAGAGGGACTCACCCGACATCTTTCCATCAGGCTTTCTGCACTGATTCCTTCCCAACCGTCCAAACTCCCTTTGGACCAATATTGGGTTGGAAAGGCACCAATGGTATTCATAATGGAAACGAGCATCGGAGTTCCATATTTCCTGTAGATTTGAACAATCTGGTTGGTTTTAACCCGGTCTCTGAACTCAATGGCCAATTTTTTAAGAGTAACAGGATCAGCGACCTCCCTCCGCTTCTTTCCGTGAAAGACAATTCCTTTTAACCTCTTTGAGCCCATTACCGCACCAATTCCAGCACGGCCAAGAGACCGCCAGTGTTCAGCCTCGATCACTGCAAATTTAACTAAGTTCTCTCCAGCAGGACCGATGACCAGTGCCCCAGCACTCTTCACGCCAATCTTCTTCAGAATCTCATCTTCTGCCTCATAGGTCTCCTTTCCCCAGAGATCCAAAGCAGGGTGAAAGACTCCCTCTTGATCATTGATCTCAAGGAAGACAGGATGCTCTGATTTTCCCCGAATGATGATGGCATCATAACCTGTTCGGCTCATAGACGTCGTGATTTTTCCCCCAGAATAGGATTCTGAATAGATTCCAGTCTGAGGCGATTTGGTAAAGACCGCATAACGGCTGGAACCATAAAAGGGGGTGTCCGCCAATGGACCCAGCGTGAAAATAAGGCAATTCTCAGGAGAGAGAGGGTCAGTATGAGGGGGGGTCTCTTTTAAGAGAAGAAAAGACCCCAATCCTTTCCCCCCCAGATAGAGTTGAAGGAGCGAATCAGGGATAGGTTCAATCCATGACTTTTTTTGGGAAAGGTCTATTTTAAGAAGTCGATTAAAGAATCCTTCCATCAATTCAATCTTAAAAGAAAATTGTGGTCCAAATCAAGAAGGAGGTCCTTGAAATTATATGAGTTATGGAATATTCTAAAACACAACCTATGCGATTCTGGGGAAATGAGTATAATCGAATGGAATTGGCAGGGGCCTTTGGAGACCTCGGCACCTTCATCCCTTTTGTGGTGGGCTACATCACACTCAACAAAATGGACCCCTTAGGAATTTTGGTGGCGTTTGGGATCTTTAAGATCTTTGTAGGCCTTTATTTTAAAACGCCCATTCCTATCCAACCGATGAAGGCCATTGGCGGGATGGCCATTGCCCATCCTGCAAGCATCACCCAAGGGATGATCTGGGGATCAGGGATCTTTACAGGGCTCTTTTGGCTTTTAATGGGATTTACCGGAGCGATCACCTGGATTGAGAAAGTGACTACAAAACCAGTGGTTCGCGGGATCATGCTGGGATTGGGTCTCAGTTTTTTGGTTGAAGGGTTGAAGATGATGAGGGAGGAACCCCTTTTGGCCATCATTGGCTTCCTCATCACCTTGTTTCTCCTTAACAGCAAACGGTTCCCTGCCATGTTAATTCTCTTGGGATATGGAATCATTCTTGCTTTTCTTCAAAAACCAGAACTCTTAGAAGAGTTTTCACATCTCTCCCTGCGATTTCGGTTTCCTGAAATCTCATTTGCAAGAATGACCTGGAAAGAACTTATTTCTGGTTTCCTCATTCTCGGTCTTCCTCAAGCCCCTCTCACGTTGGGAAATGCCATTATTGGAACCGTCGCAGAGAATAACACCTACTTCCCAGAGAAGAAGGTGACCGCCAAAACCATCTCGATTGATCATGGCGTGATGAATCTAATAAGCACGTTCATTGGAGGGGTTCCCATGTGCCATGGGGCAGGGGGCATGGCCGGGCATATTCGATTTGGGGCAAGGACAGGTGGGGCCTTGGTGATTCTGGGTTTGATTGTGCTTCTTACAGGACTTTTTTTAAGCGATTCTGTTTCTCTCCTCTTTCAAGTATTTCCCAGATCGGTCTTGGGCGTCATCCTCTTTTTTGCAGGATTGGAATTGTCTTTGGTGATTAAGGACATCAAATTAAAGAGGCAAAACCTTTTTATCCTGCTCATCACTGCTGGAACAGCGATGTGGAATATGGGGGTGGCTTATTTGGCTGGGTTGGTTCTCTACTATATTCTCCAACAACGCTGGATCAGGGTGTAACACACTATGATCATTCAAGTTCCCATTCCAATCTCTTTGAGTTTTGATACAATCTTTTCTTTTTCCATAATCCCAACCTGCCTAAAAACTTCTTTCCCCTTTGAATCAAAGAAGACCAGGGTGGGTAACAGCATAATTTTATATTCTCTGGCCAAGTTTTGATATTTATAGACATCGATGACCAGGACCTTTGCCTTTTCTGCATATTCAGTGCCGATATCTTTAAGGATAGGTCTCATTTGTCGGCAAGGAACACAGGAATTTGCTCCAAAGTCCACCAAGGTGGGTTTACCACTGGTAAGGGCTTTTTTCAGATCCTCTTCGGTATTGGATTCAGGAGGTTTGATTGCAATTTTTTTTATTTGGATTTGATTGATTTCAACTTTAGCCGTCTTAAGTAGTTCATTCATAAATTGTCCGATTTGTTCCTGTTGTTTCCCTTCCCGGATGGCCTCTTCCAACATGGGAGCCATCTGATCCAGAGGCCTCCCACCCATCTTATCCTTAAATAGGTTATAGTAGGTCTTAATCTCATCGCGTGTTACTTCTGGCGGGGAAGGGAATTTCTGCTTTATTAGCTCAGCGATCAAGGCCCCTTCAGGGGATAACCCCTCCTTTGTTTCGTCTTTATAGGTTTTGGGTGGAGGAGTAATTCCTCGTTTTTTAGCCTCCTGAAGTAGAACCCTTTTCATCACCATTTGTTCGACAAGTTTATCGGGATTTTCCTGTAACATCTCGCGGATCGGACTCTCAAGTTTTTTTATTTCTTCGTTAAAGTGTTTGACCGTTATCTCTTCTCCGTTAACTAGGGCAAGGACTTTTCGGTTTGGGTTCTCGAGATAAAAAAAGTAGAAGAGAAAAGCCCCGAGGCATATAGCAATCACCACCGTAAAAATAATAATTTTCAGTTTCATTTTCTCTCCTTGAATTATAGATAGAAATATTTATCACTTAAATCACGCTAAAAATCAATATCATTTTAATTACACTATCTACCTTCCCAGGTTATATAGAGGAAGACACTGAGATCTCTGAAAAAGTACATCATAAACATTTTTCAGTATGGGAGGGTAGGGGAAAAACCTTCCTGCCCGTATCGGGCGGGCGGATACGGATAAATGATTGTAGGGTAAGGGTTTATCCCTTACCTAAATTAAATCGTAGGGTAAGGGCTTGTCCCTTACTCAATATAAACCCGTAGGGTAAGGGCTTGTCCCTTACCGATGTTCGGTAAGCCATAAAGGCTTACCCTACAAAAAACCAAACCAATTAAGATGATCAAGGGCCACATCCTAAGGCTTTTCAACCTTACCCTCCCCTATAAAAAGGACTTTTTCAGAGGTCTCACACTCAGGGCTTGACAATAAATGTTGACTATTATATGATTTAAACATATAGAAGGCAAATTCATGTGTTACCATAATTCTCCAACCTCTTTGAGGTCAGAAGGGGATCAAAACATATGCGGATGTTCGGAGCGGCGGGTTCCGAGACAACTCCAGCCATTCATACTTCTTGTCCTTAAGAGGAAGGAATCCTATGGCTACGAATTGATTGAAAAAATATCAGAGTTTCGTTTCCATAACAGCCCTCCAGATGTGGGAGCAATCTACAGAAATCTAAGGAGTATGGAAAAAGAGGGCTTAGTAAAATCAAAATGGGATACAAAGGGGCCTGGCCCTGCAAAGAGGATCTATAGAATTACTCCTCAGGGAGAAGAGATTCTTCATGGGTGGGCCATCACTATCCAGAAAAGAAAAGAGGCACTCGATCAATTTTTAAGAATCTATAAGAATTATTATGAAAAAGGATCGAAGCATGAAAGGAGGTGAATGCTATGTGTTGCGAACCTAAAATGGGACATCCCTTTCATTTGGGACACCATTTTTATGGGGGATGCTGTATGCCTCACCACACTCGACCTCTTTCTCCAAAAAAGGAAAAGGAGTGGCTCGAGAGTTACAAACGCGACCTTGAGGATGAGATCGCCCGTGTAGAAGAAAGGATAAAGAAGATAAAAGAGTAGTTTCGCTCGGTGGGAGAAAGGTTTTCTTTTCTTCCACCCCTTCTACAAGTCAAGGAGGAATTTTGGAAACAAAGTGGGTAATTGAAGTTGAGGGTTTAACAAAGTATTATAATGGTCTTTTGGCAGTCGATCATATTCATTTCAAAGTAAAGCAAGGAGAGATTTTTGGTTTTCTTGGTCCCAATGGGGCAGGGAAGACAACCACTATTCGGATGCTCTGTGGACTCCTTACCCCTTCTGAGGGGAAGGCAAGAGTGATGGGTTTGGATATCCGAGAAGAAACGGTTCGGGTAAAACGCCAAATTGGAGTAGTCCCCGAAATCTCAAATCTTTATGACGAACTGACATGCTTTGAAAACCTTCTATTTATGGGACAACTCTATGGAGTTCCGAAAGATGAGAGAGAGAAAAGGGCTGAAGAGCTAATTCAACTTGTCCGATTAGAGTCCAAAAAAGATATTCCTTTTTCAAAACTCTCAAAGGGAATGAAGCGAAGCCTTACGATTGCTGCGGCTCTGGTTCATAAACCTCCTATTGTTTTTTTGGATGAGCCAACAAGTGGCCTTGATGTCATGAGTGCCCGAAATTTGAGGTCTATGATTCGGGAGCTCAATCGGCAGGGAACAACCATTTTTCTTACAACCCATAATATTGAAGAGGCAAATCTTCTTTGCCATCGTATTGCCATTATTGTAAAGGGGAGAATCATTGCTAATGATACACCAGAAGCCCTAAGAAGATCTGTCCAGGAGAAGTTTGTCATAGAGGTAGGTGTTGAGAATCCTGGAACTTCTGATTTATCTAAATGGGTAAAGGAGATGGAGGGTGTCGAGGAAATAAAGCAGAATCAAAATCGTTTTCTCCTGACATTTTCAAAAAGGCCATCCTTGGAAAGCGTCTTTTATTCTCTTCGCGAGAGAGGGATTGTCATTAGTTCAGTAAACACGCTCCAGCCTACCCTTGAAGATGCCTTTGTGAATATTACAGGATTAGATAAGGAAATTATGATGGTTGATAAAGAAGGGAAAAAGGTGTGATGAGGGTTGTGAATGAACTAAAAGCGATCTATTTTATTGGTCTTAAGGATATCAAAAGCTATTATTTTAAGCCTCCAAATATATCATGGGGAATTCTTTTCCCTTTGGCGATGGCGCTTGCTTTTTATTTAAGAAACCCAACCGGAATGATTGATCTCGTTCCAGGACTTCTTGGGATGACCCTCCTTTTTGGAGCCACCTCTATGGAGGCAGTTGTGATTACCTTTGAAAGAAGGTTGGGTTCCTTCGAGCGTCTGCTTCTGGCTCCAGTTTCACTGGAGGGTGTATTAATGGGGAAGTTACTTGGTGGTGCATTCTTTGGCTTCATTATTGCTTTGGCCATATTTATTTTATCGCTCGTTTTCTTCTCGTTTCCCAAACTCAATCCTTTTCTTCTATTCTCTTCCCTCGTCTTATCGTCTATCGCCTTTTCAGCTCTGGGTGGGTTTGTATCGGTTGCGGTAAAAGAGGTTTTTGAGGCGCAAACCTTAGCCAATCTCTTTCGATTCCCGATGATTTTTCTAAGCGGTGTGTTTATTCCTATTGAAACTTTGCCAAAACCAATTCAGTTCATCTCTTATCTTCTTCCACTAACTTACAGTGTAGAGTGTTTAAGAAACTCCCTCTTTTCGTCTCGCCATTCTATTCCTCTCTGGATTTCTCTCCTTATCCTTTTTCTCTTTTCCTCATTCTTTTATTCAGTAAGTACTTGGGTATTAAGAAAGAGACTGGGCTAATCGCTTCCTACGCTAAAACCTCCTGTCTGGTTTCTTGAATTTGAGTTTTTAATTCATTAAATCTTCTCTCCAATTTTTCATCTATATTTGCCACCCCTTCTGCTACTTGCTTTACTTGGGTAATAACATCTTCTGAAATGATATGGAATTGATGAACAATCTCTTCTTTAAATTTCTTTAAATCTTCTTTTCTACCAGAAGTTTTTTTAGCGCGCATTTTCTTATCTCCATCTATTGATTCGATGTTAATTAAATTGCCATATAATTTTAAATAGGTCAAGCGATTTATAATATCTCTTAAACCAATTCAACATAAAAACTCGGGCATATCCATTAAAATTGCCTTTAAAACAACTTTTCCCCTCCCCAAGGAGAGAAGAATGTGAAGATGGGAATCCAATAATTTCTTTCGACAGTTTTGTCGAAATTGAATAAAATTGTCGAAACTTTTTAACTATTTGATAATAAAAATAAATTTGTTTTTTGAATTTTAAAATTCGGCATCCTTGTCGAATGAATGGGGTTATTTAAAATTTAATTATATTCATTTCCTGCTATAA
>CAZFDM010000217.1:0-4360 GCA_964517975.1 uncultured Syntrophaceae bacterium
GAACTTGTTTCGGCATCTAAAAAACCTTATAAATCAAAGATTTATGAGACCCTGAAACAAGTTCAGGGTGACAAAAAGGTTTTGAAAATTTTCCTTTTATTTCAATAGGTTATAAATTTTTGCTAAACTACAGTTAGTAAAATCATCTGATTGTGCCTGCATCCATAGGGTGTTGAACTCTGCCTCGGGAGTTTTTACAGACTTTTTCAGAGGTCTCGAGAGGATCTCCTTGACAAATTTAAACCCCATTTGAAAATGGAAAAAGAAGATAATAAAATGGCAATATGATTCGATTCCCAATCGCTATCTTGGAAGGGAAAAAATTGACAAGGGTGATCTTCTCCCTCTTCCCTTCTCCACCTTTTAACCCCCAACTCTTCTCATCTCTCCTGAAGAAGGCCTACGAGATGGGGGCCTGGTGCTTTGATCTCCCTTCCCTTGGACATGTAGAATCTTTCAAAAAATTTAAACAAGAGATTGGAGATGAAACCCTCATGGGCCTTTGTCATATCAAGGTGGAGGAAGGATTAACCTTTTTTGGGAATCCTCTCCAACGGTTTGAAACAAAACTCATCTCAACCATCAAAAAGGATTTCCTTCCTCCCTCTCTTGCACGTAAAGTCCTCCCTCAAACCCCACCCTCTGATGTCTTCACTCAGAAAGAGATCGACCATATCCTCTTGGATCCTATCCGATTCGATAAGGTCCTTTCTTCCTTCGACTCTCAGGAGCTTCCCTTTCTCTTATTAGGAGGAAGGTATGGAGACTGGCTTCTTTCTTTGGGGCGGATTGACCTTCTTAAAGAGATGGTAGCCAGGGTTAGGGAGAAGGGATTCATCCCTATCTATTTAGGTCAATGGACCACCTTTGTCCTTCCAAAAGCCAAACCGCTTGAGGTGGGGGCCTATGCCATGCCCATCAATAAAAATCACATTCCCTTTAATTTCTCTCAGGCCTGCAATCTGATTAAACGGTTTGAAAAACCCCTGATCAGTCTCAACCCACTGGCTAACGGAAGCCTCCTGAAAAAATTTGAGAAGGCCTTTTCATTCCTTTTTCAGGACCTAAAGATCCATTCTGCCATTGTGCCCATCCGAAGGGAAAAGGAAATGGAACAGATTGGAAAATCCTTAGAATCGATCCCTTCTCTCATCCCCCCCCGAAAATCATGATGGTCCCTGCAACCAAAGGGATGGTGAGATTGTCATCGATCCGAATGGGTAATACCTCCACAAGGGTTGCTCCTAAGGCCCCCAGACTTCCCCAAAAACGGTTCAGATTGGGGTAACACCAGACAATCAGTAAAGAACAAAAGAGAAAGGCAAGGCTTCCCTCAAGGGTCTTTCCAAAGATTGGGATCCTCCCTATCCCTTTTCCAACCAAAGCGGCAGTCGTATCCGAAAGGATCAAGATGAGAATACTTGCAATGGCGACCTCTTTAGGGAAGAGGAGGATGGCTAAGAGTGTGGAGAAAAGAAAAAATGTCGAACCCATCAGGGTGGGGCCTTCCTCCTCTCTTAGGACTTTTCCAAAAAAATATTTTTGAAAGATAGAGGCTATCCCGCGATGGTAGTGGCGAAGGAGATCCACTGTGAGGAATCCCAAAAAGATAGGAAGAAGAATCCGAATGACCTTCTCTTGAGCCATCCCTGCATAGCCAATGGGAATGGCTAAGGTGGCCAGATGAACCACCTTTCTTGTGATTTCGACTTTAGTGATCATATCCCCTCAACCATGAGTTTAGGTTGGTTATCTTTTTATATTTTGGCCTTGATCCTTCCCTTTTGAACCAATGGCTCTAAGTCTCTCCATCTCGTTGGGAGTAAGATAACGAAACTCACCTAGGGGAAGACTTCCCAATCGAATCGGGCCAAATGCTACACGCTTTAGTTTAAGCACTGGGTGACCAATGGCTGAAAACATCCTCTTTACCAGATGGTTCCTCCCTTCGGTCACCACGACTTCGACCCAACTATTCTTTTCTCTCGAAAGGAGAAGGCGGTAGGACCGCACCCTTGCTTTCCCATCTTCAAGCGAAACACCTTTCTGGAGTCGGCCTAAGGTTTTTTCTTCTGGAACTCCCCTCACCTTAACCTGGTAAGTTCTTGGGACTTCAAATCTTGGATGTGAAAGGCGGTAAGCAACGTCACCGTCATTGGATAGGAGGAGGAGTCCTTCTGCATCGAAATCGAGGCGACCTACTGGGTAAAGACGCCATTTCACCCCCTTTATAAGGTCCCTCACGGTAGGTCTTCCTTTTGGATCCTCAACGCTTGAAAGATATCCTCTCGGCTTATTGAGGAGAAGGGTAACCTTTGGCTCAACATCTGGAATCCTCTTCCCATCTACTTTAATATGATCCTTTGAGGGATCAACCCTAAATCCCAATTCTCTCACTACTTCTCCATTAACCGTCACCCTCCCCTCCATCACCATCTCCTCAGCCTTCCTTCTTGAGGCGATCCCGACTCTGGCTAAAACTTTCTGGATGCGTTCGACAGCCAATGGTCTTCCTTAATCTTCTATCTTAAGGCCAGAGGGGTTCCCCTGAGCAAGAGACACCGGAGACTCTCCTCCCAATTTCTCTTCCCCACCTACTTCTTCTGGCATGGGTGGAGGGGAAATCTCTTTGAGGGTCGGGAGATCAGCAAGGGAGTTTAGGCCAAAGAGTTCAAGAAAACCCTTGGTGGTTCCATAAATGATCGGTCGTCCTGGAAGGTCTTTTCGGCCAATGATCTTAATCAACCCTTTTTCCATCAAGGCTCGAAGCACCCATCCTGAATCCACCCCACGAATCCTCTCGATTTCAGGCCGAATGATAGGCTGGCGATAGGCCACAATGGCCAGGGTTTCCATGGCAGAGCGGCTCAGTTTTACCACTTTAGTTTTTTTAAGTCGATGGACCCATTCTGACCATTTCGGTTTTGTTCGAAATTGATACCCACCTGCTACCTCCACCAACTCAAACCCCTTCGAATCACCCTCATACTCTCTCTTGATCTGCTCAATTCCTTCTAAAACGGTTTCCTTACTTGAATCAGAAAATATTTCGAGAAGGGTTTCAAGCCTGAGAGGAGAATCCGAAACAAATAAAAGGCTTTCCAGAATGGGTTTAATCTCATGAACGTCCATGGGCTCTCTCTTACTTTGTCTCCGTAAGATTCAATTTTTGATCTACAGAGATTGAAGAAATGGCATGTTTGTAGATCAACTGATCATTGTCCCCACGTAGGATAAGAGAGAAGTTATCAAAACTAAATAGGACTCCCTCCTTCCTTTGGCCATTGATCAAATCGATGGTCACAGGAATTCGGTCTCTTCGGATTCGGTTAAGAAATTGGTCCTGAACATTGATCTGATTCTTCGTCATAACGTTTTACCCTCCTCTTAAAAATGAAGACACTTCCGCTAATATCTTTTCTCCGTTCGTGGTGAGATCGAACCATCGGACCTCTGGATCAGCCTTAAACCAGGTCCATTGTCGTTTTGCATAGTGACGGGTATCCCGTTTGATCTGCCTTAGGGTTTCATCCCATCCCATCTTTTTCAATAAAAATTGAACCATTTGTTTGTAACCTAAACTCTGCATGGATTTCAATTCAGGGCCATAACCCATTTCCAACAAGCCCTTAACCTCTTCAACAAACCCTTGCTCTACCATCCTGTCAACCCTTTGATTAATTCGCTCATAGAGATATTCCCGCCCCATCTCCAAGCCAATTTTTAAAGTTCGATAGGGTCTTTCTCCAAACCGATGTTGCTCTCGAAAGAAAGAGATGGGAACTCCTGTGGAATCGAAGACCTCCAGTGCCCTTATGATTCGAAATTGGTCGTTCGGATGAAGGGTGGAGGCTGTCTTGGGGTCAACCTCTTTCAAACGCTGATATAGGAAATCTTTCCCTTTCTCCTCTGCTTCTTTCCTCAATCTTTCCCTAATGGCTGGGTCAATTTGGGGAGAGGGAAAGAGACCCTGAGTTAGGGCTTTAATATAGAGCCCGGTCCCTCCCACTACCCACATAGGCTTTCTTTCCTGATATAACTGATCGATGATTTTGCGCCCACAGAGTCGATAGAGGTTCGCATTAAAGGATTGGTCTGGGTTGACAAGGTCGATCAGATGATGTCTAACTCGTCCCCGTTGCTCTTTGGACGGTTTGGCTGTTCCGATATCCATGTAACGATAGACCTGCATGGAATCGGCATTAAGGATCTCACCCCCAAACTGCTCGCCTAACTGGATGCCCAGTTCAGATTTTCCCACTCCCGTGGGTCCGAGAAGAATCACAAGGCGCGGGAGATCTTCTTGCTTCGGAACACTCATCTGAAAAGGATTTTAATGAATTCAAGGGGGGACTTCAAG
>CAZFDM010000218.1:0-9592 GCA_964517975.1 uncultured Syntrophaceae bacterium
AAGTGATGTTGCTAAAGGAAATTATGATACTATCCGAGAGATCTTTAATCTCTGTGTTGGTTGTGGCAAATGTGAGGAAGAATGTCCTCGGAACATTCCTATCTTCAAGATTATGCAAGTTGGGGCAAGCAAAGAGACTTGGAAGGTAAGGGCAGGACGTGGTCCGATTATGGATACCGAAATAAGAACCGTAGGCGCACCCATTACCTTAGGAACTATTCCTGGAGTTGTCGCCTTAGTAGGATGTTCTAATTTCCCTGATATTCGGGACCTCGCAGAAATTGTTGATGAGTTTGCTCGGAGGAAATATATTGTAGTCGTTTCAGGTTGTACATCGATGGCCGTTGGCATGTGGAAGGATGCCGATGGAAAGACGATCTATGAAAAATATCCTCCTGAATTTGATGCAGGTGGTGTTGTCAATGTTGGTTCATGCGTGGCAAACAGCCATATCTCAGGTGCTGCCATTAAAATTGCCAATATCTTTGCTGCATTACCTTTAAGAGCCAACTACGAAGTCATGGCCGACTATGTCCTTAACCGAGTTGGAGCAGTCGGCATTGCCTGGGGGGCCTATTCTCAAAAGGCAGCCTCCATTGCTACGGGCTTTAACCGGTTAGGTGTTCCAGTCATCCTTGGCCCCCATTCTTCAAAATATAGACGACTCTATCTTTCAAGAAAGGAAGAAGATGAATGGAAGGTGATGGATGCAAGAAAGAGACAGATTGTAGAAACAGGGGAACCTTCGCCCGAGCACTTAGCCTATGTCTGTGAGACAAAGGAGAAGGCTATGGTGATGATCCCTAAACTCTGCATCCGGAAGAATGATACACCTCAAGGAAGAGCAATCAAACTGAACCATTACATCTCCCTTTACAAGAAATATATGGGGGGCGGTCTCCCAGAAGACCTTCCCCTCTATGTGAGAAGAGATGCGGATATTCCTCTCGTTTACAAAAAAGAGGTCAAAGCCTATCTAACCCAGATCGGCTGGAAACCTAAAGAACCAGTCGGACTTCCAACCCTCATTGGGACCTATCCAACCAAGGTTCCGGTGGATTCAGTCATACACTAAAAAGGAGGAAGAAAAGATGAGTCAGTTAGCTCCAATGTTGCCCTTTCATCGAGTCAATGTCCTTACAGGAACAAGAACAGCCAGGCTGGTTGAAGACCCTTCAGAATATGCCAAACAAGTTTTAAAGGCACAGAGGCCTCTTCTTGTTCTTGGTCCACGTTTGATGAAGATTACCTTGGGCGAGAAATTGCTTCTCGAATATGCTCTGGACATTTCAAAGGCTAAGAATATCCCAACCTGTGCTACCGCCACGGTCAAATCAAAGATGGTAGAATTGGGAGCCATGCCTGACAGTGTCTATGACATTGTTGAGATCATCAATGCCCTGAAGGATCCAAATTGGAAGGGGGTGAGAAAAGAAGGGAATCATGACCTGGTCATGTTTTTCGGTTTCAGAACCGATCTTGGGGAACAGGGGCTTTCCGTGCTGAAGCATTTTGCCCCGCACCTTAAGACCATGACCCTTTGCAAATACTATTACCCCCATGCTGATTTTTCTCTCCCCAATTACCGGAAAGATGAACAGTGGAAGAGTTTCTTGGAGGGTTTAATCGAACACCTGAAGAAAGAATAATCAATCCTACGAAAGGAGAAAAAAGATGGAGTTTCATGTTGACATTGGACCTCAATATGAAGGAGAAGTGATTCGAAAGGAAAACCTCTACATTGAGTTTGGAGGACCAAAGGTTGCCCATAAGTTTGAACTGGCCACAGTCAAAAGCCCCGATGAAATTGAAAACGAAAAGGTTGAGATCATCGGACCTGACCTGAGTGAACTGGCCCCTTATGACCCTGAGGCGGATAAGGGCGGATCCTATCCTATTGCCATTTTGATTGATGTGGCAGGAGCCGATTTAGATAAGGATGCAGAGGCTATTATTGAGAGAAAGATTCACATGTACCTTAATTTCATTCAGGGATGGTATCATATGAACCAGAGGCAGGACATGTGGGTCAGGGTCAGCACAGATGCTTATAAGAAAGGGTTTACCTCTCTCAAGGAGTTAGGCGAGATCTTTAACTTTCTATTCACCTCGGAGATGCCTATCATTGAGAAGATTCAAACGACGATCATCACGGATCCGAAAAAAGTGGAAGAACTCTTGCCAGAGGCCTTAAAGAGGTATGAGGCAAGAGATGAAAGGGCCCGACAACTTAAGGATGAGGATGTCGATATGTTCTATGGTTGTGTCCTTTGTCAGAGTTTTGCTCCCACCCACTGCTCCATCATTGCACCCAACCGAATTGCCAATTGCGGAGCCATCAACTGGTTTGACGGTCGGGCGGCTGCAAAGATTGACCCCGAAGGGCCTATCTTCGCGATCGAGAAAGGAGAATTAATCGATCCTGCTAAGGGAGAGTATGAGGGAGTCAATAAAGTGGTGGCGGAAAAGTCCTTAGGGACATATGACCGGGTTTATCTCTATAGCGCTTTTGAGCATCCCCATACCTCATGTGGTTGTTTCCAGGCAATCGTCTTTTATATTCCTGAAGTTGATGCATTTGGTATTGTGAATAGGGAATACAAGGGGGAGACCGTTATTGGAATCACCTTCTCCCGTATGGCAGGTGAAACCTCAGGAGGAAAACAGATAGAAGGAAGGTTAGGGACCGGGCTTGAGCAACTTCGTTCTCCAAAATTTATTCAGGCAGATGGGGGTCTGGCAAGAATCGTCTGGATGCCCAAAGAGATTAAGGAGAGGTTCAGAGATGTCCTTGAAGCAAAGGGCCTATACGATAAGATTGCTACTGAAGAGGATGCAAAAAACCCAGATGAATTAACTGCCTTCTTAGAGAAGGTTGGACATCCATGGTTAAAAGGGGAGGTGGAACTCCCGACATAGATCGTGATCGTGACCGTGTCCGTGTCAGGTCTCCAAACATGGATCACGGACACGGTCACGTTATTCTCAAATAAAGAGGAGGTGTAGTATGCCAATATCAGGATCTGAAATAGTCAAAATGCTTCCAGGGAGAAAACCTTGTAAGGACTGTGGTTTCCCAACTTGCTTTGCCTTTGCCATGAAGTTAGCAACGGGTGGGGCATCCTTAGACAAATGTCCTTATCTCTCTGCAGAGGTGAAAGCAAAACTTGAAGACCTCTTGGCACCAGCCATTAAACTTGTAACCATAGGCACTGGGAATAATAAGGTGGAGATTGGAAATGAAGAGGTGATTTATCGGCATGAAAAAACCTATGTCCATCCACCAGGAATGGCCATCCTCATTTCAGATAAAGAGAGTGAGGCAAAGGTTGATGAAAAGATCAAGAAGATTAAAGAACTCCAATTCCCCTGGGTTGGACTGACGCTTAAGGCGGATTTGATCGCCCTTCAGTTTGAATCCGGAGATAAGAACAAATTCCTTGGCCTGGTAAAAAAGGTTGTCAATTCTACAGACCTTGGAATGATTATTATCTCGCAGGACCTGGATGCTCTGTTCTCAGCCCGTGATCTCTGTGCTGAAAGAAAGCCTCTGCTCTACCCCATCACAAAGGAGAACATCGACCAAGCCATACCAAAATTGAAAGAGAAACCAACTCCTGTGGGTGTTCGGGGAGCAAGCATTGAGGAATTAATTCCATTGACCATCAAACTAAAAGAGGCCAAACTGGATGATGCCGTCTTAGACCCTGGGTCTAAAAACCTATTGGAAGCCATCAAAGACCAGACCTTTATCCGGAGGGCGGCTTTGAAACAAGGGTTTAGACCCTTAGGATATCCAACGATTGCCTTTCCCTGCTTCATCGCAAAGGATGGAATAAAGGAGATTTTGGCAGCATCGGTCTTCATAAACAAATTTGCTGCCATCATTGTCCTTTCAGATTTCGACCAATATACTCTTCTTCCCTTACTAGTCCAACGCCTAAATATCTATACCGATCCTCGTTTCCCAATGGCTGTTGAGGAAAAATATTATGAGATAGGAACCCCCGATGAGAATGCTCCCGTGCTGGTCACCTCCAATTGGGCCCTCACCTATTTTATCGTTTCCTCAGCCATTGAAGCCACTAAAATCCCAGCCTACCTCTGTGTCAAAGACGCAGAAGGACTGGGGGTTCTTACCGGCTGGGCAGCAGGCAAATTTACAGGGGATCAAGTAGGTGCAATGGTGAAGAAATCAGGGATTGAAAGTAAGGTCAAAAATAAGAAACTCGTGATCCCTGGAAGAGTGGCAAGAATTAAAGGCGAACTGGAGGATGCCCTTCCAGGTTGGGAGGTGGTGGTGGGTCCAAGAGAGGCCTCTGGGATTGGGGCTTTTCTCCCAGAATATGTTAAGACCTTAAGGAGATGAAAGAGAAGGAAGAGGGCTTTTCGGCTGAAAAGCTCTCTACGATACTTGAAAAGTTTAGAAATGAGGGAAACGGTTTAATCCCTATCCTGCTTAAAGTTCAGAAAGAATTTGGATATCTTCCAAAAGAAGCAATGGAATGGGTAGCGAATTTTCTCGGGATTAAACCCATCCAGGTCTGGGAAGTTGCTACCTTCTTCAACCAATTTCGATTAACCCCCCTTGGTAAAAACCATATTAAGGTGTGTATGGGGACTGCCTGTCATCTGGCAGGGGGTAAATTAGTCTTAGAGGCTTTGGAGAGGGAACTTAACATTAAGGTCGGGCAGACCTCAGAGGATGGACAATTTAGCCTTGAACGGGTGGCCTGTATTGGCTGTTGTATGTTAGCTCCTGTCACGGTCATAAAGGACAAAATATATCCCAAGATGTCCCCTTTTAAAGTAGAGGAATCATTAATTCCTTATCGACAGGAAAAAAAAGAGGAAATTGACATTTAATGAGATTAAAAAAATGGCTAAGGCCCAGTGGGAGGAGCTCCAGGCCTCTCCCCATATCCTCGTTGGAACAGCGACCTGTGGAAGGGCTGCAGGGGCTTTGGATGTCATAGAAGCCTTTAAAACGGAATTATCAAGACAGAATATCCAGGCACCCATTATTGAAGTAGGATGTATTGGGTTATGTTATGCTGAGCCTTTAGTGATCATCTCCAAACCAGAATCCCTCCGAATTGTCTATCACAATATCACTCCAGATCTGGTTTCTCGCCTTGTGGAAGGTTATCTCCTAAGCGATGATCCCTGTCTCGAGCTTGCCTTAGGAACACTGGAGGTAAATGGAGAAAAGGCTCCCTATATACCCGAACTCGTAAGATTTGAACATGAACTTCGTCTTATCCTTCGCAATTGTGGTTATATCGATCCTGAAAATATCCATCACTACATAGTAAATGGGGGTTTTGTCGCCCTTGAGAAGGCTCTAAAGATGTCTCCAGAGAAGATCATTGAAGAAGTAAAAAGTTCAGGGCTTCGGGGAAGAGGTGGGGCGGGATATCCTACAGGGGTCAAATGGGAGTTATGTCATAATGCTGAAGGGAGAACAAAATATGTTGTTTGTAATGCCGATGAGGGGGATCCTGGTGCCTTTATGGATAGGGTGATCTTAGAGAGTGACCCCTTTGAGGTCATAGAAGGGATGATCATTGCTGGCTATGCAATTGGGGCTCAGATAGGTTATATTTATGTTAGAGCCGAGTATCCATTGGCTATTGAGCGGATTAAAAAGGCTATCCTCCAAGGAGAGGAAGTGGGGATATTAGGAGACGATATCCTTGGAAGGGGGTTTAATTTTCATATTAAGATTGCCGAGGGGGCAGGTGCCTTTGTCTCCGGTGAAGCAACCGCATTGGTTTCAGCCATAGAGGGGAGAAGAAGTGAACCAAGAGTCAGGCCTCCTCGTCTTACAGAGTCTGGATTATGGGGAAACCCTACCCTTCTCAATAATGTTAAGACCTTTTCCTATATCCCATTGATCATTAAGGATGGGGCAGATAAGTTTACATCCATTGGGACAGATTACAGCAAAGGAACTGCAGTCTTTACGCTTGCAGGGAAAGTTCAGTACCCTGGTCTTACAGAGGTTCCAATGGGAACCACTCTGAGAAAACTCGTTTTTGACATTGCAGGTGGGATGCGCAATGGGAAACAATTTAAGGCGGTCCAGATTGGAGGTCCCTCAGGAGGTTGTATTCCAGAAAGCCTAATCGACATCCCCATTGATTTCGACTCCCTTCAGGAGGCAGGTTCCATGATGGGCTCGGGTGGAATGATCTTTATGGATGAGGAGGATTGCGCGGTGGATACAGCACGATTCTTTCTTGACTTTACCACAAAAGAATCCTGTGGGAAATGTACGATGTGTCGGATGGGAACGTTACACCTCCTTAGCATTCTGGAAGATATCTGCACAGGGAAAGCTAAACCCGAGGATTTGGAACTCCTCCAAGAATTATCTGAGGATGTCAAAATGGGCTCCCTCTGTGGACTGGGTCGTTCAGCCCCCAATCCAATCCTGACAACCCTCCGTTACTTTGGCGATGAATACAGGGCCCACATCCTCGAAAGGCGTTGCCCTGCCTTAGTCTGCAAGGATTTGATCGCCTACTTCATTCTTCCTGAGAAATGTGATCGGGCCTGTGAACATTGTATTCTGGTCTGTCCTACCGAAGCGATTAAGGGGAGAAAGGGAGAGATCAAAGTCATCGATCAAGAAAAGTGTTCAAAATGTGGCACATGTCTTGAAGTCTGCCCAAAAGAATATCACGCTGTAATTAAAGTATCACCAATCAGTAAACTTTCTTCTGCTGAAGCTGGAAATGACCATAACCGTCACTCCCGCGAAGGCAGGAGTCCAGAAACATAAAAAATCTGGATTCCTGCTTTCGCAGGAATGACTTGAAGGATCATTGAGGTTTAGAAAAAATGGCAAGAAGGATTGTCTCCACAGGAAGAGGGGGAGCAGGAAAATCAACCTTTGTTGCACTGATGAGCAGGTTTCTTAGACCCCCATCCCTGCTGATCGATCTTGATCCTGATTTAAGCCTGGCTGATATGCTTGGAATAGACCTTCGTAAAGAAGGGAAGAGGACCATTGTTGAAGCCCTTTATGATGCAGTAAAAGAAAGGCAGAGAGGCGGAAGCCCCCTCACCCCAGTGGAGGATCGATTTAAAGGATTTCTCATGGGAGAGGTTCTTTATGAGGGCAGAGGATTCGATGTGATGACCCTTGGGACCAAAGACCTTGAGGGATGCTATTGTTATCCTGATCATCTCCTGAGGAAGACCATCGGTGAACTTTCCAAAAACTATACCAATGTGGTGGTCGATTCCCCAGCCGGTCTGGAACATCTCAATCGAAACATCGTCTCAGAAGTCGATGATCTTTTCCTTATTCTCGATCCTTCAGAAAAATCCCTGACTCATATCAAAAAGGTCAAACTCCTTTTAAGGGAGGTGGGAACGGTCTACCATCACTTCTATCTGGTAGGAAATTATATGTTTGATGAGGCCTCTGAAAAACATTTTCAAGAGGCAGGAGAACTGTTTTTGGGAAAGATCGATTACGATCCGAAAGTAGAAGAATATAACCTCACGGGAATCCCTCTTCGGCAGCTCCCCGAAGATTCTCCTGCGTGTCGCTCGATCAAAAAGATTTTAGAAAAAGCGGGGTTGATTTAAGATGGGAAAGATTAATGTCATAACGGGTAGAGGCGGAACCGGAAAATCGACTTTCACCGCTCTCGTTGCAAGGTATATCCAGACAAAGTCCCTTCTTCTTATCGATCTTGATCCAGATGGAAGCCTGCCAAAGATGTTGGGCGTCGATTTAGAAAAAGAGGGAAAAACAACCATCTCCGAGGCCCTCTCGAGAATCATCGCGAAGGGAAGGGAGAGCAAAGGGAAGGAAGAGGCTCCTGATCTCCTGAGACGCATGATAGAAGAAGGGGAGATTCTCTATCGGGATAAAACGTTTGATCTCATTACCCTTGGGACCCGATTCGCACCGGGGTGTTACTGCTTGCCTGATGAGATGATCAAGGAAACCATCCGGATGATCCACAGAAATTATGAGATGATCCTTGTGGATTCCCCTGCTGGATTAGAGCATCTTAACCGAAAGATTACCCCGGACATCGATGATCTTTTTGTTGTGCTCGATCCCTCAGAAAAATCTGCCAAACATATCGAGAGAATCAAATATGTGACAAAGGGTGTAAGAATAAATTATAAAAATTTTTACCTGGTTGGAAACTACCGATTCACGGATGAGGCCGAGAACCATTTGCTCCAGAGTGGCGAGAGATATTTAGGAAGGATCGAATTCGACCCAATGGTAAGGGAGCATAATTTAAAAGGGGAGTCCCTCCTTAAAATCCCTGAAGACTCTCCCTCCTCCATTTCTATCAAAAAGATATTAAAGGTGGCTGGCTATGAGTCTGTATCTTAATCCCTCAGAAGAGGGTTTTGAACTGGCCTATGAACTTGCCTGTAAAAAGTTGATGGGAATGAATTTAGAAGACCTTTGCAGAAGAACAGGGGCTCATCCGTTCGATCCGAATAGAATCACCCTCACCTATTTGAACCAAACCTATTTGATTGACATCCTGAAGGGGGAAATCATACTGAAAGATGGTGAAGAGAAGGTTCCCATCAAGGACAGGATATTAATCCTCCACTACTTGACTCAGGCAAGAGGAACTCCTTTCACCAATAAACTGATCGCCTATACCCAACTTCAGGGAGGGAAATTTTACTGCCCTGCCTTTCAACAGAGAACCTTACAACCCATCCTGAGATCCTTTGGTGACAAACCTGAAGGGCTTCTCGAGGTTGCAAAGAAAATCGGAGGTCATCCATCAGGTTATGGAGAAGTTTCTGTGAGCATTGACCCCTTCCCCTTCGTGCGAATCGTGATCTCCCTCTGGCGAGGGGATGATGAAGTTCCTCCAGGCGGAAATATCCTATTTGATAAAAACATTAAGGATTATCTGACTACAGAAGATATCACCGTGCTTACAGAGACCTTAACCTGGAAATTGATCCGTCTCGCTCAAACATTACCCTGATAAAAATTTCTCATGGTTTGGAAAACCGATAGGAAAGGAACCTTGACTCCCGAGGAAAGGGACAAAAAAATCTTTGAACAACTCCTCAGGGGTCTTGACAAAAAAGAAATCTTAAAGGAATTACCTGGCCAGATAGTTCTTGAAATTGGCAGACTCTTTTTGGGCACCCCTTATCATTCGGAAACCCTCAAAATAAAACAGGAGGAGCCTCCATTAGTAAACTTAAGAGAGTTTGATTGTGTGACCTTTATTGAAAATGTTTTAGGTCTGACCTTGCTTCTAAGATCTCAAAAGAGGTCGTTTAAGGCCTATCAAAGAATTCTCCAGAAGATTCGTTACCGAGATGGCCGGCGAAAGGATTACGCTTCTCGGCTCCATTATTTTTCAGATTGGATTTACAATAACCAGAAAAAAGGCTTTCTCAGAGATATCACCTCTGAAATAGGAGGCAGGCCATTTATAAAGTCCATCCATTATATGACTTCCCACCCAACTCTTTACCCTCCCCTAAAAACCCCAAGAGTCTTTCAGGCCATCCGATCTGTAGAAAGGAGGATCAGCAGACGGGTTCTTTTTCTCATCCCTAAAAAAAGGGTCAGAAG
>CAZFDM010000219.1:0-3015 GCA_964517975.1 uncultured Syntrophaceae bacterium
GATTCATTGGGGTAGATGGGTTTAAGAGCCCCTAATAGAAATACAATTATTCCCATCCAGAGAACAAATTTAGTCAAATGTTTCCATTCCATTATTTTATACACCTTCAATTATCCTTCTTAGGAAGCTTGAAAATATCTATTAATGGAAGAGTTAGGCCCACTTCAGGTTGATAACGCATATAGGAAGGAATGGGATAACGAATTCCTTTCTTATGGGTTTCCGCAAGCCCCAGAATGAAATCTTTAAGATGGGAAGAGGGGATGACATAAGCCATTTCATGGTCTTGGACTGTAGCCCAGACCCGATCTCCATTTCCCGGAACTACCACCTTAGGAGACTGATCAAGGTAGGCTCCTAAAACGCCTTCCGTACATGTTCCTGCCCTGCCGGAGAAAGAACTTGTTATAGGATCCCCTTTTCTATAAGTGCTTCCATGGAGACATCGCATCAGTTGGGCAGGATTCAAATAAAAAAGAATCACATCTGGCTCTACCTTCGTCCATTCTAAGGGAGAATAGACCACAGCCTCACATTTGCCGGGTTCTAAGGCTCGAGTAGAGCGAAGGATTTTTAGCCCCACCTCTTCATTAGAGGCATAATGCATTCGAATGAAGAAGTTAATTGCCCCCTCTTTTTCAATGGATTCCCATCCATAAGTATATCCTGAAATGGCGCATCCTAAGTCTTCCCTGGTCATTGCAATTGTCCACCCATATCTTCGGCAAATACTTTGCGCCTGACAGTGGGCAATCTTAACTTTAAGTTCTCTCAAAGGAGTTCGGGTGCCATCCGGGACCTCCTTTTTATCTTTTAGAATCTTAATGGCCACTGGAAAAGTCTCAGGATTTAAGTAACGCCTTATCTCCTTTCCCATCTCTTGCCACTCTTTCATTAACTTGTCCTCCCTATTTTGAATTCGAATGAAATAATCAAAATCCTTCTGGGACATCGTATCCAAAAGAGGTAAGTAGGTTGAATAATGGTTTTCGTTTCTCTTCATACTTTTCCGAAAATAGGGGTTTACATTTTGAGATTTCAGTCTCGTGTCTTACCAACTTAAAGGCAAATGAAAAACAGGTTCTTTCCCCACACTCCTTGCAGTTAGTTCCTGGTAGGAGTTTAAGTATATCTGCCGATTTTAATTCTTTTGGCGTCGTGTAATTTGGTTGAATCTTCTCCCGATTTTGATAGGTTTCATTGATGATCTGTTTTAACCTCTCCATCACCTGTCTCGCCTCGTTTTCATCCTCAAGTTTGGTAATGGCGATCTCCTTGGGTCGAAAGGTCACAAGATGGCCTTCCATCTTTACAGTCAGAATTTTGCTTTGATCAATGTAGTGAAGACCTTTTAAAACTCGATTGAGGTAGGGGAGTATTTCGGTGATATCTTCGGAAAGTGTCACAATCGCATTAACCTTCTCTGCCGAAAAATTACATTCTGGAAGAACGATTCTTAATTGATAATCATTGAGCAACATCTTCTCTGCCTCCTTTTTTCTTCAGGGTTTCCAATTTACCCTTCTTCACCGCAATAATTTCTGCAGCGATGCTAATGGCAATCTCCTCAGGGGTCTCTCCACCAATGTCCAGACCAATTGGGGCATATAGTTTTAAAAAGACTTCTTTCGGAACTCCCATTTTCTGAAGGTCCTCTTTCATCGTTGATATCTTCTTCATACTTCCAATCATTCCAATATACCTGAAATCCTTTTGAATCAATTGATTTAGAATCTCTTTATCTTTTGAAAATCCTCTCGAGAGAAGTACAATATAGGTTCTTGAATCGGAAGGAAGATCTCTGGCAAATTGCTCCATATTGGTTAAGATTAAATTTTCAATCTCGGGGAACATATCCTTTTGAAGAAGCTCTGGGCTATCGTCAATGACAGATACAAGAAAACCTGATCTCTGCAACAATGGAGCAAGAGACCTCGTAATATGACCAGCACCAAAGATAATCAGTTTATCATCAGGAAGAATAGGTTCAATATATACCTCGACTTCTCCTCCACACATCATATCGAGTTTCCCTTTTTCGGGGTCCAGGATAAAAGAGGTGAGCTTAGGGTTTCCCTCTTTTATCACCCCCAATGCCTCTTCTATAATCCTTTTTTCGAGATCTCCACCGCCCATCGTTCCAAAAGTCATTCCATCTTTTTGAACGATCATTTTTGCCCCAGCCCTTCTTGGGACCGAGCCCTGAGTTTTAATAACAATAGCAAGAGCAAAGGGTTTTCCAGTTCTTTTTAACTCCACTGTTTTTTCAAATATATCTTCCATTGGCTCTCCCTCTCTAATTCGTTTGGGATTCTATGAATTCAGGCGGAACCTTCAACCCTGCATCCTTTAATGTTTCAAGGAGGATCTTTCGTTTCTCTTTAAATTGATCTGTAAAAAGAGGATGACACTTTTCAATCCCAATCTTATCATCAACCAATTTGAAGGCAAAGGCAAGGCAACTTCGGAACCCACATTCTTTACAATTTATTCCAGGAAGAAGCTTTTGAATATCGGATGGTTTGAGCTGATCCCCTGAGGAATAGTTGGGTTCAATTTGGTCCTTTTTTTGGTAAGTTTCGTTAATCAAATCTTTCAGCCAATTTAGAACTTCCTCAGCCTCCTTTTCATCTTCGATCAAAGTCATGGTGATATGGTTGGCATGGAGGGTGATCAGTTTTTCTTCCTTCCTGATGGTTAGGGTGAGAGCAGGATGATTGTAAATACACCCTTTAATAATCGCATTGAGATAGGGGAAGATTCCATGAATCTCGTCCGACATCTCAGCGATGACCCGAATCTTTTCAGGATCAGCGATGCAAGGAAGAATGCGTGTGATTTTATAGGATTTGAGTAACATGATTTCCTTATAAAAAGAGGGTTATCAATATTCCTGCCAGTACAAAGAAGAACAGGGCAGTTATTAGTTTAATGGTTGAAGTCCTCCTCTGGAGAAAGAAGGATAATTGTTGTGAAGTGGTTCCCCAATAGACAATACCGAAAATAGCCACCAAG
>CAZFDM010000220.1:0-3641 GCA_964517975.1 uncultured Syntrophaceae bacterium
AGATCAAAATATCATAACTGGCACTCCTATAGTTGTGAGGATGCAGAGGTCACCCTTCAACTTTACCATCTCCTAATGTCGAAATTGAATGAGGAAGGATTGATGGATCTTTTTCAAGAGGTGGAGATGCCGTTAGTGACGGTCCTGGCAAAGATGGAGATGAATGGAGTAAAGATCGATGTGGACTTTCTTAGAGAATTCTCCAAAGAGATTGAAACGCACCTGCTTGAAAAGAGAGAGCGGATCTATGCCATGGCAGGCGAAGTCTTCAACATCAACTCCTCTCAACAACTGGGGAGAATCCTCTTTGATAAGTTGAAACTGCCCGTGATCAAAAAGACCAAAACAGGGTATTCCACTGATGTCGAGGTCTTAGAAAAACTCTCCTTTCAACATGACCTCCCCCTTGAAGTCCTTGGCTATCGAAATCTCACTAAATTGAAATCGACTTACATCGACGCCCTTCCGAAATTGGTTCATCCCGAAACAGGACGGATTCATACCTCTTACAACCAGACCGTTACGGCCACCGGTCGGCTCTCCTCCAGTGATCCTAATCTCCAGAACATTCCCATTCGGTCTGAAGAGGGGAATCGACTTCGACAGGCCTTCATCCCTGAAGACGGGTGGGTCATGGTTTCAGCGGATTATTCCCAGATTGAATTGAGAATCCTCGCCCATCTCTCCCAAGATGAAACTCTGGTAGAGGCCTTTCGAAGGGATGAAGACATTCACGCCAGGACCGCCTCAGAGATATTTAGCGTCCCCATCGATAAGGTCACACCCGGGATGAGGAGGGAGGCCAAGGTGATCAATTTCGGCATCATCTATGGGATGAGTGCCTACGGGCTTTCCCAACAATTAGGATCGGATCCAAAAATTGCACAGGCCTATATTGACCAATATTTTAAAAAATACCCGGGGGTTTGGGCCTATATCGAAAAGGGTCTTGAGGAGGTCCGTCAAAAGGGATATGTGACCACGCTTCTTCATCGCCGTCGCTATCTTCCGGAGGTTTCCTCTCCAACCTCTGCCACTCGACAGGCTGCAGAAAGAATGGCCATCAACACCCCCCTCCAAGGCACAGCGGCCGATATTATTAAACTGGCCATGATCCGGATTCAAAACCAAATCGAGAAGGAAGGGCTTTCGACCAAAATGATTATGCAGGTTCACGATGAATTGATCTTTGAAGTCCCTGAAGAAGAAACCTTAAGGGTTTTACCCATGATTCAGAATGAAATGGAAAATGTGGTATCCCTTACCGTTCCCCTCAAGGTTTCCATCCATTCAGGAAAGAACTGGGCGGAAGCCCATTAATCCATAAGCCCGGGGTTGGAGAGATGAAAAAGATAGCCATCTTTATCTTAGTTGGATTGATAGGTTACTCCTCTGTGAGTTTATCTCAGGAACTCTATCGATGGGTGGATGAGAGGGGAGTGGTCCACTTTACAGACGATATGAGCAAGGTTCCTGAGAAATACCGGGATCAGGTTCAAACGAAAAAACCTCTGAAAGAACCAACGCCTCCTTCTTCAATCCCTAAGGGAACAGAGGCGGTCAAAGAATTGGAAACAGCCCCTGTGACGAAGGACCTCTTAGGACGTGGAGAGGAGTGGTGGCAAGCCAAGGTAAAAGAGTGGAATGATAAATTGAAAGAGGCCCAAAAGAATTATGAGACCGCCTATTCTGCTTGGAAGGCAAAAGAGAGGGAATTGGAGGAATCAAAATTTAAACCCGATAGCCTCAAGAGGAGACTTAAGGCAGACATTAAACTCCTTGAAGAAAAAACCAGCCAGTGGGAAAAACAGGTCGAAGAGGCAAAGACGATGTTAGAGAAGGTCCTACCCAAACAGGCTGAGGATTACAAGGCAGATCCAAACTGGCTCAAATTAAAAGAAAGATGAAGAATTTGTTTAAAATGAAATAGTCTCCTTTAAATCTCCCTCTTTGCGAGGAGGATTGGAAATGAAAGTCAAAAAATCCACTCTGACTTATTTCCCCTTTCAGGAGATAAAGACATTACTTCAATCCAGGCAGATCCAACTGCCGAAGCAAACGAAGAGGAGTGGGAGCAATCCCATGGAGGACCTCACTCCTCAACAGGAGGAAGAGTTATTTTACGAGGCGATGAAGGGGGTGACGCCAATCCCTAAAGAGAATCGTGTTGGAAAAGGTCCAAAGATTACGGTCCCTCCTAAATTTAGAGAAAAAGAGGAATCGGAAGCCCTCTCCCGCCTTATCCATCTCATTAAATATGGAAAAGGGTTTAATCTCATGGATACCCCGGAATATATTGAGGGGACGGGTTATCATATTCATCCCGATGTGGCGAGACGGCTCCATCGAGGGGATTTCTCGATCCAAGCTCACATCGACCTTCACGGACTAAGGGTAGAAGAGGCAAAGGAGGCCTTTGAAGAATTTTTAAAATGGGCGGTGACCCATAATAAACGAGGACTTCTAATCATCCATGGCCGAGGACTCTCTTCGCCCTCAGAACCTGTCTTAAAGAAGAAAGTGGTGGAATGGTTGACTCATGGTCCATGGCGAAAATGGGTGGTGGCTTATTCCAGCGCAAGGAAATGCGATGGAGGGTTGGGAGCAACCTATGTCCTCCTCAGAGGCCATCCTGTCACAAAACGACTAAGGCAGAGACCCAAGTCCTCTTCGACCGAACTCAACCTCCATTCCTTTCGGGAGAAAGAAAATGGGAGTTAAACTCTTTAAAAAACCAAAACTCGAAAACCCAACGATGTTTGTGGGTTGGCCTGGAATTGGAAATATTGGCATCCTTGCGGTCAGTGCCTTAAAAGACCAGTTAAAGGCTGAACCTTTGGGTGAAATTGAGAGTTGGGATTTCTTCTATCCAAGAAAAGTCTTCATTCAGGATGGGTTATTAGAAGGGTTGGAATTTCCATCGAATCAATTCTATTATAAACGCCTTGGTCATAAGGATTTACTGTTTTTCATTGGTGAGGAGCAACCCGCTGTTGGAGGAAGAATGTATGCGAGTGGTGAAAAGGCCTATCAGATGGCAAACCTGGTGATCGATGTGGCCATCCAGTTCGGTTGTAAGAGGGTCTATACCTCCGGGGCTTGCGTCTCTCTGAGCCATCATCAACTTAAGCCCAGGGTAATTGCCGTAGTGAGTTCGAAGGCCTTAATCCAGGAGATCAAAGAATATCCGAATACCATTCTGATGAGCGAATTGGGCGAGAGAGGCGAGGGAGAAGGGACGATCACAGGGCTAAACGGGCTCCTCTTAGCAGTGGCCAAAAAGAGGGGGCTGGATAGCCTTTGCCTAATGGGGGAGATTCCAGATTGGCTTTCAGGGGCATCTTTCCCCTATCCAAAAGCCTCCAGGTCAGTTCTGGAGGTATTTAGGGAGATATTAGAGGTGGAAATCGATCTTGGTTTTCTGGATAAGATAGAGAGAGAGATCGAAGAGATGGTCGAAACTTTCTATGCCAAATTTCCTCCTGACCTCAAAGAAGAGTATGATCAAAGGAAATCTTTGGTTCAGACCCGACCTGGGACGATCACTGTTCAAGCCCAGATCTTCGTGGACGACCAATTCAAGGAAGGAGAAGAGGGTGAAAAGAAACCCAGTTAGGATCTATAAAACCGTCTCCCTTCAA
>CAZFDM010000221.1:0-6000 GCA_964517975.1 uncultured Syntrophaceae bacterium
GTTCCGTGATGAGGATGGTCATCCCTGTTCTTTCATTGATTTCCTTCACGGCCTCAACCAGTCTCGATTGGATGGCTGGGCTTAGTCCCATTAAGGGTTCATCCAAAAGCAAAAGTTTGGGTTGGGCCATTAAGGCCCTTCCAATCGCTAACATTTGCTGTTCCCCACCACTTAAAAACCCACCCTCTCTCTTTTTTAACTCCTTTAAGGCTGGGAAAAGGCTGAATACGTATTCAAGAGTCCTCTTGGCTTCTGAACGCGAGGCCAGATAACCTCCTATCTTGAGATTTTCGAGGGTGCTACTCTCTGGAAAAATTCGGCGCCTTTCTGGACAGAGGACGATCCCCATCCGAGTCCTTTCACTCGGTTTAATATCGATCGTTTCTTTCCCTTTAAATTTAATCCCGCCCAGAATAGTGATCCTTTCTCCCCCTTTCATCCTCTCCGTCTTTTTCATATCGAGGATGATCCCTGAAATCGTAAACATCAATGTCGATTTGCCCGCTCCATTGGGTCCAAATACCCCTGTGATCTCACCTTCCCGGCAACTAAGACTTATATTATTAAGCGCCAGGGCATTCTCATAAAAAACCATGAGATTATGGATTTGTAGCATCGCCTTATTTCACTCCGAGGTAGGCCTGCTTGACCACCTCGCTTTTTGCAATCTCCGTAGGGACATCTTCGGCTATCTTCTGACCAAAATTCATCACCATCACTCGATTGGCTAACTGGAAGAGTTCTCTGACCCTATGTTCCACCATCATGATAGTGATGCCATTCATCTGGAGTCTCTCAATGATGGGAATCATGGCTGTAATCTCACTGACACTTAGTCCTGAAAAAATCTCATCCATAATAATGGTGTGAGGTCTGAGGGCAAGGCATCTTGCCAACTCAAGGCGTTTCAAATAGCCTTCTGGAAATGTCGAGGCAGGTTTATAGGGGACATGTGCATCCCGCTCAAACCCAATCTCTTCTAAGATATCAAGGGCGACCGTATCCCTGTCACCCAGTTTACCTCCGGTTGTGCGCTGGATTCTTGAAGAAAATAATGGGACCACGAGATTCTTAACTGCCGAAAGGGACGGATAAGGTCTTGGTATCTGGAAGGTCCGTACAATCCCAAGCCCAGAGATCTGATGGGGCGACCATCCTGTAACCTTCTTTTCTCCAGCAAAAATGACCCCTTCATCTGGTTTAACAAAACCTGTGATGATATTGACCAATGTCGTTTTCCCAGAGCCATTGGGTCCGATGATGCCTAAGATTTCGCCTTTGAATAAATCAAAACTTACCTGATTAACCGCCTTCACACCTCCAAACGACTTGCTAACCCCTTTGGCCCTAAGAACGACTTCTTGATTCATACCTCTATCCAATGTTCAAACTGATGATACTTTCTTTCTAAATATGGGACGAGTCCTTCGGTGCTAAAGATGACAAGACCTGCTAAGATCAGGCTATAGAAGACAACCCTCAAGGGTCCAAAGGCCCGAAGCATCTCTGAGAGGGGAGCAAGGATAAAGGCGCCAATGACCGGACCTACCAGTGTTCCGCCTCCTCCCACGACAGTGGCAGCAATGGGAAATATGGAAAAGTCTAAAGCGAAGAGTGATAATCCCATCCAGCCATAAAGATGCGCAAGATAGGCTCCAGCAAAACAGCCTATGGCTGAGCCTAATAAAACAGCCTTTGTCTTAAACCAGGTGATATTGATATTGGAGGCCTTGACCGCCTGATCATTATCTCGAATGGCTCGAAGCACTATGCCGAAATCTTCATTCATAAGTCTTCGGATCCCAAAGGTGAGAAGGATGATGATGGGTAAAATGAGGTAGAGTTCCACCCATATATTAGGAAAGGTGGAGAGTCCAGGCAACCCATCTGTCCCACCAAAGATATTCAGAGCCTGAATCACTCTTGCAAAGAGGAGGGGATACATTAGGCTAACAATGGCAAAGTAGATCCCTCTCATGGGTAAACAGGGAAGCAGAAAAAGTGTGCAAATCACTGCTCCACCAAGGGTGGCAATAGGGATGGTGAAGATTATTGGAACGTTCCATGCGGAATTCAGAAGTCCTGAAATATAACCCCCCACACCTGTGAAGAACGCACCGCCTAAACAGACAATACCTACAAAATTGGTTAAAAAGTCAAATACCAATGCCAAAAGGGCAAAGAGGCAGGCAATCACAATGATTCTCTGCCAGGCCATCGTCGGGACAACCAGAGGAAGGATGAGCAATCCCACCACAAACGCAACCGTTGGAAGAGCCATGTAGGTAATCCCCTGCCAGGAGGAAATGGCATAGATTCCTTCGGTTCTGACTTTGATACCTCGATCGATTCGCTCTTTTCTTCGTTCTTTTTTTTCCAAAACGATTCCTTTTAAGTGCTGTTTTTAAATCTAACCAAAAATATTTGAAATTTCCCCTTGTATAATGCCCCTCTCCCCAGCAGGGGAGAGGGAGGGGATGAGGGGGCAAATGTTAGAAGAAAATCTCAAATATTCAACGTAAGAATCTAAAATCCAAATTTTTCAATATCCAAATCTCTTCAGTCATTTTTTATCTGGAGCATTTAAATTTGTTTTGGGTTTCGAATTTCGTGCTTCGAATTTCTATTTTTAGACCCTCTCCTCAAGTTCTTTCTGTCTCCCGAGAAGGCCTGATGGTTTGATAATCAATGTAATAATAATAAAGAGCAATACAACCACCATTTGCCAGTGAGGCCCTAACAAAGCAGTGGCCAGGATTTGAGAATACCCTAATAAAAGGGCACCAGCAAAGACTCCAGCCCAGCTTCCTAATCCCCCAACGATACAGACCGCAATGGCGTTGATCAGAACCATATATCCCGTTTCTACAGTGATGTTGCCCAAAGGGAGAATGACCACCGCAGAGATCCCAGCAAGGGCAGAGCCCATGGCTAAGGCAACGACTGCTGTCCGGTCTGGCTCAATACCGGACATCATGCTTGCATGCTTATCCTGGGCGATCGCTCTCAGGGATAATCCTACCTTCGTATGATGGGTAAATACCCAGAGAAAGGCCATGATGGCTAAACCCACACCGATGATGAGAAGTCTCTGCCAATCGATCATGACCCCCAGGATATTAACCGATCCTTTGACAAAGGGTGGAAGCATATAGGTTTCACTAATAAAACCTCTCCAGCGAAACAACTCCATGATCGCTATCCCTATGCTTAAAGAAGCGATAATCTCTGAGTCTGGCATGCCTTTGACTCGGATCAGGAGAAAACGATAAATTGCACCCCCGATGAGGGAGACAATCAGGATAGAAAGGACGATCGATCCAATATAGTTTATTCCCACCCGGTTAAGGAAAAGCCAGGTCGAAAAACCCACCAAGATATAGAGGGCCCCATGAGCGAAGTTGGCCAACCGGCTGACGCCATAAACGAGTGCAAAACCACTTGCTAATAGGGCCAAAATGACACTATTGACAAGCCCAAAGATAAAGATGTGCATTGAGTCCTATTCTATTTCATCCAAGGGGGTAGTTCTAAACTTTTCGTTGCTATTTTTTCTGGGAAGACGACCACCCTCTTCCCATCAATCCATTGGGCCCACATGCCCACAGCTGTCTCCTTTGGATCTCCATTCTCAATAATCTGATGGCTCTTTGGGTCAAACCTTACCCTTCCGTAAGTCCCCATTAAATCTGTTTTTTCTAATGCGGTGATTATCGCTTCAGAATCAAGGGACTTTGCCCTCTCAATGGCGTCTTTCAGGATGTAGACCACGGTATAACTTGTTGAGGTCCATTCTGACCTTGGCTCCGTTCCAAACTTTTTCTTATGGGCAGAGACAAACCCTTCGCTCAGAGGAATTGCCTTGGTGGCTACTGAACCTGCCTTTGCATAAAGAACGACGGAGTATGCAACCTTACCTTCCGTAGCCTTCCAGGTACCTTCATCCTGGAGGGCATGGATATAACCAATAGGCAGGGAGGCAACCTTCATATCATACCACTGTTTCATTAAAATGGAGACCTCAGGCATATCAAACCATGGAATTAAGTATTGAGCGTTTCCTTCTTTTGCCTTGGAGAGCCCTACAGAGAAGTCCGTTGTCCCTGTTGGGTAGACTTCATAACCAATGATCTTCCACCCCTTCTTCTCAAGCCCTTCCTTCAGAGAGGTCCCCGCTGCACGGGCATGGGCAACATCTTGAACCATGATGAAGACTTTATCAAATCCTTTTTTGGCCTTGATCGACTCAAAGGTATTGATAGCCCCTCCGATCATTGGAATCACGCTTCCTGTTGTTCGAAAGCAATATTTATACTTATCATAGTTCTCTGCAATCCGTTTGTGATAGGCAGGACTCAATACCCCTGCTGAAAGGATGGAAACGGTCTTATGTTTTGACAATACATCCATAGCAGCCAGAGCTGCCTCTGAACGGATAGGCCCCCCTACAATAAAATTGGCCTTCTTCTCAATGATCAACCTCTCAACCCCTACCAGTGCCTCAGCAACCGGAACCCCTGGTTCAAGGTCACGGGTATCGCTGATTTCAAGTTTTAAGGGCCGCATTTTCCCAGCCACATTGACTCCGCCCTTGGCATTAATCTCTTCGACTGCCAACGTAATCCCTCTTTCTGCATCCACTCCGTCTGGATATCCTCGGGAGATTGGGACACCAAGAACAATGGGCTGGGCCATAACCCCTCCTTGAACCCAAAAACAAACCCCAAGCAACACTAAAAGAATTGGAACCAAAAATAACCTAAGACCAAAATCCCTTATGAATGTCTTTTTCATAACGCCCTCCTTTCTAAGATTTTTCTCATTATCGTGATTGCCCAAACCAAAGTCAAGTTTAAAGATTTTTTATTAGTAACCCTTCCCTCAATTGGGGGAAGGGCCCGAGAGGGAGGTTGGAGAAAATCTTAGGGCGGTAACCTTAAATTGCTCCCTAATCGTTAGACCTCCAACCCTGTCACCCCTTGACCCAATTCCTCTTATGGTTGTTGGCCCTACATAAAAGATATCCAATAGACCCGCGTTCTAAGATTTTCGAAGGCATCCCTATCGGGCCCATAGATATTCCTACCCTTTAGTGAGGGATTACTTTTATTATGTCTCTCGAATAATCCTTTTGGCCTTACCTTCAAATCGGGGAAGCTCACCGACCTTTACTACCTCAACATCTGGAGTCACCCCAATCCGAAATTTAAACCATCTATTACAATTTATTAGTGGAATAGACTATCTTGCCTCCCACCATAGTCATAATTACTCGGGTTTCCTTTATTTCATCTTCTGGGCAAATTAAAATATCCGACGAAGTTACAATTAAATCAGCCAATTTCCCTGGTTCCAGAACGCCTTTTAGACTTTCCTCGAATGTCAGTAAGGCTGCCCACTTGGTATACATGCAGAGAGCCTCCCATCTGCTAATCTTTTCTACAGGACCGAATACCTTTCCTTCCCTAGATTTTCTTGTTACAGCCTGGTAAATTCCCAAAAATGGATTAAAGGAATTTACATCTGCATCAGAGCCACCAGTAACGACGACTCCCCCATTTATTAGTGAATTTGTAGGAATGGCTAAATTCGAACGAACCTCCCCGAGAAACCTTGCCGTTACTTCAGCTTTCTCATACATAAATACATTCTGAGTAGCTACCAGTATTCCCATTTGTGAGACACGGCTAATTTGGTCTGGTCTTATAAGAAACCCATGTATCAGAATGAATCTTTTACCCCGGATAGAGTTCTCTTTGTCCGTTTCCTCATAAGCCTCTAAAACAGCGTCAATAGCCCTGTCACCTACAGCATGAATCCCCACTCGAAAGTTACTTCTATTACACAGACTGACTAAGGCATTCAGTCTCTTTTGGTTCATTGTTAAAATGCCGTAGTTTCCTTGACCATCTGGATATGGTTCTGTCAGTGATGCTGTTTTTAAGGTCATTCCTCCGTCTAACACAAACTTTATATATCCGAGGGAGAGAAACCTATCGT
>CAZFDM010000222.1:0-2484 GCA_964517975.1 uncultured Syntrophaceae bacterium
CATCTGGATAGAGTTTTTTCATACATTCGGGACAGAGGCCGTGGGTGAATTCTGCCTCTGAATGTTCTCGAATGTAAGCCTCAATCTGTGTCCAATACCCTTTATCATCTCGCACTTTCTTACAGGACGCACAGATGGGGAGCATCCCACTTAAAACTTTGACCTTGGAAACGGCCTCTTGAAGTTCCTTAATTAATCTTTCTCGTTCAGTTTCAATTTGTTTACGTTCAGTTATATCCATTCCAGAACTTAAGGTCGCTACAATCCTTCCCGCTTCATCTTTTAATACAGTATTGTGCCAAGCAATTGCTTTCTTTTCTCCACTCTTTGTTAAAACGGAGCTTTCTACATATTCAAAAGAATCTATCCCATCCGATAAGGTTTTAATAAAGTCCATCCTCATTTTTTCCCGAACATCCTCTGATAGAAAATGATCAAACCAGTTCTTTCCCACAATTTCGTTCTCATTACATTCAAGAATCTCACACCCTTTCTTATTAATAAGACGCACCCTCTGGTCAGAATCAATCACTAATAATATTACTCCTGCCACATCCAGATAACTTTGTGTCCTATCCCGCTCTTCCCTCAACTTCTCTTCACTTAATTTAAGATTCCTCCAGAGGAGGTTATAGGGTTTGGTTAGACCTGTCTCAATGATGGCTATATAAATCAAATAAAAGGAGATGATTTTAAAAATATGGCCAACCAGGTTAGAAAGCCCGTAGACACTGATATAAAAGGTAAAGGCTAATTCTGAAATGATCGTCGTAATAATAGACCAAACTATCCACATCAACACAGGTTTTTCAAACTCATTCCGCTTCTGGATTAATAGAACCATCGAACCAAGCAAGATAAGGGAGATGATATACTCACTGATTTTTTTAAAAGGGGTTAACCCTTTGCCTTCGATAAAACAATCCGGGAAAATTGGGCCATAGAAAATCATTCCAAAGAAAAAGGCAATGCAAACTGAATAAATTAAAAACACCAGAATCACCCGGAGATTTCTATTCATAAAGAATGGAGCAATGAAAAGCGAGAGACTCTCCACGTAGCGAGCAACAATCCACAACTGGGTGGGTAGGTTGGCATCGTATCCTTGAAATACTCCCATCCCCTTATAGGCCAAAGTATGAACCGTATCGATGAGAGCGACAAAGAAATAGGCAATTCCCAGAAACAGAAGATAGTTATTGTCGATAATACGGCGGGAATGCCATGCAACAATGAAGATCCCAAAGGCAATGACAATACTGAATAATTCAGCGAAGCTATGAAAAAGAAGAAAACTATAAAAGCTGGTAAAGTAGATTCCGGCAAGAATTAATATTCCGAGAAACACCCGGTAATATCGTCTAAACATTTCGGACACCCTTACCCTCCCCTTTGTCCTTCACACTTTAGGCTTTAAGGAATTTGGGATAACCCATTCTCCTCTCCTTAAAATCTATCTTAAATCACCAAAATATCTTTCCAGGAGTAATTGTATATTCCTTAGGTAAGATGAAAACTTCTTGAGAAAACTCATTTTTCTTGATTAACGGGGCTCTATCACAACGATCGCTGGAAACGATTTCATAACTTTCTTGATCGTTTTTGCCAATCCCAGAGGTTTCATAATGAAATATTTATACACTTATATCTAATATGTCAATTTAAATTTTAAGGGAATAATAATTCTCGCAGGGTAAGCCTTTGGGGCTTACCGATGTTTTTCGGTAAGGGACAAGCTTTTACCCCACGCTGGTTGTCGTCCCTCGTCTATCGTCCCTCGTCTATCGTCTTTCGTCCCTCGTCTCTCGTCCTTCGTCCATCGTTTGTCTAATATTGGTAAAGGATAAACCCTTACCCTACAGAATTTTTTAATAAGATCAAACGATCTTAAGATTTGGGAAATATGTCCTGTAAAATCCTCTATCCCGTGTAAGAAGAAGGACATCTGCACTCAGGATGGCGTGAATACTGATGATAAAATCACTGACGAAACGTTATCTAAGTAATATATATCTCTTACATTTCGGGCAGCGAACAGGTACCCTCATTCCACATGAGGGTCATTGAAGTTTGTCAGATCAACGTTTTTGGGTTTACATTCCCCGATTAAACGCGTTCAAGGAAAAGTTTAACGGGAATAAGATTTTTCCACAGGATTCAGGGTTTAATTGGTCAAGGAAAGATGGGAAATCAGAGAAGGTTTTTTAATTTATAAAGAGGATTGAGGCCTCCCTATTACCCCCTGATCCCCTTAAAACATCAATTGAATTCCATAGAGGAGTTGGCTTTTCGTAAAGGGTTTAGTGATATAGTAACTGGCCCCCAATTCATATCCCTTAAACATATCCTGGTCTTCATTTTTAGCCGTGAGCACAATGATGGGCAGATCCCTGGTCTTCGGATTCGACCTTATCTCCTGAATCACCTCCCATCCATTTTTGTTGGGCATCATGATATCACAGATAATCAGATCGAAATTCTCCC
>CAZFDM010000223.1:0-12210 GCA_964517975.1 uncultured Syntrophaceae bacterium
GGCTCCGCCAAAAACCTACTTTTTAATTAGGTTTTTAAAACCTTCTAATTTGTCATTCCTGCGGAGGCAGGAATCCAGGTTTTTCAAAATATTTCTGGATTCCCGTTTTCACGGGAATGACATTTTCATGCAGGTTTCAGGTTTATATCAATTTTTTAGTTGACATTAAGAAAGTTTAACGATAAATTGTTCAACAATTAAAAAGAGGAGGAGTCGTTTTGGATAAGAAAAGGAAGATGGTTAAAGCAGAGGGTATAAATAAAAAGGATATTTCAGAAGCCCTTAAAGAATTTTATAAAGCCACACTCAAACCTAAGTTTGAACAGGTTGATAAACGGTTTGATCAAGTTGACAAGAAATTTATTCAATTAGATCGAAGATTCGTTCAGATGGACAATCGGTTTGAGCAGGTGGATAGGCGATTTGATCAGGTGGATGCTCGGTTTGAGCAGGTGGATAGGCGATTTGATCAGGTGGATGGTCGGTTTGAGCAGGTGGATAGGCGGCTTGATCAGGTGGATGCTCGGTTTGAGCAGGTGGATAGGCGGCTTGATCAGATGGATGGTCGATTTGAGCAGGTAGATAAAAGGTTTTTGCAAATCGATGGAAGATTTGATTTAAATGATATTCGGTTTGAAAGAATTGAGAAAAAATTAGAAGAACACGATGAAAAGTTTAGAGATATCCTTGGCCATTTTGATAAAATCTACCAAAGGTTTGAAAGACTTGAGACCGAATATTTTTCCATTTCAGCTGCTTTAGATAGGATAGAGAAAAAGTTGGATGAGGAAAGCGAAAAGAGAAAGATCTTAGAAAAGGAGGTTTTTGATTTAAAAGAACGTATCCAGATTCTTCAAAATAGGATCGAGAAGATTGAAACCTACCTAAAAGTAGGAAGTCCTTTATAGCCTTAGGCATCTTTTACCTAACCAGGATGTGGAGATGATGAGGAAATCGTCTTGACATTCAATGGTTTTAGTGATATCAATCTCCGCTATGAAGATTGCTGATAAAGGAGGGAACTAATCTTGGCAAAGGGTTTTGTAAAATGGTTTGATACGAAGAAGGGATATGGATTTATTGAACAACCAGGTGGAGATGATGTTTTTGTCCACTATTCGGGAATTACGGGTGAAGGATTTAGGTCCCTTAGGGCTGGAGAGGAAGTAGAATTTGATATCACGAATGGTCCGAAAGGGCCCCAAGCAACCAATGTGGTAAAAACAAAGTAGTTTTTTTATTCTTCTTCCCTTTTAAAAGGGAAAGGGATAAATTGGCTTTTCTATAAAAGGTCTAAAACGGTCAACAAAGGATTTTAGAGACTGGATTTCTGATTACGGTCTTCAATCTTTCTTATCGCCTCTTTAATTTTCTGAGACAGAGGGCCTTTTAACGATTTTTCTAACCGAGTCAATATATGAATCGATCTTTTCGTTCCAATCTTTCCCAAAGAATCACAAATAGCCCCGAGGGCGTTGTCAGAAAGAGGGTTTTTTTGTAAAAAACCGAACCATCGTTTTAACCGTCTCTTTTCGAGAATTTCGAGAAGAACTTCTTCCAAACTCTTATCAGCAATTGCGATGTTTCCAAAGAGGCCAAGGGCGTGATAGATTTGGTCTTCAAGGAGAGCGGTCTGAGGCGAGGGATGGGTGGTTATTTGATGGAGAAGTTCCAACATCTTTTCTGCCCCCTTCTCACTCTTAATCATTCCAAGGCACCAGATAGCCCTCTTTTGAACTTCGGGATTTGAATCATTGAGATTGGATAGGAAGACCCCTTCTCCTTCTATGCCTCCGATTTGGCAGAGGGTGTGAAGGGCCTGTTCTTTCAATTTCGGGTTTCCATGGGCTACATATTTTCTCATGACTTCTAATAGAGGGGCCTTCCATTGTTCGGATTTAATCTCTCCCAGAACTCTGAGGATATCGATCGCTGTTTCCACGGAAGGCTCTCCTGTGTTAAGTTCTTTAATGAGATGGGTGGCTGCAACTGGACCAATCTGGACAAGGGCTTCACAGGCATTTTTTCTAACCCACTGGTCCTCACTCTTATTTAAGATATTGAGCAGATGTGGGATGGATCCAATCTCTAAGGCTACGAAGACCGGGATGATAGCGCTACGAACCTCCTTCTTTCCGGAAAGAAATTTTTCCTCAAGAAGGAGAGGGATATTTCCTTTTCCTATCTCTTCCATGACCTGGCCCGCTAAGAGCGCCCACATCATTTTCTGGTGAAAATGGCGCTTCAGAGTCTCAAGGATTCGATGAATTTCTGAATATCGATCCCGACGGATGAGCTCTGGAATCATCCTGACAAAGGAATGAGCGACTGCAAGATACCTCTCTTTTTCCCTTGCCTGATCGAGTTGTTGGAAAAACTGGTCAGTATAACTAAGAAATTTATCCGTCAACCTCTCCAGGAGGATTTTATCCTTAAGTCTCGGTGGGAGATCATCAAGGCCTATCAGTTGATGGCGAAAGAATTCCTCCAGAAGATTTTCTGCTTCCTTGGTATCAGATTTTTTTAACCGGTTTGATACCTTATGGACCAACCGATCGGATTTGGCCTCGAAGGCATCTCCCTTTTTTTGTTGTTTGAGGGCGAGGTGTTCTCGAAGAAATACCTTAGAAGTTCCCCATAAATATTGCCTCTGTAAAAAAGAAAGGATGATATCCTCGATCACTTCCTCACTGTTTTCGGAAGTGGCGGCGAGATCGCTGTTTCTCAGAATGGCACAGAAGAGGTCAGATTGCCTGATGGGCCGGAGGGCGTCGCTGAGCAGGGCTCGTCGAATCTCCTGAAGATCCTGCCTGACCATTTTTTGAAAGTAGGGAATCATCTTTAGGTCTTTCCGCATCCGAGAGAGGGTGATCCTTGCACGCCATGGCATCTCTCGGTCGGGAGCGAGAAGCTCTTCATTAAACACATAGGAGATATTGAGAACCCCATTTTTGAGAAGGGTTTGAGTAAATCGCTCCTTATCCTGTTTTCGATGCGTATCAACCAAGGAGGGTTCGCTCATAATATCAATAAAGCGAGTAAATTCAGTTTGGCTCATTCTGCTTTTAAGCGTCAGACTGACTAGGTCTTTTCTCTCCATATATTTGACAAACTTAGGGACGTAAAGTTCACCCATCCCCTTCATCATCATCCTGCTTAACCTCTGAGCCTCGGGGAGGACTCCTTCGACAAAGATCTCCTGCCTCTCCGGCTCCTCTCTCACTAAGAATGCCAATTCATCCCCTTCCTCAAAAAGGATCTTAAATTGTCCATAGAGCCCTTCCTTGGCTTTTTTTGATTCAGGGTGTTCCGGGGTGTAATATCCTGTTCTCAAGAAGGCCTGAATGAGGTGGAGGACAAAATCGGTTAACTTCACCTGAAGTCTCTGAAGGCGCTCCACCTCTTCAGGGGGAAGACCTTCAGGAATCCCTTCCAATTTTTTGTGGATCGAAGGGGAGGGTGTTTTCAATTGAGTCATAACGTTCCAACAAAGGCTTTATTTAGAAATTAAGTTTCACAAAATCCACAGAGGTTGTCAAGATAAGAATTGGAGAGCTCTGAAAAAGTATGTAATAAACCATTTTCAAGTATGGGAGGGTAGGTGAAAAAACCTTCGGGCGAATACCTAAAAAGGTTAAGTAATAACATCTATTTTCCTGAAAAGAATTATGTTTCTTGAAGAACCGGTTAGCAAATTAAAATGATCAATGCCCGCATCCGAAGGGTTTTGAACCTTACCCTCCCATAAAATAAAAAGGACTTTTTCAGAGGTCTCCATTGGTAAGGGAGGTGAAGAGGGTTTCAGAAACCCTCAGTTGACTTTAAAGGATGAGGTTTATTAAATTTAAACATGGAGAAAGAGACGAAGATGAGAGCATTTAAAACTCTTAAGAGTAGTTTTATTGAGAACCGATGGTGGATTTTAATCGGACTGGTAGCACTCGTCGTCGTGGATGTTCTTCAACTTTTCATCCCAAGGGTTATCAAATATGCGATTGATGATCTCACCTTCGGTACCATTTCTTCATCCGGACTTCTTTTTTATGGCCTACAGGTTTTACTCTTAGCCATTGGGATTGGATGCCTTCGATATATCTGGAGGTACTTTCTTTTAGGGAGTGCCCGACGAATGGAAAAGAGCCTTCGAGAGCGACTCTTTAACCATCTACAAACCCTTTCCCCCTCTTATTTTTCTCACACCAAAGTAGGAGACCTAATGGCTCATGCAACCAACGACATCGAGGCAGTACGGATGGCCCTTTCGTTGGGAATCGTATTTTTAATGGATACGGTCATCTTAGGCATCCTAACAATCTTTTTTATGGTTTACATTCATCCAACGTTGACTCTTTTTGCAATTCTTCCTATGCCCTTTATCACTTTGGTTACCCTTTTTTTCAGCCGAGCGGTTTTTAGACGTTTTGAAACCCTTCAAAAGACTTTCTCCTCGCTTACCGAGAGGGTTAGAGAATCCATTGCAGGGATTCGCGTCATCAAGGCATTTGTCCAAGAGGAGAGCCAAAGGGCAAGGCTCTCCCAGGTGAGCCAGGATTATATTCAAAAGAATTTGAGCGTGACAAGGATATGGGGGATGTTTTTCCCACTTATCCTTTTTCTCTCAAACCTCTCCATTGCCATTGTCCTTTATTGGGGTGGGAGGTTAACGATCTTCCAATCCATTTCGACAGGTGATTTTGTGGCATTCATGAGCTATCTGGGGTTATTGGCTTGGCCCATGATGGCCTTGGGCTGGGCGATTAACGTGATCCAACGTGGAAATGCTTCCATGGCTCGTTTAAACCGAATCTTTGAAGAGAAGCCCGTGAGGTACGATTTCCCCAAACCGCTTTGGTCAGGCTCATTGAGGGGAAATTTGGAGATAAGGGGTCTCTCCTACTGTCCAGTTAATGGGGGAATTCCTATCCTCCAAGATATTCATCTAACCATAGAGGAGGGAGAAAGGCTCGTCATCGTTGGAAGGACAGGAGCAGGAAAGACGATCTTATGCAACCTGATGACCAGAGTCTTAGAACCACCCAAAGGCTCCTTATATCTGGATGGGATTGAGATCCATCAAATCCCACTGGAAGTGTTGAGGAAATCGATTGGATATGTCCCTCAAGATACTTTTCTCTTTTCCGATACGATTCGTGAAAATATTGCCTTTGGGAAGTTGAATGCAACAGATAAAGAGATTGAAGAGGTAGCCCGAATTGCACAGATTTATGAGGAGGTGATGGGATTCCCCGAAGGGATGAACACAGTGATTGGAGAAAGGGGAATTACCCTTTCGGGCGGACAACGGCAGAGGATTGCCATTGCTCGGGCCCTGCTCACGAACCCTTCTATTTTCATCTTAGATGATGCTCTTTCCTCAATCGATACAGAAACATCTGAACAGATCATCATCAGATTGGAGGAATTTCTTAAAGGGAAAACCAGCATCCTGGTTACCCACCGAATTGCACCTCTTCTGAGAGCCGATCGAATCGTTGTATTGGAAAAGGGAAGAATAGCAGAGATCGGAGATCATCAATCCCTTCTTTCAAAAGGGGGAATATATGCTGAACTCTACTGGAAGAGACAATTGGAAGATGAACTTGAAATAGAGAGATAATACAACCGTTTGAAAGGATGAGTCTGGGGAATTTGTTTTCTCATTTCCAAACTTAACACTCCGAACTCAAGATATATTTTATGTACACCGATTTCGGCTATATGGAAGAAGGTCACTTGGGGAAGCCCTACGACCTGAAACTGATGGTCAGGCTGGGAAGATATCTCAGACCTTATTGGGCCCTGATATCCCTTTCATTACTCTTTATTTTGCTCATGGCAGGATTAGACCTCCTCATTCCCTATTTAACCAAAGAAGCCATTGATCGCTACCTCCTTGCCTCTGCAAGGGAGATTGTTTTGAAAGGAGGCCGATCTCCCGAAGAATCCTCTTTCTGGAATCGGTATGGACAGATGCTTCTTCCCCAAAAGGAGAAAGGAAGGTATCTCCTTCCTCCTGAACGATTACCCCTGATGGACAGAAGGGAGATGGCACGGTTTCAAAAGTCTGGTCTTCTCACCGAGAATCGGTATTATCTTTTTCTTCCCCAAACCCCACAGGAAGATGCGCTCTTTCATAAATATCCTTCTTTATTTGAACGAAGTGGACCCTATGGGTATATTGCTTATGAACGTTTAAAAGAGTTGAAAGGGGAAGATCTCCTCATCCTGAGAGGGAGAGATCTCAAAGGGGTTTTTGTCATTGCACTCCTGATGATTCTGATCCTGAGTCTCAATTTTATCCTCACGTTTTCTCAAGTCTATGCGATGGAAGTGGTAGGGCAGAAGATGATGCATGATTTAAGGATGAAGGTTTTTTCCCATCTCCAAACTCTCTCTATCTCTTTTTTTGATAAAAATCCCATAGGGAGACTGGTCACCCGACTGACTAATGATATTCAGAACGTCCACGAAATGTTCACCTCTGTGTTGATTCACTTGGTCAAAGACGTGCTTCTGGTCATTGGGATTATCCTCTTCCTCCTTCATCTCCACCGGGAACTTGCCTTGGTCTCTTTTACGATCATCCCACTGATCTTTCTTACCACCCTTTTATTCAGTCGGAGAGCCAGGGATGCGTTTCGGGAAATCCGCCTCAGGATTGCCCAAATGAACTCCTTCTTCCACGAGAATTTTTCAGGAATTAAGGTGGTCCAACTCTTTGGAAGGGAGACGGAGAACAGTCGCCGTTTTCAAATGGTGAATGAGAAATATTTTTGGGCAAACATGAAACAGATCTCCATTTACGCCACATTTGTTCCTCTTGTTGAAATCCTAAGTTCAGGAGCCCTTGGACTGCTTCTTTGGTATGGAGGGGGAAGGGTCATCCAAGAGGCCCTTACGCTTGGCGTCTTGGTGGCTTTTATTTCTTATATCCGGATGTTTTTCCAACCCATTCGGGATCTTTCTGAAAAATATAATATCTTACAGTCGGCAATGGCCTCTCTGGAGAGGATCTTTCTATTACTTGATCAGAAGGAAAAGGTTTATGAATCGATTACCCCCCAAAAAATGGAGATCAAAGGCCACATCGAATTTCGTCATGTCTCATTCTCTTATAATGGCGAAGAAGAAGTCCTGCGAGATGTCTCTTTCTCTATCAGGCAGGGTGAAATGGTAGCCATCGTCGGCGCAACCGGAGCAGGAAAGACCTCTTTGATCCACCTCCTTGAGCGGTTTTATGATGTCCAGAAGGGGGCTATCCTGATCGACGGAGTGGATATCCGGGAGATCGATCTGTACTGCCTCCGAAGAAGCATTGGATTGGTCATGCAAGATACCTTCCTCTTCTCAGGGGAGATTGAAGAGAATATCAGATTGGGGGATCCGGAGGGGGATGGGAAAAGGGTGATGGAGGTGGCTCAGATAGTCAATGCAGAAAAGTTTATTCAACGATTGCCATGTGGATATCAAACAAAGGTAGGAGAGGGAGGGGAGGTCTTGTCCTCAGGGGAGGCCCAACTGCTGGCCTTTGCAAGAGCCTTATATATCAACCCAACGATCCTCATCCTCGATGAGGCCACCTCCCATGTGGATCCTGAAACGGAAAGGTTGATTCAAGAGGGAATTGCCCGCCTGATCCAAGGGAGAACTTCTCTCATCATTGCCCATCGTCTCTCGACGATCCAACGAGCAGATAAAATCATCGTTCTTCATAAGGGTAGGGTTCGAGAGGTGGGAACCCATAGGGAATTGATGGCCAAGAAAGGGATCTATTTCAAGCTCTATCGGATTCAGTTTAGCAGGCCTTCAGATGAGGAATTAAGATGGAGGGTTGCGGAATGATTCTAATTCCGAATTCCCTGGTGGGATGAGTTGACAAAAGGATGGGTCTGTCCTATATAGAAGGGAGATTTTATGGAAGACAAAGAGAGGATATCCTCGGAAACTCACTTAATCGGTGAGGAGAAGAGGAAGGAGATTGACCTCAATTCACTATTCCCTGGAAAGGAATATGATTTAAATCGGCTTTTCCCGGATGAAGGGACAAGGAGACTTCTTTATGAATTGAGGCGAAATAAAAGGGATGTTGAGCGCTTCATCAAGACGCTGATGATGGAGGAGGAGTAAACAGATGGAATGCCCTCATTGCGGTTATCTATTGACTCTCCCTTCCTGTTCCCATTGTGGAGGAGAGATTCCACTCGACAGTCGATACTGTTGTTGGTGTGGTCACCCACTTCCAACGGAAAAGGAAGAAGAGTTTTCCGAGCGTCGATTATGTAGCGACGGAACCTGCATCGGCGTCATCAATGAGAGGGGGGTCTGTAATATCTGCGGAAAGCCTTTTACGGGCGAACCAATATGATTTGAAAAAAGGAAATTCATTGGAAGGATGGCTCTGTATTGACAGGCAAAGGGCCAATGATTATGTTATGATAAAAATAGGAAATGACATTTAGGAGGCCGATATGATCTTTGTGCCAAGGGGTGGTGCGGACAAGGAAGAGAAGGGGAAAGATGATAAGGTGAATATCCCCTATGAACTTCCCATTTTACCCTTAAGAGGAACCGTTCTCTATCCAGATTTGATCTTACCCATCATGGTGGGCAGGAAGAAATCAGTGAAATTAATTGATGATGCCATGGATTCCGACCGTATTATTGGAATCGTCACTCAGAAAAGGTCGGAAACCGAAGATCCCAGAGAATCCGACCTTTATACGGTGGGTGTGGCGGCCTTGATTTTGAGAATGATTCGTGAGTTGGATGGCAGTCAAAGGGTGATTGTTCAAGGGATCTCGAGAATTAAAGTCAAGGAGTTTCTCCAAAGGGATCCCTATTTTAAGGCCCGAATCGAGACCGTGGAGGAAACCTTTCAGCCAGGAGTAGAAATTGATGCCTTAATGATGAATTTAAAAAACCTCTTCCAGAGGGCTGTCGAGTTGGCCCCTTACCTGACCGCTGAACTGGGGACCATGGTGAATAATGTGAAGTCCCCACCCATCTTAGCGGATCTGATCGCCTCAAATCTAAATCTCTCAACCCATGATAAACAGGCTGTTCTCGAAACGATTGACGTTCGGGAAAGATTGACCAAGGTCCATCTTCTCCTCAATAAGGAGGTGCAGGTCCTGGAGTTAGGCAATAAGATTCAATCTCAAGTGAAAGAGGATATGGATCGGACCCAGAGGGAATACTATCTTAGGGAACAGATGAAGGCGATTAAGAAGGAGTTAGGAGAACTGGACGAACACTCTACAGAGATCAAAGAACTGAAGGAGAAGATTAAGAAGGCAAAGATGCCCCCAGAGGCCCTTGCCGCGGCTGAAAAGGAATTGGACCGTCTGGCAAAGATTCCCCCCGCCTCAGCAGAATATACGGTGGCCAGGACTTATCTGGACTGGTTGACCGAACTTCCATGGTCAGAGACGACCGAGGATAACCTTGATATTGACAATGCCCAGAAGACCCTGGACGAAGATCATTATGATCTGGAAAAGGTGAAGAAACGAATCTTAGAATATCTGGCGGTCAGAAAACTGAAAGCCGATATGAAAGGTCCAATCCTCTGTTTCGTTGGACCCCCTGGCGTAGGGAAGACCTCTTTAGGAAGATCGATTGCGCGCACCATGGGACGAAAATTCATTCGGATTTCACTGGGAGGGGTTCGGGATGAAGCGGAGATCCGTGGGCATCGCAGAACCTATGTGGGGGCGTTGCCTGGGCGGATCATACAGGGGATTAAAAAGGCAGGGTCGAATAACCCCATCTTCATGTTAGATGAGGTGGATAAGATTGGCATGGACTTTAGGGGCGATCCCTCCTCAGCCCTTTTAGAGGTTCTCGATCCGGAGCAGAACTTTTCATTCTCAGACCATTATATCGATGTTCCATTTGATCTTTCAAAGGTGATGTTCATCACGACGGCCAATGTGCTGGATACCATCCCACCTGCCTTGAGGGATCGGATGGAGACCCTCGAGCTCCCAGGTTACAGTGAAGACCAGAAAATGATGATTGCTAAACAGTTTTTGGTTCCCAAACAGATCAGTGAACATGGATTGACTTCTGACCTGATCGAATTTCAGGACGAAGCGATTCAACTGATCATTAGCTCTTATACTCGAGAGGCTGGGGTTCGCAATTTAGAAAGAGAGATTGCAGCAATCTGTAGAGGGGTGGCCAAGGATGTAGCCAGGGGGATTCGTGAAAAAGTGGTGATCACCCCCGATGTCCTTCATAAATTCTTGGGCCCTGTTAAATTCTTCCCGGAAGTGGCTGAACGAACGTCTGAACCTGGGGTGGCGACTGGTTTGGCTTGGACTCCTACTGGAGGCGATATCATCTTTGTTGAAGCCACAAAAATGAGAGGAGAAAAGGGACTTACCCTAACGGGTCAGTTAGGGGATGTAATGAAGGAGTCTGCTCAAGCGGCACTGGCCTATGTCCGATCCAAATCGAAAGAGCTCGGGATTGAGGAAGATTTCTTTGAAAAGAATGATATTCATATCCATGTCCCCGCAGGGGCTATTCCAAAGGATGGGCCTTCTGCCGGGATCACCATTTTCGTAGCACTGACCTCCCTTTTAACCAACAAACCTGTTCGAAACGATGTGGCCATGACTGGAGAGATTACACTCAGGGGTTTGGTCCTTCCTGTGGGAGGGATCAAAGAGAAAGTCCTGGCCGGATTGAGGGCAGGGATCAAAACGATCATTCTGCCGCTGAAGAATGAAAAGGATTTGGAAGAGATACCTGAACATATCCGCAAGGCCATGAATTTCAAGTTTATACAGAGAATGGATGAAGCGATAGAACTGGCCCTGAAGCCCACCGACCAGCCAAGATCTGAACGGGAGCCTGACATAGAACGAGAAAGGATTAGTGCGTCTGTTTGAAAGATTTCAGTGAGCCCTTACACCTTTTCCCTACATCCCAATCTTAATTTTAGATAAAGATTTTTTATCTTTTAGGAATAAAACCATGGACTATCCCAAACTCCGAAGTCTTAACCTCTTTCCAGTGCAGCTCTCTGGCCAAACCATGCTCTGCCTTCAGGATCCACTGAATATTAGCGAAAACGCCCTATTTCTACCTCTTCCAGTCTATTTCATCATCTCCTATTTTGATGGAAAACATTCGATTCTCGATATCCAGGCTGAATATATGAGGAGATTTGGAGAGATTCTCTTTTCGGATAAGATCCAAGAGATCATCCGTCAGTTGGATGAGAATCTTTTTCTGGAAGGGGAGAGATTCCAGCAGGCATTAAGAAAGAAAGAGGAAGAGTTTTTGTGCGCCCCTGTGAGGGAGCCTGCCTTTGCCGGCAAGAGTTATGAGTCAGATCCAGAGCGGTTAAAGGCTCAATTGGAGAGTTATTTTTTAAAATCGGATGGGCCTGGAAAGTTAGAGGAGAGGGCAGGGCAAGATGGATTAAAAGGGGTGATCGCTCCCCATATCGATTTTCAGAGAGGTGGTTTCTGTTATGCCTTTTCCTACAAAGAGATATGGGAAAGAAGTTCGTCCAAGTGGTTTGTCATCTTTGGAACATCACATGCCCCCATGAAAAATCCTTTCTGCCTTACAAGAAAAGATTTTATTACCCCTCTGGGACCCTTAAAAGTGGATCAAGAGATGGTCAATGTAATTCAATCCAAATGCCCTTACGATCTATTTGAAGATGAAAGAGCTCAACGAAGCGAGCACTCCATTGAATTTCAATGTCTCTTCCTGCGTTGTCTCTTTCCTGAACCTATCGAGCTTAAAATCGTTCCAGTTTTGTGCGGATCCTTCGAGGGGGCCATTGAAAAGGGAATTTCCCCGATGGACCTTGAACCTGTTCAACAATTTATTGAAGCGTTGAGAAGTTCTATTCTTTCTCTCAAGGAAGAGGTTTGTTTTATCGCAAGCGCTGATCTGGCGCATATGGGACTCCAATTTGGAGATAGAGAGGGAATAAACGAATACAGCCTCAGGGTTCTTGAATCAGAAGATCGCGAAATGCTGAGCTATGTAGAAAAGATAGATAGAGAAGGCTTCTTTTTCTCAGTTTCAACAGAGAGGGACCGAAGGAGGATCTGTGGTCTTTCTTCCATCTATACTTTACTCAACATGATGGAGGCCAAAGAGGGAAAACTCCTCAAATACGCCCAGGCCTTTACGCCCGAAACGCAATCTGTAGTTACTTTTGCCAGCATGGCGTTTTACTAA
>CAZFDM010000224.1:0-23136 GCA_964517975.1 uncultured Syntrophaceae bacterium
CCCCAAGAAAAGTGGGGAAAGCAGAGGGAGCAAAGCGAGCGAACGCACGCCAATCAAATAATTAAGATTAGGGGAGAGGTTGCCGAGAGGTTTAAGGCGCCGCTCTCGCCCGCCTGAGGCGGGTCCGCCTCTGGCGGAAAAAGCGGTTCTCCCAAAAGGAGACGTGGGTTTGGCGCCCCCCAAGAAAAGTGGGGAAAGCAGAGGGAGCAAAGCGAGCGAACGCACGCCAATCAAATAATTAAGATTAGGGGAGAGGTTGCCGAGAGGTTTAAGGCGCCGCTCTCGAAAAGCGGTTCTCCTAAAAGGAGACGTGGGTTCGAATCCCACCCTCTCCGCCACGCAATGGAATTAAAATGCTTAGCGATTAACGCTATGCATATAGCGAATAGAATGGAGAGATGCCCGAGTAGGCCGAAGGGGCTCGCCTGCTAAGCGAGTATCCCGCTAAAAACGGGATCGAGGGTTCGAATCCCTCTCTCTCCGCCAGACTCTGCTTAGGCTTTGTCTGGCAAGCCATACGAGTCATAAAGTAAATGTGTATTTTTAGGAGCACTAACGATAAAAACCTTTGTAGAGGTTCAACCAACGATTCTCTCCAAAGAAAATCTTGTTGATAGTCGGGTCCTGCGCAACAAATGATTATGAACCCCGCCAGGTCCGGAAGGAAGCAACGGTAGTAATCCTCTTTGTGTGCCGCAGGGTTGCCTGACTATCAACAAGTTATTTTTGGAATCCTGAAAGGAAGGACCATGTCTTATGAAGTCTTAGCGAGAAGATATAGACCAGAGGTTTTTGAAGAAGTAGTGGGACAACGCACCATCACCCAGACCATCCAGAATGCCATTTCACAGAATCGCGTGGCGCATGCCTTTTTATTTACAGGAGCAAGGGGAGTAGGGAAGACCTCTACCGCACGAATTCTTGCAAAGGCGTTGAATTGTGAATTCGGTCCAAAAATTAATCCCTGCAATCAATGTCCCACCTGCCAAGAGATTAAAAAGGGAATTTCAATCGATGTGATTGAGATCGATGGTGCCTCCAATCGTGGAATCGAAGAGGTTCGGGAATTAAGGGAGAATGTCCGCTACTCGCCGGCCAAAAGTCGTTATAAAATTTATATCATCGATGAAGTCCATATGTTAACCCGAGAGGCCTTCAATGCACTGCTGAAGACTCTCGAAGAGCCCCCTCCTTATATCATCTTCATCTTCGCAACGACGGAGCCCCATAAGATTCCAGCCACCATTCTTTCGAGATGCCAGCGATATGATTTTAAAAGGATTCCCTTAAGAGAGATCCTCACCAATCTCAAACGAATTGTTGAGGAAGAAGGCATCCAAATCAGCCAGAGGGGATTGCTCTCCATCGCTCAAGCTTCGGAAGGAAGCATGAGAGATGCTCAAAGTCTCCTTGACCAAGTGATTTCCTATGGAGGGAAAGAGATAAAGGACGAAGATATTGGGGAGATTCTCGGTTTGATCGACCAGAAAATGATTCACAATACCCTTGAAGCGATTGCGAATAAAGATCCCAGGAAATGTGTAGAGGTGGTTGAATATATTTATCATTATGGATACGACCTTCAGCACTTCTGTCGAGATCTTCTCCAAGCTCTGCGTCATCTCATCCTGATCAAAGTGAGCCAGGACTTCGAAGGGATGGTTGACTTACCCGAAGAGGACCTGAAAAGATTAAAACTACTGGCGGAGAAGTTCGAATTTGATCAATTGAATCATCTCTTCAGCCTTCTCTTAAAAGGAGAAGAGGAGATGTCTCAATCCACCTTTCCAAGGGTGATGCTGGAGATGACACTGATCCGTATGGCGATGGTTCAAACCCTCCTTCCCATCGATCAAATCTTAAAGAGATTGGAGAGACTGGAGGAAAGTCAACCCTCGATCACTTCAGTGGGAAGGAGAGAAATTCAGCCTTCAAAAAAGGATGAACGACTAATCTCTCCGAAGGAGAGCCCAAAAGAAAGGGAACCTTTAAAGATCAACGGGGATGAAAAAGAAAAAAAAGATTTCAAGAAAGAGCCCCCTTTCAAGCAGTGGGGAAAATGCTCGGAACCTTTTCCTAAGGAGATCGCTGATTTGGCTGAATTACAAAATGACCACCAAGAAAACCCTGCCCTCCAAGACGAGGTATGGAGGGGGTTGATTGATTTTACAAGGGAAAGGAATCCCGTTTTGGGTTCTTTTTTAGCCTTGGGAAATGTAGTTCGATTGAAAGACGAGGAGATCGAAATCGGTTTTGAGAAAGATTCCTTTCATTTCGATAGGATGTTAGAGAAAGAAAATCAGGTCCAACTGGAAGCAATTTGCCAAGAATTTTTTAAAAAGAAGGTGAAGGTAACCATCTCCGCCTTGGATTTGGGGTGGAGATCAAAAGGAAGACCACTCGTTAAAGAAAGCCAAAGGACAACGGGAGATGTTCCGGAAGAAGGGGAGAGAAAAAACTCCATCGTCGAGGAAGCCCTCCGTATTTTTAACGGTAGGATTGTGCAGGGGTGATCTCTTAGATCACCACTAACCTTACAAGACCACTCTTAAAAGGAGAGACCCATGACAAAGGGATTTGGAAACATTCTCAAACAGGCTCAGCAAATGCATGCCCGAATTACTCAACTCCAGGAAGAAATGGCACAAAAAACTATTGAGGTGAGTTCCGGTGGAGGGATGATCCACATTGTAATGAATGGAAAACAAGAAGTCCTTCAACTCCGAATTGACCCAGAAGTTGTCAATCGAGAGGATGTGGAGATGCTCCAAGACTTAATCATCGCAGCCTTGAACGAGGCCATTCGCAAATCACAAGAGATGATGGCAGAGGAGATGAAGAAGATCACAGGAGGATTGAACATCCCTGGGCTATCGGGTCTTTTTTGAAAGAGGGAAACAATGGCGCTTCATGCGAAACCCATTGATGACCTGATCGAGGCTTTAACCAAACTTCCGGGGATTGGGAAAAAGACTGCGACGAGATTGGCCTTCCATATACTGCGAAGCAGTTCTTACGAGGCGGAAAGATTGGCCAAGGCGATTCTAAACGTAAAAGAGAAGATTCACCTCTGTTCTACTTGCTTCAATTTGACCGATGAAGACCCCTGCCGTATATGCCAAGATGAAAAACGAAACCGTGAAATCCTCTGTGTGGTGGAAGGGCCTAACGATCTCATGGCCATTGAAAACACAGGAACCTTTCAGGGAAGGTATCATGTGTTACATGGTACTCTCTCTCCTCTTGAAGGGATTGGGCCGGAGGATATAAAAATCAAAGAGCTAATGGAGCGGATCCAACAGGAGGGAATCACTGAAGTCATCCTGGCCACTAACCCTACTGTAGAAGGCGGAGCCACTGCCCTTTATCTTATTGAGCAGATCAAACCTCTGGGAATAAAAGTCACCCGAATCGCTTACGGCATTCCAATGGGCGGAGAGATTGAGTATGTGGATGGAATGACACTGTCCAAAGCCCTTGAAGGACGGAGAGAGGTCTAAAAGGGAAAATCTTGAGAGAATTGGTGAAATATTTTATAAAAAAGAAACGAGGGGAAAAATGATCGAGATTCGATTTCATGGACGAGGGGGACAGGGCGCAGTGACTTCTGCAGAGGTTCTGGCATTGGCCGCAATTGGGGAAGGCAGATATGCACAGGCCTTTCCAAGTTTTGGGCCTGAACGAAGGGGAGCCCCTGTGGTTGCCTTTTGCCGAATCAGCGACAAACCGATTAGGATCAGGGCCAACATCTATGAACCCGATATTGTGGTGGTCCTTGATGCCTCCCTCTTGAAGATCGTCAAGATCGACGCCGGTTTAAAACCCGAGGGCCTTCTTGTGACGACAAGCAATGATTCACCAGAAACGGTGAAACAAATCCTTGGAATTAAAAACCGGATTGCTGTGGTAAATGCTGTGAAGATAGCCACCGAAATCCTTGGCCTTCCAATTACCAACACCACCATGTTGGGGTGCCTGGCCAGGGCAACCGAATTGGTCAAAAAAGAGTCTTTCATTCCTCCCTTGAAGGAGCGATTCGGCCGAATCGCCGAGAAGAACATCTCCGCCTTCGAGAGGGCCTATCAGGAAACTGTTCTCAGCCAATAGAACCCATTATCCAAAGAGGTAGAGTCATGACCAAACCTGAAAATGAATGGACGTGGAAAGAGATACCCGTAGGCAATGTCGTCCTGGAGCCTGGTAATACCAGTCAATATCGTACCGGAGATTGGAAGGCCCTTAGACCCCTTCTCAATAAAGAGCGTTGCGTTCATTGTGGGCTGTGTTATATCTTCTGCCCCGATATGTCTTATCAGTTGGACGAAGAGGGTTATTTTATCGTTGACCTTTTTTATTGCAAAGGATGTGGGATCTGTGCCAAGGAGTGCCCCACTAATGCAATTACTATGGTGATGGAGGAATAAATAGAATGGGTAAAAGAGTTGGAATGGAAGTATCCATTGCAGCCGCAGAAGCGGTTAAACAATGTAATGTCGATGTGATTTCAGCCTACCCCATCACTCCCCAGACACATATTGTCGAGCATCTCTCTGAGATTGTCGCCAATGGAGAACTGGATGCAGAGTTCTTTTGCGTAGAATCAGAACATTCTGCATTGAGCGTCTGTGTGGGAAGCGAAGCAGTAGGAGCAAGGTCATTTACCTGCACCAGTTCCCAGGGACTGGCATTGATGAGCGAGATTACCTATATTGCCTCGGGGATGAGGTTGCCTATCGTCATGGCCATCGCAAACCGAACCCTCTCTTCTCCTCTCAGTATCTGGAATGATCACAGCGATGTGATGTCCATTCGGGATTGCGGATGGATTCAATTCTTCACGGAAAATGGTCAAGAGGTCTATGACCACATCTTCATTGCCTATCGAGTTGCAGAAGATAAAGAGGTCCTTTTACCCGTTATTGTCAATTTGGATGGATTCACCTTAAGTCATGTCATCGAACCGATTGAACTGATTGAACAGGAAAAGATCGAACGTTTTTTACCTCCCTACCAACCCCTTTACCGCCTCCATCCCGATCGGCCGATCACGATGGGAGCGTTCGCTTTACCCGCTATCTTTGCAGAAACCAAGAAAGCCCAAGAGGTAGCCCTCATCTCTTCGATTTCCAAAATTTTAAAGGCATGGAAGGAGTTCGGAGAAATGACAGGACGATACTATCAACCCATTGAGACCTATCAGGCCGAAGATGCAGAGACCCTGATGGTAGCAATGGGGAGTATCGCTGAGACTGCATCCACAGCAGTGGATCAAATGAGAGAGCAAGGAAGAAAGGTTGGATTGATAAAGATTCGGCTCTGGAGGCCTTTTCCATTTGATGCCTTTAAAAAGGCAGTTTTGAACTCAAAAAATTTAGTGGTGATCGATCGGGCTGTTTCAGTAGGAGGACCTGGAGGACCTGTGGCCTCTGAGGTGAAGTCCGCTATTTATGGATGCGAAAAAAGGCCATCGGTATACAATTTTGTTGCGGGATTGTCTGGAAGGGATGTAGCTCCTTCTGATTTCATAAAGATGGTAGAGAAGGCGGAAATTGAGATTGAAGAGGGTAACCAAGAGGGCTATGAAATCTACGGGGTGAGAGAATGACCGAAAACTTAAATGTATTCGCAGTGAGGACATTGACACAAAAGGAATATTTTGCACCAGGCCATCGGGCATGTCAGGGATGTGCAGAGGCATTAGCAGTTCGGCTGGTTGCAAAGGCATTAGGGAGGAATGTGATCGTCGCTAATGCCACGGGATGTATGGAAGTAACCACCACTCCTCTCCCCTATACTGCTTGGAGAGTCCCTTGGATTCATGTCGCCTTTGAAAATACAGCGGCCGTGGCCTCAGGCATTAAATCCGGACTCAACGTCTTGATGAGAAAAAAAAGAATTCCTTATAAAAAGATTATAACGGTTGCAATGGCTGGGGATGGAGGGACAGCAGATATTGGCCTTCAGGCCCTTTCAGGGGCCTTTGAAAGAGGTGATGACTTTATCTATATCTGCACGGATAATGAGGCCTATATGAACACGGGGATTCAGCGTTCTTCTTCAACACCCTTCGGGGCATTTACCACCACCTCACCTGTTGGGAAAGTCCAGATGGGACAACTCACCTGGAAAAAGAATATGCCGGCGATTGCAGTGGCGCATAATATTCCCTATGTAGCCACGGCTTGTCCCAGTTACCCAATCGATCTTGTCCAGAAGGTGAAGAAGGCTGCGGAAATCCCTGGTCCAGCCTATATTCACATTCTTTCAGTCTGCCCAACGGGCTGGCGATCTGCTCCAGAACTTTCGATTAAACTGGGTCGATTGGCCGTCGAGACAGGGATTTTCCCTCTCTACGAAGTAGAGAGAGGAAGGTATCGTTTGAACATCGATTTCCCAAAATTGAAGCCTGTCAAAGAGTATTTCAAGTTTCAAGGGAGGTTTCGGCATCTTACCGAAGAGATGGTCAAGGAGATTGAGAAGAGAGTCCACGAGGAATATGAACTTTTAAAAAATAAATCAAAAAGGGAATCTTAAGTTATGACTCACTCAGAAATCGATACCATTATAAAAGATCATGGGAAAAAGGAATCAGCCATTTTGGCTATTTTGCAAGATATCCAGTCCAGAGAGAAATATCTTTCAAAAGAATCTCTTGAATACGTTGGAGGGAAACTTCATATCCCATTAACGAAACTTTACAGAATTGCCACATTCTTTAGGGCTTTCAGTTTGATGCCTCGAGGACGGCATGAGGTTTGTGTTTGTATGGGAACCGCTTGCCATGTTCGAGGGGCACAACGTGTTCTGGACCAAATTCAATTGGAATTAGGCATTCGTCCTGGGGAAACCACAAAAGATTTAAACTTTACCCTCGAAACAGTAAACTGCTTAGGAGTCTGCGCAGCCGGTCCAGTGGTGGCCATCAATGGTCAGTATTTTGGAAAGATGAGCCCTTCGAAGGTGGAAGGAACATTAAAAAAGTTTTCCGAGGATAAGAAGGGAGATAAAGATGCAAAAGCTTAGTTCTCCTCAGGAGCTTGAAAAATATAGACAAGACATCCTCTCTCAGAAGAATCCTCATCAGACCATCATTACGGTATGTGGAGGGACGGGATGCCATGCTGCGGGATGTCATGCGGTCGTCGATGCCTTTAAAAAGGTCCTTGAGGAAACGGTGAAAGGAAATGGTATTGGTCTTCGAGTAACAGGCTGTCATGGGTTTTGTGAAAGAGGACCTTTGATGGTCATTCATCCTAAAGAAATTTTTTATCAACGAGTAAAACCAGAAGATGTTCCCTTCATCCTTTCTGAAACGATTCTTAAGGGAAAAGTTCTTGAGAACCTCCTCTATGAACATCCCACGACAGGAGAAAGAATTCTTGCAGAGAAGGATGTTCCCTTTTACAAAAAACAGATGAGGATTATATTTGGAAATAATGGGTTCATTGATCCCACAAAGATAGAAGATTATTTAGCTGTTGGAGGGTATCAAGCTCTGGTGAAAGCCCTTTTTTCAATGAAACCTGAAGAGATCATTCAAGAGGTTAAGAAGGCGAATTTGAGAGGAAGAGGAGGAGGAGGATTTCCTGCAGGGCTAAAATGGGAGAGCTGTAGAAAGGCCCATGGCGATATTAAATATGTGATTTGCAACGCTGATGAGGGAGATCCAGGGGCATATATGGATCGGAGTCTTTTGGAAGGAAATCCACATAGTGTCCTGGAGGGAATGATCATAGGGGCCTTTGCGATCGGTGCAAAAGAGGGATATGTTTATGTCCGCCATGAATATCCCCTTGCTCTTACAAATATCACTATTGCTATAGAACAAGCCAGAGAATTAGGATTTTTGGGTAAGAATATTCTGAATTCCGGTTTTAATTTTGATGTTTTTATAAGCCGGGGGGGTGGAGCATTTGTCGGAGGAGAGTCCTCGGCTTTAGTCGCTTCTATTGCAGGAGATGTAGCAGAACCAAGGGCAAAACATATCCATTTAGTGGAGAGTGGGTTATGGAATCGTCCCACCACTTTAAATAATGTGGAAACTTGGGCAAATGTACCTGTCATCATTTTAAAAGGGGCAGATTGGTATACTCAGATTGGAACAGAAGGAAGTAAAGGGACAAAGATATTCTCTCTGGTTGGAAAGGTAAATAATACAGGGCTTGTTGAAGTCCCTATGGGATCACCCTGAGGGAGATCGTCTATGAGATTGGGGGAGGAATTCCGGATGGAAAAAAATTTAAGGCGGTTCAGACCGGAGGGCCATCGGGTGGATGTATTCCAGAATCACTTCTTGATCTCCCTGTCGATTTTGATCGATTAACAGAGGTAGGTTCTATGATGGGATCAGGTGGGATGATTGTGATGGATGAATCGACCTGTATGGTGGATGTGGCAAAATATTTTATGAATTTTCTTAAGGACGAATCCTGTGGGAAATGTACCTCCTGTCGTGAAGGGACAAAACGGATGCATGAAATACTTACAGAGATTACTGAAGGTCGAGGAAAGCTTGATTATCTTGATCTTCTTGAAGAATTAGGTTGGGTAACAGCAGAGGCTTCACTATGTCAATTGGGTGGGACCGCTCCCAACCCAGTCCTTTCAACCCTCCATTATTTCAGGGAAGAGTATGAAGAACATATCCTAAATAAACGATGTCCTGCCAAGGTTTGTCGAGCCCTCCTCACATACCGAATCCTAACCGAAACCTGTACGATGTGTGGTCGATGTGCTAAGGTCTGTCCTGCCAATGCCATTACGGGAAAAAGGAAAACGAAAAAAGAAGAGGGAATCCCCTTTAAGATCGATGAAGAGAAATGTATTAAATGTGGGATGTGTTTTGAAAATTGTAAATTTAATGCAATTGAGGTTCAATAAAAGGATGATTGAACGTTGAACGACACTCATAAAAAAGGAGAGAATAATGCTTTCTTTTACAATTGATGGGCAACCTGTTAAAGGGAAAGAAGGCCAAAATGTTTTGGAGGTTGCTCTCGATTCGGGATTTGACATCCCCCACCTCTGTTACAATGAAAATGTGAAACCTTACGGAGCCTGTCGCCTCTGCTTGGTCGAGATCTCACGAAAAGGTCGATCCAGACTGACAACCTCCTGTAATTATCCTGTGATGGAAGGGCTGGAGGTATTTACGTCAAGCGATAAGGTCCTTCGAGCCCGAAGAATGGTAATGGAACTGCTCCTTGCAATGTGTCCAGGAAGTAAATTACTTCAAGAGATGGCTAAAGAGATGGGGATTGAAGAGGTGAGGTTTAAAAAAGAGGATAAGGACTGTATCCTTTGTGGTCTCTGTGCCAGAGTCTGCGATGAAGTGGTTGGCGCCAATGCCATTCAGTTTGCCTTTCGGGGAGATCGAAGAGACATAGGTCCTCCTTTTATGGAAGAACCTAAAGATTGTATTGCCTGTGGGGCTTGCGTGGTTGTATGTCCTGTTGATGTAATTGGAATGAAAGAAGACGGAGATGAACGCACCATTCTTCGATGGAAACGGACATTGAAGATGAAACCGTGTAAGGTCTGTGGAAATTACTTCGCCCCCTGGTTTCAATTAGAGAAGTTTAAAGAAAAGGCAAAACTTCCGAAAGACTTCTTCGAGATTTGTTACACCTGCAGGAGTTGAAATTCCTCATCAATTAGAGTATATTTTATATAAGCATTATAGGAGGTGATGGGTATGGTCCATGTGAAATGGGAGCCCTTTAGAGACCTAATGGCCATGCAGGATCGAATGACACGGCTCTTTGATGAGACCCTCTCTCGCATTTTCAAAGAAGAGATCCCACAAAAGGTTTGGTCCCCTCCTGTGGATATTGTGGAAAGAGAGAGAGAGGTAGTCATCAAGATGGATTTACCTGAGGTGGATCAGAATGAAATCGATATTAAAGTAGAAGAGAATGCCCTGATTATCCAAGGGGAGAGGAAATTTATTAAAGACACAATGGGTGAAAACTACATCCAGATTGAGAGACCTTACGGGACGTTCCAAAGAACCTTTGCCATTCCAAGAACCATCGACCAAGAAAAAATCAAAGCCTCCTATAAGGAGGGAGTCCTCCGGATCACCCTTCCAAAGAAAGAGGCAAGCCTTCCCAAACAGATCATTGTTGAAGAAAGTTGATTTTGGATCAGGGTGAATGGGCCCTTTTAAAAGGGGCCCATTTCACTTCCCGGGAATCTTCTTCCAATCTTCTAAGAATTTCTCGATTCCAATATCCGTTAATGGGTGTTTGACCAGTTGTTCAATGACTTTATAGGGAATGGTTGCTATATCGGCCCCATGGAGAGCGGCCTCGACCACATGAACGGGGTGCCGAATGCTGGCCACAATCACCTGAGTGGTGAAATGATAATTTCTAAAAACCTGCATGATCTGATCGACCAAATCCATTCCTACCTGTGAGATATCGTCGAGCCTCCCAATAAAAGGGCTAACATAGGTCGCCCCTGCCTTGGCAGCAAGCAGTGCCTGAGTTGGAGTAAAGACAAGAGTGGTATTGGTTTTGATTCCTTCTCTCCCTAATGTTTTGATCGCCTTAAGACCTTCCAAAGTCATTGGAATCTTAACGACCACATTCTCTCCGATCTCTGAGAGTCTTTTGGCCTCTTCAACCATTCCCTCTGAGGTGGTACTCACCACCTCCAGGTTGATGGGCAACCCTTGAATGATGTCATTAATCTCTTTGATGAGAGATAGAAAATCCCTGTTCTCTTTTGAAATCAGAGTTGGATTGGTGGTCACCCCATCAATTATCCCCATGTCACAGGCCTTTTTGATCTCAATGGGATTAGCCGTATCAATAAAGAATTTCATCTTCTTTTCTCCAAAGATTGAAAATGAAATGGCAGGAGGAAAAACTCCTGCCATTTTGAATCCTCTTTGTCATAGGTGAGGTTACTGTTTAAGGAAGAATTCTGAATTCAACCCTTCTATTTTTGGCACGGCCTTCTTTGGTCTGGTTATCAGCAACAGGTTTGGTTGCACCATACCCTTTTATAACTATCTGTTTTTCTGGAATATTAAATTTATCGAGTAAATATCTTTTACAACTCAGAGCCCGCTTCTCAGAAATCTTCTGATTGGCTGCAGGAGAACCTTCCGCATCGGTGTGCCCCCCGATCTCGACTCGAATATTGGGATTACTATTTAAGATCTGGCCGTTTCGGTCTAATGCCTTGGCTGCTTGGGGATTGATATGGGTTTTATTTGGATCAAAATAGACCGTTTCAAAGACAGGGGCCACAACAGGTTTAGGTGCTGGCGGAGGCGGAGCAGGTGCGGGTGCAGGGGCTGCTGGTGGTGCTGGTGGTGCAGGGGGTGCAGGGGGTGCAGGAGGTGCAGGAGGTACAGGAGGTACAGCAGGTGCAGGGGGTGCAGGTGGCACAGGTGGCGCTGGAGGTGGCTGACAGGCCTCTGCCTCTTTTGCTAATTTTCGAGCCTCTTCCAATATCTTCATTGCTTCTGCAGTCTTGCATGCCCAGTAGGTTTCGACTCCCTTTTTTCCTAATTCTTTTGCCTTTGCAATCTTTTCAGGACAGTACTTTGCCCCTGGAGATCTTTCTGCCTGTGCAATGGCTGCTTCTGTCTCGTCAAATTGAGAAGGATACCCAATCGCCTGGTCCGGAACCCCAAAGTGATAACGAGGTGCACAGGAAATGAGTAAAATTAGGAATGATAACAGAATCAATGCATAGAAATAATTTCTTTTCATAGACCTCCTCCTTTCACAAATTGATTTAGGTTCCTTTTTAATTTTAACTTTAATTAAAAATACCCTTAATAAACTTAAGGGTTATATATCCCTTTCTCCATTTCATGTCAAGTTTTTTTTATGAGAGTTCTGAAAAATTCCTATATATGGGAGGTAATGTTCAAAACTCTTCGGATGCGGGTAAAGATAATTTAATTTGCTAACAATCGGCTTAAGAAAATTTGTAGGGTAACCCTTTAGGGGTTACCTTTATTTGGGTAAGGGACAAGCCCTTACCCTACGAACTTTTTTAGATATCTCTTTATACCAAAAAACCTTTAGATTTTTAAGATCTTTCATCTTTGAAAAATTTTTTCAGACATTCCTGGTTACAAAAATAGTAATCTCTTCCGCCTATTCTCTTTTTTAAGGCTGATCGCTTGGGAATATAGGTTTGGCAAAAAGGGTCCTGGACAAGTTCTTCTGGTTCAGATCCTTTTGCAATGGTTTTCCTTCCAATTAAGAATGGCTTAATGAGAAAGCGTATTATTGAGATAAGGAAGATAACGAGGAGGAAGAGTAGGAGAAGGCGAATCATGATTAAATCACTTAGACCAAAGAGCGGGTTGAAATTTCTCCACCCCTTGATCTTCTTTTAAGTTATCCAATAGGTCTTGAATCGTCATCTTAAATACTGGATGGATAAAGTCTCGGTCGATTTCAGCCATTGGAACCAGGACAAACTGCCGTTTATGGAGATGGGGATGAGGAACGCAGAGATCTTTAGTTTTGATTTCTTCGTGATCAAAGAAAAGGAGGTCAAGGTCGATGAACCGAGGTCCCCAGTGAAAGGTCTCTACTCTTCCTAACTTCGACTCAATGGCCTTTAAGTCTTTAAGCAGTTCATGAGGGTTTAGATCTGTTTCGATCTTGATCACTCCATTGATAAACCAATCCTGATCTTTATAGCCAATAGGTTGGGTTTTAAAAAAGGAGGATTTTGCCAGGAGTCTATTCCGATCAATTTTTAAGATCTCAGAGATGGCCCTCTCGCATTGGCCGACTTTATCGTCAATGTTCGAACCAATCCCTATGTAGGCAATATGTCTCATTCCAAGTAGAGAAGACAGACATAAGGGATTTTACTTCTTTTCGGAGATCTCTTCTGTCTTTTTGGGTGTGACGTCAATTTCTTCCTGATCTTTACTGGTGGCCCTTTTGAAGTTCCGAATACCCTTCCCAAGTCCTTCTCCAATCTGAGGTAGTTTTCCTGCTCCAAAGATGATCAGAACAATGACCAGGATAACGATCAACTCCGGCATTCCTATTCCAAACATTTTTTCCTCCCTTTGGGACAATGGTCATTGGTTTGAATCATAAGACCCAAACCCTTTTATAAAACCCTTATACAAATTCACGCCACGGGCTATACTCTTTGCGTTTTACTTTCTTAGTTGGCGGAAGTGCATGGGAATCGAACCCACCGCGGACCTCTTAAGCCCGCCACTGGATTTGAAGTCCAGGAGGCCCACCAGGACCTAACCACTTCCATTTTTTAGACTAATCGATTTTCTCTTTAAAGTCAAGGAGTACGGGTGGTGTTGTTTATTTTATTCCAATAAATGAAAGCTGTCTTCCAGTTAGCCCCTCTTTTCGGTAGGAGAAGAAAAGGTCTTGATGACAACAGGTGCAGAGATCGATTTTGAAAATCTGCTCTTCCTCGATTCCTTCTTTTTTCATCTGTTCAATATTGATCTTAGCGAGGTCTAACATCCACTTTTTCTTCCCCTTTAATATAGAAAAGGAAGCCCACTCTGCTAAGAAAACCTCCTCGCCAATTTCATAGCAACAAGGACCGATAGCAGGTCCTAAAGCGACGAATACATCTTCTATGGAACAACTAAATACCTCTTTCATTTTTCTTAAAGCCTTGACCACGATATGAAGCCTTGTCCCCTGCCTTCCTGCATGGACAGCGGCAATCACCCTCTTTTTCGTGTCAATCATAAAGATGGGCAGGCAGTCTGCGGTAAGGATCCCAAGGAGAGTATTCGGTAAGTGAGTGATTAGGGCATCATATTCAATGGGAGATGGAAGCCTCCCGAGAGGGTCTTTAAGAATCAGGATTCGGTCCTGATGAATTTGATGAGGAAGGATAAGCCGTTTTGGATCAAATTGAAAGGTCTTTGATATCACGCTTTTATTTTTGATCAGGTTCCCTTTCCGATCCCCATTCTTTTCACTGAGATTGAGGGAATCATAGGGTGGTGGACTCACTCCTCCCCGACGGGTGAGGAAAGCATGCTGAACCCATCCGAGTTTTTCGAATTCAGGAATTTCAAAATAAGGGATGCCGTTTTTTACTTTGAGAGAAGATAGACCTAATATTCTCATAGGTTTAAATTTCAACTGGATGGTTTCCATCAAGGGATGGACTCCTGCTTTCGCAGGAAAGACAGTATCTTACTCATATCTTCAGGAATAGGTGAAATAAAAGAAACCTTTTCTCCTGTTCGTGGATGAATAAATCCTAAGCGGTGGGAGTGGAGTGCCTGTCGATTCATCCTCCTCACCAATTCTCTAAATAAAGGATCCCTGAAGGCTCCGGGTTTACCTTTTCTCCCATAAAGTGGATCTCCTAAAAGAGGATGCCCTATGGAGGAGAGGTGAACTCTAATCTGGTGGGTTCGGCCCGTATGGGGGAAAATCTCGAGAAGGGTAAACCCATTAAGTCTCTCCATCACCCTCCAATGGGTAATCGCCTCTCTTCCTTTTCGGGTTCGAGTGGACATCCGCTTTCTCTGGCTCAAATGCCTTCCAATAGGAGCATTGATGACACCTGTGTCTTGACTAAATTTTCCATAGACAATGGCTAAATAAGATTTTTCTACCGTGCGGTTTTTAAACTGCTTGGCCAATTGATCGTAGGCTTGGTCATCTTTCGCAACGACCATCACTCCAGAGGTCCCTTTATCCAACCGATGGACAATCCCTGGCCTAATGGATCCATTAATCCCCGCCATATCTTTGCAATAGTATAAGAGTGCGTTCACCAATGTACCCGAAGGATTTCCATAAGCAGGGTGGACCACCATCCCCGCGGGTTTATCAATAACAATAATGGATGGATCTTCATAGAAGACAGTAAGAGGAAGAGGTTCTGGCTGAAGAAAAATGGGTTTAGGTTTCGGAATCATTCCAGAAACGATGTCGCCTGTTTTCAGATGAGAACTGGGTTTGGCCTCTTTTTGGTTGAGAAAAACCATTTTTTCTTGGATTAATCTTTTTGCTTGAGACCGAGAAAGGTTCAATCGGCTTTCAGAAAGGAATTGATCGAGCCTCTTTCCGCTCCATCTCCCATTCACAGTGATAGAAAACGGCCTTCCCTGCTTCAAAAGGTTCTCAATCTGACTATCCAACTCTCGTGCTCCTTGTGGGCTATGGGTAATGTCTTTTGGGATTTAGGTAATTGCCTTCTCAATACAGAGGGCAAGAAGAGGAATTTCTTCATCGAAAATCGTCCTCATGTCCAAAATCAACTCATCTTTACTGATACGTGCAATAACAGGGGGTTCTCCTCTCCTCAATCTCTCTTCAAGACTGTTGACAGAAAGAGAAAGGGGATCGATGGCAAGGACAACGGTGGGAAGTTCCTGCAGAGGAAGGGCACCTCCACCTACCTCGGAGATATCCTCTCTAAGAATGAATTGGGCTTGGGCTTGGGCTTTCTTGGATAGCCTTCTTAGAAGCCTCCGCCCCCTTCTTTTAAGTTTTTTCATATCGAAACTTATCATCCGAAGGGTTGGTATCTCCTCCATTGCCTTTTTCTCATCGAGATAGAGGAGGAGGGTGGATTCAAGAGCAGCCAAAGTGAGTTTGTCGATCCGAAGGGCCCTTGTCAGGGGATTAATCTTGATGAGATCGAGAAGTCCTTTCTTCCCTAAGAGGATTCCAGCCTGAGGACCTCCTAAGAGTTTATCACCGCTAATGGTAACCACATCCACACCTGTTTTGATTGCCTCTTGAACGGTAGGCTCTTTCTCCAATCCATATCGGCTGAGGTCTATGAGACAACCACTCCCCAAGTCATTCATCACTGTGAGATGGTGTTTTTCCCCTAACTTAACCAGTTCCTCAAGGGATACTTCAGCAGTGAATCCCATGATTCTAAAGTTGCTTGTATGGACTTTCAGGAGGAGAGCGGTTTGAGGTCCAATCGCCTTTTCATAATCACTGAGGTAAGTTCGATTGGTCGTCCCAACCTCTTTGAGGATGGCACCGCTTCGTTTCATCACATCAGGGATTCTAAAGGACCCTCCAATCTCTACCAGTTCCCCTGTCGAGACGATAGCCTCCCTTCCTTCGGCAATGGTGTTGAGGGCAAGCAGGACTGCCCCTGCATTGTTATTGACGACCAGTGCCGATTCTGCCCCTGTCAGACGGCAAAGCAGTTCTTCAATGTGGGAATAACGATTCCCCCTTTCTCCCTGTTCAAGGTCGTATTCAAGATTGGAATAGGATTTGGAAATATCGATAATATGCTGGAGGGCCGAGGGATGAAGTGGTGATCTTCCTAAATTGGTATGGATGATAATTCCTGTTGCATTGATCAGTCTTAATAATTTGGGCTGAATCTGAAGGTCGATCTCCCTCTGAAAAATGGGAAGGAGATGATCAAAAGAGAAGAAAGATGGATCGATCTGAGAGGGATCTTCCTTTTGGAGGACTTGCTCCCGCAGCCTTTTCAGTCCCCTTCGAATGGCCTCCACCACAACGCTTCGAGGGTTTGTCCTTAAGAGGCTAACCATCTCTGGCCTTGAAAGGATCTCCTCAACGCTTGGGATTTTACGAAGGGCCTGTTGACGAGGGGTTGAAGACATTGGGCCTCCTCCTCATTAATAACGTCTTTAAAATCTTTAGGAAGTTCATTCGAATGAACCGTGTGGGCCATTCCAACTCCTTTTTCTCGCAGACCGTTGACATACTATAAGCATAGAGCGAGCGGGAGGCATTATCAATCGTTTTCAATTTCTCCTCCCTCTCTTTTGGATCTGTAAGTGACATGATCCGATCGACCTCATTCATCATCTGGAGAGCGCCTTCGATCCGAAGCTCGACTGATTCGGCTGTCTTTTGGTCAATCAGACCGTACTCGGCCTTTAAACGATTGAGCCTCTTTCCTGCCTCATAAGTACTCTCCACAATCTCATCCCGGGTCATCCACTGGGTCTCATAATTTAAGATATATTTCCAACTGGGAGAGACCAAGGCCTGGCGGTGTTCCTCCACCGTCCGATAAAGAAGACGATATCCATACTTTTCTGGCTCTTCAAAGACGGCGCTCCCTGGATCTAAAAAAGGGGCGAGGGGTGAGACGAAGGGGATCAGTTTACGGTAGGGCTGAAATCGCTCAAGGAGATAGCGACAGTAATCCACCGTCCCAATGACCGAGGAATAGGTCTGTTTGGGAAGCCCAATCATGAAAAAGATGTCGATTCGTTTGGAACCAAGATCAATGGCATCTTGAATCATCCTCTCCAGCGAGGCGTTATTGTAAGGCCTTCCAAAGGCCCTCCGGACTTCTTCATCGTGCGACTCAGGAGAAATTTCGAGATTAAAATTGGTAATAGATTTAGCAATGCCCTCCAGATGAGGTCTCGCTGGGGGAACAAAGAACTCAAAGGCAATGTGGTTTTCAATCCTCTTCTTCCTCATCTCTTGAAGGAAGGTAAACGCGTACTCTTCACCAGGCTGAAAGATATCGCCAATGATCATAATGGGTGCATGGAGGTGGTCTGAGATATTGAAGATATCCTGTGCAAGGAGTTTGGGATCCCGATAGGCAGGCTTATGTCGGTTCGCCATGGACCGAAAGGTATAGGAAGAACCTCCACAGGTCTTGCAATGATATCGGCACCCACGACAGGTGAAAACGGCTGTTACAGGATAATTGTACCAGTCAACAAAGGGCTGGTATCCTGTTGGATCTGCATATCTGACAACCTTCTTCATAATATGTCTATAGTCGATCGTAATGGCATTGAGGTCCTCGGGGACATAGGTCAGTGGATTGGTACGTATGCCATTGGTACCATCCCTCCACGTGAGGTTGGGAATCCTCTCCACCCCCCCCTTCTTTTTAATAGCCTGGAGAAGTTGGAGCAGAGGTTCTTCTGTTGAATCCCCTCTTACAACAAAATCGATAAAAGGATAATGGCGTAGAATCTCTTCGTGGAAGTAGGTAGCTGAAAGACCCCCTAAAATGACAGGACTCCCTGGATGATATCTTTTTACTATCTCCGCGAGGGCCAGAGCACCCTGGACATGAGCCATCCAGTGAAGATCAATCCCAAATGCCATGGACTTCTCTTTTGCGATAAACTTCTCTACATCAAAATCCTTATCCTTGAGCATTTTCAAAGCAATATTGACAATCCTTACCTTGAGGCCATGACGTTCCAAGTATTCCGAAAGACTGGCAAAGCCAATGGGGTACATTTCAAATATGGGAGTAGATGGGACAACGTCGCTAATCGGCCCATGAATTCCAGGCAGAATCCTGAAATCATAAACCGTGGGTGGATGGAGAAGGATTAGATCAACTGTTACCATCTTATTTGGGCGAAGAGGAGGGTCCCATTTCTGGAAATCTTGATTTAAAGGCCTCAATCATCTTGACTAACTCAGGATGTGACCTGATCTTTTCATTGAGAGGAAGGAAGGTGTTTGCGAACTCATTTTTACCTTGTAATTTCTTTAGATTCCGTTCCATCTCCTCTTGGGCCTTCCTCCACTGTACCTTTTCAGATTCAGAAAGATTAGGGGATGATAGTTTATTTTTGATGCTCTGAAGGCTACTCTCCAAAGAGCGTCTTTGCCAGCTATTGACAATAGACGGTTCAGAACTATAGAGGGTAAGACTAAGTTTTGCCGCATACATTCCTCTCGATGCGGTCTGAAATATTGCAGTGTTATTGATGACTGGAGCATAAAGGAGATGGGTACCTGTATGCCCTCCAAAAATAAGCCGAACCCCAGGATTGACCTGAGCAAATTCCACATCCTTTGCATAACCCAGATGGCTGAGAAGGACGATGAGATCGGCTTTGGTCTGAAGTTCTTTAATCATCTCTCTACCCACTTCCATCGGATTCTGAACCCTCAATCCCTTCATTCGAGGATCGTTTTGACCTGAAAAACATTCGGGTGAAATCAGGCTAAAAATTCCTACCCTTAGCCCATTTCGCTCTTTAATCAGATAAGGCTGAAAAATAGGCTTTTTTGTTTCAGCATCAAGGAGATTGGAGGAAAGGATGGCGAAGTTAGCCCTCTTTGATATCTCCATTAGAAATTCCTTCCCAAGGGTGAGGTCATCTTCCCCCACCCCAACCGCATCATAACCCATCAAATTAAAACTCTCTATGATCAAATGAGCCTTTTCACGTAACCTCTTTAAATCACCTTCTGGAATTGGATTTGAATACCTCTTAAACAGAAGATCGCCCGAGTCGAAAAGTAAAATCTCTCCTTCTTTCTCCCTTACCTCTTTAATCCATGTCCCCCTCCTGGCCAGACCGCCAAAGCTGTATATCTGACCTCAGGTCGGACATGGTTCAATCTCCCCATTAATGTTATTGCTATAAAGAAAGACAAGGGTTTTGGGAAATTTTTGGGCAGTAACAGGCAGCCCATTGGCCAAAACCAGAAAAATCAATAGGGATAGGATGAAAAACCCTCTCTTTTTCACCAATCTTTCCTTTGAAAGAGGCTAATAAAATTTTTTAGCCCATCATTCATAAGGATTTAATAATAATTATTCCCTATCCAATTTTACAAAACAAGTTCCAGATCATCCCCTATTCTCTTCTGAGTATTGATTACTTAAATTGATCTGGAGAATGGCCTTTGGAATCAAATTATATTATAGACGTCCCTTTTCTTTCATCAGTCGAATCATTAGTTCTTTATAATTCTTTGGCGGGATAACCCTCTTCTCTCTTTCGACCATCTTCATCGCCCTGGTTGGACAGAAATGGGCACAGATTCCGCAACCAATACAGAACTCTTGGTTGACCAAAGGATAATCCCCTTCCATCTGAATGGCCTTAATTTGACAATGATCAACGCATAACTCGCACCCATTGCAAGCCTCTGGGTCAACTGTTGCAATATAATTCGTAGTGGTTACTGCATGTTTTAATTGGTATTTAGTGATTCCTTCGAGGAAACCGCAACAGCATCCACAACAGTTGCAGATGAAGGTAGTCTGATCCTGTAGATTGTCACCAATGTGAACCAATCCCAAATCCTCTGCTCTCTTTAAGGTCTCGAGCAATTCATCAACCGATGCCCTTCTTGCAAATCCCTGTTCCACCAGAAAATCTGAGGCATTGCCAAGGCTCATGCAGATATCATCGATCGGTGCAGAGCAATTCTTTCCAAGATGCCACGCCTCGTGCCGACAATAACATTTTCCAAGACTTCCCCTTCCTGCGTTCTTGATATGCTCAACCGCCTCATCAAATCTTAAGACTTCGCTTCTCACCTCTGGAACGACATCGCTATAGATATAGGCTTTCCCTCTACTTGTTCCGGGTGAGAAGAATTCCTGTAAGAATTCAGGTGTGTTCTTATAGGCTTGCATTAATTCCGCCAATCGTTTCATGGGAAGTGATTCATCGGTTCGCATAAAAGTAAATTCAAAAAATCCTGTCAACCCAGGTGAAAGCAGATATCTCAACTTCCCCTCCTTTCTCGACGAGACGACGAGACCTTTCTTCAGCATTCCTTTTAAAATCCTCTCTAACTCTTCACTCTCAAACCCGGTGGCCCTCTGGATTTCATCAAGGTCTGCCAAACCGAAAGGGAATTTGGCTCCTACCTGAGCCTCTTTATCAGTATATAGAATCGATAAGATTTCATAGACCGATGCATGTTCAGGAAGTCCGACTGGATTCTGATGAAGCCTTTTCTGTAATTGCCTTAAAATTTCCTCCTTCCCTGTAAGATGTCCCATTTTTCTCCTCCTGATTTCTTAATCTTCTCTTCCCTAAAACCATCGCCTGAGTAATTCCTATCTCTTAGTCCAAAATTCTTTGTAGGAATAAGGGCTCGGGTTCAGACGATAATCTTTTTATATCTTAAGGTGAATTGAAAAATCAACCAAATTGACAAATTTCACTTGACCACATAGAATTAGGTTCCTAAAATCGTTGAAGGAAACAAGAGGAGAAAAAAATGGTCAAATCATGGAAAAGGATCCATTCAAAAAGATTACAATCCTTCCGTGTCTTCTCCATAAGGGAAGATACGGCCATCTCTCCCAGAACAGGGACGAAACATGACTTTTATGTCATCGAATCAGAGGATTGGGTCAATATCATCCCCATTACTTCAGACCATCAGGTGGTGATGATCAGACAATACCGGCATGGCTCTAAAGAAGTGACCCTTGAAATACCTGGAGGTTTAGTGGATCCAGGAGATACACCGAAAAAGGCGGCCCTCCGGGAATTATTAGAGGAAACAGGGTATCATGCAAAGAGAATAGAACGAATCGGTGTAGTCAACCCCAACCCAGCGATCTTCAATAATCGCTGTTATACCTTTTTGGCTAAGGGTGTAAAGAAAGTGGCAAGTCCCACCCCTGATCAAACCGAGGATATTGAAGTGATTCACGTTCCCTTGAAGAAAATCCCTAACCTCATTCTAAAGGGCAAAATTAGTAATGCCATGGTGATCACTGCATTTGCCCACTATATTCTTCGATATCCAAAAGACATGCTATAAAAACACAGAAATAGTGCCCCTAAACCCCTCTCTTAGGGGTAAATTCCTCTCAGTCTTGTTGCTTCAGCCACTCGTCCGATTCCAAGGACAAGCGCGGCTGTCCTCATAGGGATCTTTTTTGAAAGAGAGAGTTCCAGAACCTCTCGAAAACTCCGTTGCATAATTCGGGTCAAGCGATCTAAAACCTCCTCCTCGCTCCAGATCAATTCCTGAAGGTTCTGAACCCATTCAAAGTAGGAGACCGTCACCCCTCCTGCATTGGCCAGGATATCAGGGACGATAAAAACTCCTTTCTCATTGAGAATCTCATCTGCCTCCGGTGTGGTAGGTCCGTTTGCCCCCTCAGTAATGATCTTGGCTTTGATTCGAGGGGCATTTTCCTCTGTAATTTGGTTCTCAATCGCTGCAGGGATCAAGAGGTCACAATCCAATTCTAATAACTCCTCGTTGGTGATCTCGGTCTCTTCCTTTTTATCACAGACAAAGCAGGAGTATTGGGCTTTACAGTCCAGAACTCTTTTCAGGTCAAGACCTCTTTCATTATAAAGACCCCCTTTTGAATCGCTCAGGGCAATCACTTTCGCTCCCAATCGCTGAAAATGCCTGGCAGCCACTCCCCCTACATTCCCACATCCTTGAATGGCCACCGTGGCTCCTTCAATCGATTTGTTTAAATATTTAAGGGCTTCAAGGGAAGTAATGACAACCCCTCTTCCTGTGGCTTCAAATCTCCCAAGAGAACCCCCTAATTCAATGGGTTTCCCAGTAACCACCCCAGGAACAGAATAACCTTTTAAGATGCTATAAGTATCCATAATCCAGGCCATCACCTGGGGATTGGTATAGACATCTGGAGCAGGGATATCCTGCTCTGGTCCCAACATCAACGATATCTCCCATGTAAATCGTCGGGTCAGATGCTCTATCTCATGAAGCGACATCTCTTTAGGATTGCATTGAACACCACCTTTTGCTCCCCCAAAGGGAATATTGACCACAGCCGACTTCCAGGTCATCCACATCGCCAGGGCTCTCACTTCATCAAGGTCAACATCCGGATGATACCTAATTCCCCCCTTGGCAGGTCCTCTTGACACATTATGTTGAACACGATACCCTGTAAAAATCTTTACCTCTCCATTATCCATCTTGACAGGGAAATGAACAATTAACTCCCTTTTTGTGCTCTTCAACTTCTCAACAAAACCAGGATCAAGATTTAAATACTTTGAAGCAATGTCTACCTGTTTCTTTGCCATCTCAAAAGGGTTAGTTTTCCTAAAAGCGTTTTCCATTTCCTCCTCCTCAATTAGGTTTAGCATCAAATCTTCCTTTAAAGTTTCTCATATTTCTCGTTCTTTTTTCAAGAGGAAGATTTTAGATTAAGAATTCGAACAGGAAAATTTTGTCGAAAAAATCGTCAAGTTTGTCGAAATAGGGAAGGGTTTAAAAATGAAATTAATGAGTTCAATTTGTAAAAAGGCAAAATTCCTTAATATCCAAATTAAACCGAACTACCTAAAACCTATTCATAAATTTGATGGTGAAAGAAATGATAACTGCCAGGAAAAAGAATTGGCATAAGTCTTGCTTTTATTTAAATAGATTAAAAAAATCCTAAAGGAAAGGAGGTGAAATC
>CAZFDM010000225.1:0-10393 GCA_964517975.1 uncultured Syntrophaceae bacterium
AAATCCCATGGAAACTGGCCAGTGGCATCGAGCTCTCCGGCTTTGGACTGAATACGCAGGGCCGTTTTGGAAGCCATTTGCCTGACCATCTCCCTCTCTTGATCGATATTCATTGGTAAAATCTCCTCATTGAAGTAATCATCTCTGAATAAATAAAGGAGATGAATTTTTCATGAATAAACCAAGAGAGCTCTGAAAAAATATATCATAAACCATTTTTCAGTATGGGAGGGTAGGGGAAAAAACCTTCGGGCGGATACCTATAAAGGTTAAGCAATAACATTTATTTCCCTTAAACGGCTTATGTTTCTTTAAGAAATGGTTAACAAATTAAAATGATCAATGTCCGCATCCGAAGGGTTTTGAACCTTACCCTCCCATATAAAGAGAAGTTTTTCAGAGGTCTCCGTAAAAAATAATCCATAGAAGGGGGATGTAAGAAGTAAAAAAAAAGCGTCGGCATATTCTTCCGACGCTTTTAGAAGACTTCGTTTTTAAACCCTAATTTATGAACCCGACTTCATCATCATGGAAGTTCCAATGGTTGAAGAGGTACAACTGGTCGTCACGGTGGGTTGTTTAAGGTACTCCTCCCTCCACACCCTATCCGCAAAGACAGCGAATCTCGCTGCATAGGCATCCATCTCCTCTTTCATGGTGGTGACAACCTCTTCTGCGCCTGGGTGGGTGAAGTAGGGATGAGTCTCCTCAATGACTTCTCTGTATCTCTCAGGGTTATCGATGATCATGCAAGGCCTCAAGTGATTCTCATTATGGGGTTGCCTCTTTCGAATGGCCCTAAAGAGGGGACTGTTTAGGGCTTCAGCCAAGGATACATCTTTGATATTATGCATTGCGATATGGGTATAGACACAGGGCTCCACATCCCCATTGGCATTGATATGGAAATATCTTCTACCTCCAGCAATACATCCTTGCACATGGGGACCATCATTCCAAAAATCAAGAATGAACATGGGTTTGGTCCTCCTAAAATACATAACCTGTTTTCGTAGATGGTTTCGTTGCTCCGGGGTCACCATTAGGTTGATATCTCCCTGGCCATTGACAGGAAGGTAAAGAAAATAATTCTGTGAAACTATTCCTTTCTTCAAAAGCATGTCAATCCATTCTTCAGAGGAGACCACATAGACATTGTCCTTCGTTACAGTGGCTGATGATCCAAACAGGACATGGGCTTCTCGAAGATGATCCATGGCCTCCATGATCTTTTTAAAGACTCCAGGGCCTCTCCACCGGTCAGTCTCTTCTTCATAACCTTCACAACTGACCACGACCATCGCATTTCCTAACTCCCTGATCCTTTCTGCCTTCTCCCTTGTCATCAATGTCCCATTGGTATAGACCTGGAAAAAGATCTGGGGATGCTCCTCAATCATCTGAAAAAGATGAGGGTACATCAAAGGTTCTCCTCCTAAAACCGTTACAAAATGAAGTCCGATCTCCATACATTCTTTTAAGATCCGTTTCACCAGATCATAAGGTAATCCTGGATGTCTCTGATACCCGAGCGTATAGCATCCCTTACACTTTAAATTACACTGCCAGGTAGGGCTGAGGATCATCACAAATGGGGGTCGAAACCCATGCTCCTTCTCAAACTGATCCCTCTTCTTATTTCCAAGAAACCAGGCATTATGGAAAAGTGTGTTAAAAACAATCGTCCTGTTCTTTGGAGGAAGATACTCAAGGATCCCTCTAAAAAGTCTTTTGGCGGGATGGGTTGGGTCTTGAAGGTATGCCCTGATGCCCTGGATAGCCTTTAAAATTTCTTGATCCGAAGTGAGACGTTCTGCCAGGTAGGTGAGTTGAACTAACCTCTCGTCTGAAATCCTGTTTAGAAGTTCAACGATCATCTTTGAGGCTTGATACCCAGAAAAATTTTGAATCTGTTCTGTAAAACCCATCTCTCTCCTCCTATTATGTTCAATTAGCCTTGTAGCGCTGACCAAAACCCCAAAATGGAGATAGCAATCCCTACCACCAATTCATTAATGAGGTTTCCGTTGATGGTGAAGGAAGCAATGATAAGCCAAATTCCTAAGAAACCAATAAACCAGTTACGCCACATTAAAATCAGAAAAAAGCAAATTCTATACCATAAATCACTTTTGATCGATGTATGGACATGGTCTAAAAATGCTATAATATCAAATAGTTAGAATCTTTTAGGAAAGCGGATTTCAATTGTTAAGGAGTAAATATTTCGATATCCGTGATCTTTTTTTTCGCAGTTTTATAGGAGAGTTAATTGATTCTTTAAAAACAGGATGTTAAATGCGAATATTTCACTCGCATCTTTACGCTTTTTTAACGCAATTTTCTTCAATTTACACAAATTTAGAGTTCATTTTCCTTCTTTAAATGATTCCCTAATCTGTTTAATATCAATTTGATGCTTTCGAATAAGATTCTGAAGCTGTCTTCGATCCATCTTTACATCAATGGCTGTCTTCGTAATATTGCCCCCATTTCTTTTCAAGGCCTCATTTAAGAAAACCCTTTCGATCTCTTCCTCTGCCTTTCGCCTTAATTGCCACTTCATCCTTTTTAACTCTTCGCCATCTTTTGGAATTAGGCCAATGGGGAATACCTTCTCACCTCTTATCTCTGGAGGGAGATCCATTAAATCGATTCGATTCGATTGGGTAAGCAGGATGGTTCGGAGGACTACGTTTTCCAACTCCCTCACATTTCCAGGCCATGAATAGTTTTCTAAGGCCTCAAGGGCTTTTTCTGAAAACTCAAGATGTCTTCCCTTCGCCTCCTTCTTATATTTTTCAATAAAGTGTGCGACCAATAGAGGGATGTCCCCCTTTCGTTCCCTCAGGGGTGGAAGTTTGATGTGAACCACGTGAAGTCGATAATAAAGGTCTTCCCTGAACTCTCCTGAATCGACCGCTACCTTTAGATCCCTATTGGTGGCAGTAATAAACCGAACATCCACCTCGATCTCCTCCATCCCTCCTATTCGCATGAAGGGATAACCTTCCATCGCTCTCAAGATCTTGACTTGAAGTTCCTTGGACATCTCCCCAATTTCATCAAGAAAAAGAGTTCCCCGGTGGGCCAATTCGAAACTCCCAACCTTCCTTCTGCCTGCTCCAGTAAAGGCCCCCTTCTCATAGCCAAAGAGTTCACTTTCTAAAAGTTCTCTTGGGATGGCAGAACAATTGACCACAATAAAAGGGAAACCCGCTCGGGGGCTGTTTAGATGAATGGCTCGGGCTACCAACTCCTTTCCGGTACCACTTTCCCCTTCGATCAAGATAGTGGCTTTGCTGTCAGCAACTTGCCGAACGATTTCCATCACCTCTTTCATCTTCGGATGTTTGCTGACAATCGTATCGACTCCATAGAGGGCCTTGATCTCCTGTTTGAGTTGTCGATTTTCATTTAACAGGTCGGCCTGCCGAAGTGCTTTATTAATAATCAATTGAACCTCTTCCATCTTGATAGGCTTAAGAAGGTAGTCCGTCGCACCCTCCTTCATCGCAGAAACCGCTGATTCAATCGTTCCATAGGCAGTGATGAGGATGACCGGCACATCGGCCCGAAGCTTTCTCACTTCGTGCAGTAAACTGATTCCATCCCTTTCAGGCATCTTCATATCTGTTAGGACGAGGTTGATATCATTCTCTTTGAAAAGGCGAAGGGCCTCCTCTCCATCTTTGGCCAGAACAACTCGATACTGATCCTGAAGATTGACCTCAAGAATTCGTCTCATCTTTTCTTCGTCTTCAGCGAGGAGGATAGTGGGTTTCATCTCTTAGCCTTCTCTTTCCAGTGGGAGAGAGATGGTGAAAGTGCTTCCACCTCTGTCCCCTTCTACCAGAGCGATCTCTCCTCCATGTTGAGTGATAATTCGGTGGGCAATAAAAAGTCCGAGTCCTGTCCCTCTTTCTTTGGTCGTAAAGAAGGGCTCAAAGATCCTGGTCTGGACTTCTTTGGGAACCCCTTTGCCTGTGTCACTAAATCTCACCATCACGTTATCCTTCTTATCCTCCCTAACCGAAATCCGGAGCACTCCTCCTTGGGGCATGGCCTCCAAAGCATTGATGCACACGTTCATAAAGGCCTGCCTGATTTGATCCACATCAACCTTAACCCACAAGGGCTTCGGGGGAATCTCTTTCTGAATCTCGACCCGATGGGTATGAGCCTGAGGTAAAATAAGAAGGAGCGTCTTCTCTAAAATTTCCAGGAGGTTACATCTTGCCTTCTTGGGTTCTTTGGGTTTTGAAAAATCGAGAAAGGTCCCAATCAGGCTATCGATCCTTTTTGACTCCTCAAGGATATAATCCATCATCTCCGCTCTGATCTTTGGGTCTTCATGTTTCTGTAACGTCTCAACCGATCCCGTAATAATCCCTAATGGATTTCGAATCTCATGGGCAATCCCAGCCGCCAACTCTCCGATAGCCGCCATTTTCTCTGCTTGCATCATCTGTCGGTCTTTCAAACTCATCTCCCTGTAGATGAGGGTTCTGGAGAGTGCCAAAGTCGCTTGATTTGAAAAGGCCTCGATGAGTTCTAACTCCTCAACGGTATAGTCTTTCTGAGACCTTTTGCTTCCCAATAAGAGAAAGCCCAATAACTTCCCTTTAAGAACAAAAGGGGAGACGACCACCCACCCTCTCTCTATGAGGAGGCTGATCTCTTCTCGATTTCCTGACTCCTCTCGGAGGTGTTCCAAGTCAATCGCCCGTCCCTCCAATAGGATTCTCTCTATCAGAGGGTGATGGGATGAAAATATGATCTCCTCTTGGGAAGGGGTGCCAAAAATCATCTGGTATTCATTGACCTCGCTTTTCAGGAAAAAGAAGGCAATGGCATTGACATGGAAGGTTTGATCGATAAACTCCACTGTCTTCTTGGCTACCTCATCAAGGTCCACCAGTTCAGTCAAGGTTCGGCTGAACTCTGTCAGCTTAGTTCGAAAACGGACTCTCTCCATGTAAAAATATTGGTCAATCCAGTCCCCCACTTTCTTTTGGATTGGTCTGAACATGAAGACTAATATTAAGATAAGAGCGGACTCAACCACGATAGACCTTCCATAGGCCTTTTGGGAGATGGCCTCCCCAATATTTTTGATAAGGAGAATGTAAATCGCTAAGATCATAGCGGAAACAGAAGAATAAACAATTCCTCCGCGAATGATCAGATGAATGTCTAAAAGCCGGTATTTAATCAGGGCTATGGCAAAGAAAACGCTCACCAGAATCGAATACAGACTCGCCAGGAAGAAGAGAGGCCAGCCCAATTTGAGAAAATGGTTGCAGAGGTTAAGGACCGTTCCAACAATGGCCATGGAGATGATGCCAAAGATTAGATATTTGATTTGAAGTTTCTGTTTTGGGATCTTTGTCCGGCGAAGGGATTGGAGGAGATTCTTGATCCCCCAATAGATGCAAATTCCCGAAAAGAGGGCAACCCATCCAATGAAGATTAAAAAGATTAAAGGCTCCTCAAACTGAATGCCGTAATAGAACACATTGCTTAATTCTTTAAATCTCCGAATATCAATTCGAAAGATAGAAAAGAAAGAGACCAGACTGGCCACGGGGATGATGGAAAGAATGGCTAACCTCTTTCCTCTCAGCCAAGGAGTTTGTATTCTCAAAGGGAAAACGAAAGAGAAATAAAGGAAGAAGAGAGGGGCCAGGACCAACCCAATAAAAATAATCTTCACCCCCAGGATGGCGTGGGCGGGGTTGAGGCTGTTGATCATGATGAGTTCTCCTAAGTTCCATGTAGCAAAAGAAAGGACAAAACACCCGAAGAGTTGGTGTGCAACATCCCTTGGTTTACTGGAGATGACAAGAAGGCAGATGGTGAGGTTCATAGTGAAAGCAAGGGCTGAAGGAAGGGCTAAGATGTTCATTATCCCACTCTCTTTTAAATGGCTTTAATTTCTCTCTTCAAATAGTTTTTATTATATCATATCATAAGGCCCATCTCTATTGAAATTTCGTTAAAAATCATCTATTGTGGTTCCTGATTATCTCTTGGGGAGGCCTTTTGAAAAGGCTCACGATTAAAAAGATCAAGGATGGTTTGGGAGATTGGGTTGGCAATCTTTTCCTCACTTGCTCCATCGTGGCGTTTAGGTTCATTCCTTTTAAAGGCCTTCGTCCTCTTGGAAAGATCATGGGGAGGGCTGCTTTTTACCTCATTGGGAAATATAGACACCGGGTGAGGAGCAATCTTTTGATAGGTTTTGGAAAAGAAAAATCCCTTGCCGAAATTCGAAAACTTGCCAAGGATGTCTTTTATCACTTCACCCTAACCCCCCTGGAAACCCTCTATTTTGTTGCAAACGCCCACAAGGCTGAAACATTGATCCAATATATCACCATCGAAGGAAAGAGATATTTGGACGAGGCATTGGCAAAAGGGAAAGGGGTCATTGGCCTTGGGGCTCATCTGGGTTCCTTCACCCTCCTTGGAACAAGACTGGCTATAGAAGGCTATCCTTTTAACATTATTATCAATGAAGGGAGTTTCCCAAATTTATCAAACCGCCTTGCTCGGTATCAAAAGATCTTGGGTCAAAAGCCCTTCTCTCCCAAAAGGAATATCTCTATGGTCAAAAACTCTTTAAATTGCCTCAGGCAAAATGAGATTCTATACCTCATTGCAGACGAACAACAGAGACGGGGAGGAATACCTGTCCCATTCTTTGGCCAGGTGGCCTATACTCCACCTGGACCTGCCATCTTCTCACTTAAAACTGGAGCACCCATCCTCCCGATGTTTATCCTTCGGGAAGGTGGCCTCCCCATGAAACTGGTGATCTATCCTCCTGTGGAATTAGAAGGATCCCCAGATAAAAAAGAAGAGATCGAAAAACTGACTGCTCAATTTACAAAAGTGATTGAGGAAACCATACGAAAATATCCCGAGCAATGGGCTTGGCTTAACCGCCGTTGGAAATTACCCTATCCAAACAGAAAAAGGTTATCTTGACAGTTTGGAGAAGGAGGGATAATATCTGAGTTCAATGGAAGATCTTATTTTAAAGCGATTTGAAGAATCTATCGAAATTAAAAGGCATTTTCTTAAGGAGAATCTATCGAAACTCCTTGAAGCGGTTCAGTTAATCGTCCATACGTTTCAATCAGGAAACAAACTCCTCTTATTTGGAAATGGGGGCAGTGCTGCCGATGCCCAGCATCTGGCCGCTGAATTTGTGAATCGCTATGAGATAGAAAGGCCTCCTCTTCCTGCCATGGCCCTCACCACGGATACCTCCATTCTCACAAGCGTCTCCAACGATCTCAGTTTCGATGAGATCTTTTCTAAACAACTTCTTGCCTTAGGGAGAAAGGGAGATGTCGCCATTGGGATCAGTACAAGTGGAAACTCTTCCAATGTGATCCGGGCCTTTGAAGTGGCTAAAGAGATAGGGATGAAAACCATAGCGATCACTGGAAATGATGGTGGGAAACTTGTAAAGAGAGCGGATCTTTCCCTCATCGTCCCTTCAAGAAGTACCCCAAGAATTCAAGAGACTCATAGTTTAATTGGACACATCCTCTGTGAAATGGTAGAGCAGACTCTGTTTTCAAAAAGATCCTTGAGGTCAAAAAGTCGAAGGCCGAGATGAAATCACTGAATCTCAATCAGGTCAAATGGACCTCTCTAAAACGAAAGAAGCATAAGGTTGAAAAAGACCTTCTTGCCCAACCCTGGAAGCAGGGTGAAACCCTAAACCATTTCTTAAACTCTTTGCCTTCTATTCTTGCAGGAAAAGACCTCAAGGAGGTGGTCGAAAGGATTTCAGAGGCGGTCAAGAAGAAAAGAATGGTCCTCTTAGGGATGGGGGCTCATCCCATCAAGGTGGGGCTCAGTCCCATTTTGATCGATTGGATGAAAAAGGGTGTCCTGAAGGGAATTGCTATGAATGGCGCCTGTTTGATTCATGACATTGAATTGGCCATGGTGGGCCATACCTCTGAGGAGGTGGATGAGGAACTCTCCAGAGGCAGTTTTGGAATGGTTAGGGAGACTCACGAAATCATCAACCAGGCTATTCAAAAAGGGGCTGATCGTGGCCTGGGCATTGGTGAATCACTGGGTGAGGAAATGACCAAAGGAGAATTTCCATATCGAGACCTCTCCCTGCTTTGGATGGGTAAAAGATTGGGAATTCCAATTACTATTCACGTCGCTATTGGAACGGACATCACCCATATGGGACCCTTTGCAGATGGTTCATCCATTGGTAAGGGAAGCCTTAAGGATTTTCATACCTTTGTCTCTTTAGTATCAAAATTGGAGAGGGGAGTTTTTATCAATCTTGGCTCTGCGGTCATCATTCCAGAAGTCTTTTTGAAAGCCCTCGCATGGGCCAGAAACCTTGGACACTCTGTTTCTCACCTCACCACCGTAAACATGGACTTTATCTCTCATTATCGGCCAATTCTAAATGTTGTAAAACGGCCAACCCTCAAAGGAGGAAAGGGATTTCACCTGATCGGCCATCATGAAGTGATGTTTCCCCTTCTGGCCGCCGCTGTCATAGAAAAAATGAAGGGGCTGAGGGATTAAGGATAATTTAAGGGAGGTGAGGTGGGGTTATACGGGGGTCAAGGGAAATCTCTGAAAGGAGTTCTTCAATGCTTGAATGTCATTTAGAAAAAAATAAGGAACAATGTCCCTGCACCTATGAGCCTTGTGAGCGAAAAGGCAGATGCTGTGAATGTATCACCTATCATTGGAGTAAGAAACAGTTGCCGGGTTGCTTCTTCACTCCAGAGGGTGAAAGAACCTACGACCGGTCCATCCGTCGCTTCATCACTGAAAATAAATGAAATTAACGAATGAAACGAATTAACTCCCCCATTGGTATATTCCACCCCTTAAGATAAGGGTAGGTGAATGGGGTTATGAATCTTTTTGTTTGAGTAAAAATGGAAATCAAATTTGAGAGATTTCACATCCAGTCGGATTACCGCATTCCTCAAGATGGACTCAAGAGAGTCTCCATTCCCACAGAAATAAGAATTGATCCCCTTACCCGAAGGAGGAGTCGAATCACCACATGGGCTGTCCCTTCAAAGGGGACCATTGATCTTTCCCAATTGGCTGAGGAGTCAAAGGGGTGTATCTTTTGTCCAGAAAATCTCTTATCAAAGACCCCTCTATTCTTAGAGGAGATCATCCCGGAAGGAAGAATCATCATTGGCAGGGCTACGGGTTTTCCAAATATTAATCCCTCAGGAACCTATGGCAGTGTCGTGGTTCTCTGTCCTGAACACTTCCTCCACCTTTATGAATTGACCCCTGAAACCTATATAGATGGTCTCTCTGTCTCTTTGGAGATCATTAAGAGAACGATGGGGGTTGATAAAGATAGCCGATTCTGGCAGATCAGTCAAAACTTTCTTCTTCCGGGAGGAAGCACTATCCTCCATCCCCATCTCCAGGTGATTGGCGATCCCTTCCCAACCAATGAAATGGAATGGCTTTTAAATGGAGGCAACACCTATTACCAGCGAAATGGAACCCTCTACTGGAAAGACCTCATTCAGATAGAGAAGGGACTGGGTAAACGGTATATTACCAATATTGGAAACGTTCACTGGTTTGTTCCTTTTGCACCCATCGGCTTTAATGAAGTGTGTGGGAGTGTGGAGGGTCATTGTTCTGTTACCACATTGGGTCAAGAGGAGATTGTCTCATTAGCCAAAGGTATTATCTGTACTTTAAAATATTATCATGAAAAAGGCCTAAACAGTTTTAACCTCTCTCTCTATTCCATAACTGGTGAGCCGTCTTATCAACTCCTCATTCGAATCATCTCAAGAACCCCTATTCAACCTCTTTATCCCAATGACTGGACCTCCTTCGAAGTTCTTCAATCTGAGTTGACCTCAAACATCATCCCCGAGGAACTCTGCCGTGAAATCAAACCTTATTTTATCTAAAATAATTTGAACACGCCCATTATTTTCTAACTCTACGATCAATATTAACGTTTCAATCCACGCTCCCGCGCGGGGAGCGACCTGAAATCGTGTCCGTGACCGTGTCACGTGACTGGTTTCAATCCACGCTCCCGCGCGGGGAGCGACCATATCAGGGACAAAGGGATATCGGTTTATCGATGTTTCAATCCACGCTCCCGCGCGGGGAGCGACTCTATCTCTAAAAGAAGATTTCATGAAGAGATTGTTTCAATCCACGCTCCCGCGCGGGGAGCGACCCACCCCTGCCAGGGCCCCGAGGCCTCCAATGATGTTTCAATCCACGCTCCCGCGCGGGGAGCGACAAAATTATTCAATCAAAGATTGGGTTTCTTTTGCTGTTTCAATCCACGCTCCCGCGCGGGGAGCGACCTGAAATCGTGTCCGTGACCGTGTCA
>CAZFDM010000226.1:0-1947 GCA_964517975.1 uncultured Syntrophaceae bacterium
AATGACTTCTCTGATCTCATCAATCTCTCTTGGGCCAAAGACCTTACCTCGATACCTGATCGCTTCGCTCATGATTCATGTTTAACACATGAAGAAGCAGAACGCAAGGGCTTTTTAATAAACCGTAACTGAGGGATTACACAGACATTAACCTTTTAGTTGACTTCAAGGATGGTTTTTTTTATATTGGATTTTGTGCCGGAGTGGTGAAATGGGTAGACGCACGGGACTCAAAATCCCGCGGGGCTCACACCCCGTGTCGGTTCGAATCCGACCTCCGGCACCATGATCTCCATCGATGTTTGCTTTTGGGAATGGAAACCCCATGTATTCTTACCTTGGTGTGATAGATCTCTGTTAAATTCTTTTCGTTTCCTTAACTGAGGCCAAGGGAATTCCTGTGCTTCTTGCTTTAAATCAGTCATCCTGTGTCTCTGAAAAAGGAGAAAACGTTGAAAGAAACCGTCATTGTCAGTGCTGTCCGTACTCCAGTTGGAAGATATATGGGAGCACTCAAAGACGTGGAGGCCTTTGATCTCGCGGTAATTGTTCTCAACGAGGTCATTCGAAGGGCGAACATTGAACCCTCTCAAGTCGATGAGGTGATCCTCGGCCAAGCCTACCAGAGTGGGGAGTATGTGAATATCGCAAGGATGGCCCTTCTCAAGGCAGGATGGCCTGATTCCATTCCAGGCATTGTTCTGGATCGACGCTGTTGTACGGGTCTGGATGCGGTCTGTTTCGCATCGATGAAGATTCAAACAGGAAATGGAGAGATGATTGTGGCGGGTGGGGTGGAAAGTATGAGTAGGGCTGAGTTTTATCTCCCTGGAGAAGTCAAATGGGGAATCGGAGGAAAAAAGGGAATGCCTAAAGGCCACGGAGATCTCTCCCTCTGGGGTATTCCTTTATACGATAGGATCCAGAGGGCTCGGGTGATGTCTCAGCCTGAAGAGCGCTATAGCCTACTTCCGTCGATGATGTCTTGGGCTGAGACCGCAGCGAAAGAGGAAGGTATTTCGAGGGAGCAGTGTGATCAGTGGGCACTTTCCAGTCACAGAAAGGCCTGTGCAGCCATAGAGGCTGGAAAATTCAAAGAGGAGATTGTTCCTGTTCCAGTCTATCAGGAAAAGGGAGAGGTGGTGATCGTCGAGCAAGATGAGGGACCGAGAAGGGATACCACTCTGGAGGCTCTATCGAAACTCAAGCCCATCTTAGGAGGGGTATGCACGGCAGGAAACTCTTCATCTGAGAACGATGGAGCAGCAGCGGTTTTAATGACCACTTTGGAGAGGGCTAAATCGCTTGGTCTAAGACCTCTGGGTAAGTTAAGATCCTTTGCCGTAGTAGGGGACGACCCAAGATATACCTATAAAACCGTTCCCAAAGCCATACAAAGGGTTCTTGGAAAGGAAGGTCTGACCTTAGAGCAAATCGATCTCATCGAGATACAAGAAGCCTTTGCCGCACAGGTTCTGGCAGACTTAAAAGAGATGGGCCTGACGGCTAAAGATTATCATAAGATCAATGTGAATGGTTCAGGAATCTCTTTAGGCCATCCGATCGCCTGTACAGGGACAAGGGTGTTAGTCACGTTACTTTACGAGATGAAACGGAGAGGGGCACGATATGGCCTGGAGGCCATTTGTGGGGGCGGAGGATTAGGCATTGCTGCCCTCTTCGAGGGGAGCCAATGACCCAACCCCTCGGTGATGGGAATGAATTTCATGTCTATATGATTTAGCCCTGGGGATGAAAGGGATACTCGATGAGCAAACTCTTTATTGAAAAGAGGCAATAAAAGTATAATAGGCGTTCACAAAACTAGAGGGTTGGGAGGAATTTCTTGACGAAACGGACTTTATCTTTATTCCCAGTTTTAGTGGCAGTTAAGGCAATTAAAAGGACAGTGATGTGGGCTATAGTGCAGTGATTAGCTGTTGCATT
>CAZFDM010000227.1:0-8307 GCA_964517975.1 uncultured Syntrophaceae bacterium
AATCGAAAGCACTGAGTGTCCCTTTTAAGGCCTCTAAGGTGCAGGCACCCACAATGTCGGCCACTTTGCAGAGTCGTTCTGCCCTAAGAAGAGCAAGCACTCCGACAGCAGTCATCCCCTGAGTTCCATTGATCAGGGCAAGGCCCTCCTTTGCCTTGAGGATAAGGGGTGAAATGCCTGCTTTTCGCATGGCCCTTTTACCATTCATCTTCTTTCCGTTAAACAGGGCCTCTCCCTCACCCATCATCACCGATGCAAGATGAGCCAGGGGAGCAAGGTCTCCACTGGCTCCGACCGAGCCCTTTTCAGGGATGAGAGGATGAACCCCTTTATTGAGCATCTCCACAAGGGTTTTTATTACCTCCATCCTTACACCTGAATAACCCATAGCAAGGACATTGGCCCTCAAAAGCATGATCGCACGGGTGGTCACTTCATCAAAGTAAGGGCCCACACCTACAGAATGACTTCGGATGAGGTTTCTTTGAAGCGCCTCGATCTCAGAAGAATCGATCAATCTATCAGAGAGTAATCCAAACCCTGTGGTGACTCCGTAAATCTTCTGCCCCTGACTTAGGGCCTTTTCAACAAAGTCCCTTGAACGTTTTACCCTCTCATCAGTAGAGGGAGAAAGTTTCACTGTGGCTTTCCCCTGGGCCACCTCCCATACATTTTCTAATGTAAGTTGTTTGCCATCCAAAACCACTGTTTTCATAGAATGCCTATAATTCCAATCTTTCAATTCGACTTATTTTTCGTATATCGTCACTCCCGGTATCTTGATCCCTTTCTCTTTAGCCGTCGAAATGGCCTCCTCGTATCCAGCATCAGTATGGCGCATCACCCCTGTCCCTGGATCCGTGGTCAATACCCTTAGAAGTCTTCTCTCTGCATCCTTCGTCCCATCTGCCACAACGACCATGCCAGCATGGATCGAAAAACCAATCCCCACACCACCCCCATGATGGACTGAAACCCATGTGGCTCCTGCAGCAGTATTGAGCAAGGCGTTAAGAATCGGCCAATCCGCAATGGCATCGCTTCCATCCCGCATCCCTTCTGTCTCACGATAAGGTGAAGCCACTGAACCACTATCCAGGTGGTCCCTTCCAATAACAATCGGTGCCTTCAACTTCTTCTTGGCCACCATATCGTTAAATACCTTTCCAATCCTTGCCCTCTGACCATATCCAAGCCAGCAGATCCTGGCAGGAAGTCCTTGAAATTTCACCTTCTCCCTTGCCAGTCGAATCCATCGGGTCAGGGAAACATCTTCCGGGAATTCCTTGAGGACTGCTTCATCGGTTTTGTAGATGTCTTCAGGATCTCCAGATAAGGCAGCCCATCGGAAAGGTCCCCTCCCTTCACAGAAAAGAGGCCGGATAAAAGCAGGAACAAAACCCGGATAGTTAAAGGCCTCTTTCACTCCTGCCTCAAATGCCTGAGCACGAAGGTTATTCCCATAATCGAAAACGATCGAACCTTTTTTCTGTAATTCGAGCATTGCCCTGACATGAACGGCCATAGATTCCATAGCTCGCCGGATGTACTGGTCTGGATCCCTCCTTCTAAGTTCAAGTGCTTCTTCAAGGCTCAATCCTGCAGGGACATATCCATTTAAAGCATCATGGGCGGAGGTCTGGTCTGTCACCAAGTCTGGGACAATTCCTCGCCTCACTATCTCCGGATGAATCTCAGCAGCATTTCCCACCAGGCCAATCGATTTTGGGATCCCTTTCTCCTTTGCGCCAAGGGCCAGAATAAGGGCATCTTCCAAACGATCGGTCATCACATCCAAATACCCTGTTTCAAGTCTTCTCTTTATTCGATTAGGGTCTACTTCCACACCCAAAAAGACTCCTTCATTCATAGTTGCCGCAAGGGGTTGGGCTCCCCCCATCCCTCCTAATCCTGCTGATAGAATTAACCTCCCTTTTAAAGAACCTCCAAAATGTTTCCTTGCAGCCGAAGCAAATGTTTCGTAGGTCCCTTGAAGGATCCCTTGAGTTCCAATGTAAATCCAACTGCCCGCAGTCATCTGGCCATACATGGTAAGTCCAAGGTCTTCCAACTCACGAAACTTCTCCCAGTTAGCCCATTTAGGGACCAACATAGAATTGGAAATCAAAACGCGAGGCGCATCTTTATGGGTTTTAAATATTCCAACAGGTTTTCCCGATTGGACGAGAAGCGTTTCATCATTTTCTAAACCCCTCAGGCATTTCACGAGAAGGTGATAAGCCTCCCAATTGCGGGCAGCTTTTCCAGCACCTCCATAGACAATCAGTTCAGCAGGTCTCTCAGCAACCTCTGGGTCGAGATTGTTCATTAACATCCTCAGGGCGGCCTCGGTCTGCCAACTTTTGCAGGTCATCTTTGAACCTCGTGGGGCTTTAATCCCAATCTGCACACCTGTCAGGGTATCGACCTTCTCTTTAACTTTGACTTTTTTCTTCTCCATCGCTTTCCCCTCAATGAATTAAATTATTAATCCTCAACTCTTTTCGGATAGATGTTGGAATAAGTCTCTTTAACTCAGGATAGGTTTCCAATAATCGAATAATATCTAACAAGTCTTTTTGGCGCTTGCTTTTTCGTCTTAGTTCATCCATGTATGCCCAAATCTTCCCCTGAAGAACATCCTCCACCCTTGCCACTTTCATTCGATATCCAAGGATCTGTTTTATATGAGATCGAGGAATAAACTCTTGATAACGTCCATCCGTTTGCAGTTGGATCCTGAGATCAGATTTTGAATGGGTTAAATTTACACTGTGTTCAAATTTTTTAACTTTTAAACCCCTCTGTTTAGCGATCTCACATACTTCTTCAATACGATCCATCGCCACAACAATATCAAGGTCGAGACTAACAACAGGCTCTACGTAGGCATTGACCGCAAGGCCACCAACAATACAATATCGGGACTTTGCCTCTCTTAGGACGCTCAGAAAAAGTTGGAGAATATCGATTTTCCCTTTCCCAACTGCATTTATAAATTTTCTGCCGGTCATTTGATTTCCCTTAAGAGCATTATATCCTGGAACTTAAACAATGTAAAATATATTGGAAGGATACTTGTTATATAGAATTGTCTAATATGGAATAAAACTTGGGGCTTTGGATTAGCTCCCTCCTAAATAGGCCCTTTTGACCTGAGGATTGGTGGCAAGATGTTGACTCGTACCGCTTAGAACAATCTCTCCAGTTTCAAGGACATAACCTCGGTCAGCAGTAGCGAGGGCTTTTCGAGCATTTTGCTCCACCAAGAGAATGGTTACCCTTTCCCGGTGAAGTTTCTCAATCACCTTGAAGGTTTCCTCCACATAGATAGGCATCAATCCCAGGGAAATCTCATCCATCAGGATGACCCTTGGCCGAGACATCAACGCCCTGGCAATAGCAAGCATCTGCTGTTCCCCACCACTCAGGGTCTTCCCGACCTGATTCTTTCTCTCTTTAAGGATGGGGAATAGCTCAAACACTTCCTCCATGCCTTTTAGAATGACCTTTCGATCCATTTGAATATAGGCACCCATCAGTAGATTTTCAGCCACGGTGAGGTCAGGATAGATCCTTCTTCCCTCAGGAACAAGGCTGATGCCCAACCTGGCACGATAATGGGAGGGACGGTCCGTAATATTCTCTCCCTGGAATAAGATCTCTCCTTTTCGACACCTCACTAACCCCATGATTGCCCGAAGGATAGTACTTTTGCCCGCTCCATTTGCTCCAATGATCGTCACGAGTTCTCCTTCCTCTACCGTGAAACTGATCCCCTTGATAGCGAGAAACTCGCCGTAAGAAACTTCAACCCTACGCACTTCTAACATCTCTCAGGCCTCCTTACCGAGGTAGGCTTCAATGACCCTGGGATTGGAGCGAATTTCTTCAGGTGAGCCCTCAGCAATCTTTATTCCATGGTCTAAAACGATGATCCGCTTGCAAAGACCCATTACCACATGCATATTATGTTCGATGAGAAGAACTCCGATGCCTTGATGGCTCACCTGCCGGATAAGATCCATTAATTGAGTCGATTCCTCGAAGCGTAACCCAGCAGAGGGTTCATCGAGAAGCAGGAGGCGCGGTTTGAGGGCAAGGGCACGGGCGATCTCGAGTCGCTTTTTAAACCCGAGTGGAAGATTCTTAGCAATCTGTTTGGCATAAGGACCGAGCCCCGATCGGTCGATCACCTGTTGGACTTCCTTTAAAACTTCAGAGGTTCGAAATGGATAAGTGGACTTTCTGAGGGAGGGATAGAAATGATGCCCAAAGGCTACCAAGACATTGGTCTCCACATCTAAGTTCTGGAAGGGCCGGACGATTTGAAAGGTGCGACCGATTCCCAAGTGGCTGATCTGATGCGGTTTCAATCCCAAAATGGACCTCCCCTGAAAGAGAACCTCACCACCTGAAGATGGATAGATTCCAGAGATAAGATTGAAAAGGGTTGTTTTGCCTGCTCCATTTGGACCGATGATACCGAGAATCTCTCCGCCTTCTGCTGTAAAACTCACTTCATCTAAAGCCCGAAGACCGTCGAATTCCTTGCTAAGATTTCTTACCTCAAGCAACATTATCCTTCACTCTTTAGAGGCAGGTTGAAAAACAGACCGCCTGAAGAGGTTCATCAAAAAGGATTCTGGTCCTAACAGGCCACCAGGTTGAAAGCGCATCATCCCAAGGAGGAGAACTCCATAGACTAAAGTTCGATATTCCATAATGGGCCGAAAGATCTCGGGAAGAACCCCAAGGATGATTGCCCCAACCAAAGGACCCCATCGGGTGCCAATCCCTCCAAAGACAACCATGGAGAGGATGACGATGGATTGGCCAAAGCCAAAATTCTGAGGCATGATAAAGGTTAAAAAGTGAGCATAAAATCCACCTGCCAATCCAGCGATTGCGCTTCCCATGATAAAAGCCAGGACTTTAAAACGAACTACATCCACTCCCATGGTCTCTGCAGCCTGTTCATCTTCTCGAATGGAGTTCCAAGCAAGTCCTATCCATGAACGACCCAGTCGGTAATCCAGCAAAAGGAGTCCCACCAAAACGAGTAGGATAAGGACAAAATATTCGGGCTTTGTCATCTCCCTCCCAAACCATTTAGGGAGGTTGATCCCACCAATACCCATTGCCCCACCAAAAAATGGGATGTAAAGAAAAACGGCTTCAACAACAAAATTGATCCCCATGGTGGTGATGGCCAGAAAGTCGTCTCTCACCCTCAAACAGGGAATTCCTAAAAGTGCTCCAATGATTCCTGCGACTACTCCAGCCAGGGGGACATCGATCCAGAATGGAAGGCCAACCTTTGTATAAAGGAGGGCTGAGGTGTAGGCGCCAATTCCAAAGAAGGCAGCATGTCCAAGCGAAATCTGACCAGCACGACCCGTAATAATGTTCAGGCTATGGGCCAAGATGACATAAATGATAACAGTGATGAGGACTGTGATAAGATATCCGCTAATCATATATCTAAAAACACCGTGAACCGTAAATTATCATCATGCCTTTCCTAACAGGCCATAAGGTTTAAACATCAATACTAAAATCATGGCGACAAATGCCACTGCATCTCTTGGAAAAGGAATCGCAAGGACTCCTATGAAAAAGGTCTCAACCAATCCAACCACTATCGATGCCAGCACTGTCCCTGGTATATTTCCAAGTCCTCCTAAGACGACGATCGCCAGGGCTTTATAGGCAGGGATACTCCCCATGGTGGGCCATACCTGGTTATCATAGACTCCAATCAACACTCCGGCTGCTCCAGCCATTGCTGAGCCAATAAGGAAGTTTATAGCAATGATCGCCTTTACATTCACCCCAAAGGAGGAGGTCGTTTCAGCATCCTGAGCACATGCCCTCATCGCAAGACCTGTTCTGGATTTTGTGAGAAAGGCCCATAGGAAGATTAAGATGATGAAGGTAACAAGAAGGATTAGAATCTGAGTCTCTGTGAGACGAAAGGGACCAATCGAAAGATCCCCTAATCCTACAGTAGCGTTATAAGCAATAGTATGAGGACCGGCCACAATTCGAAAGGCCTCTTCCATGGCTGTGAATAGCCCAATAGACACAATGAGTGGAGCAATCCGAGGTAAATGGAGCAGGGGGGTATATAAAAAATGCTCAATAAGATAACCTGCCAAAGCAGATCCCGCCATTCCAAAGAGCAAAGAGAGCCAGAAGTCTCCAACGAGGCGGAATGAAAAAAGACCAATATAAGCCCCAAGAGCATAAACCCCTGCATGGGCTACATGGAGGATCTTCAATATCCCATAGACCATTGTCAGTCCAAGGGAAATCAGAGCATAGACGCTCCCTATAGCGATTCCATTAGTCAATTGCTGAATCAACATATAGTCAATGAGGGTAGGGTGGGAACGGTTTAAACCCGTTCCCTATTTGGTCTATTGTTTCAAGGGTGGCGTGATGACCTCCGGGTTATCAATCACTGCCATCCGACGGAATTTACCTTCTTTCACAACTTGAATCTGGACTGGCTTGACCACCTCACCTTGGACAAAACGGCTGATCTTACCTGTGAGGCCATTGTAATCCTTGGTCTCCAATAAAGCTTTTTGAATAGCCTTTGGGTCTGTTCCTGCCTTTTCAATGGCTTTGACGAGAATCATAAAGGCATCATAACTGGAGGCCCCAACCATGTCTGCATCTTCTCCATAGGCCTTTTTATAATTCTTCAGGAAATTCTGAACCAGAGGCCTCGGGTCATCCCGATCGAGGTTGGTAGCAATAATCACGCCCTCTGCAGCTGGCCCTGCAATCTCTAAAAACTTTGGAGAGTCAAACCCTTCCTCCCCCAGAATCTGGCTTGTAATTCCCAATTCCTTGGCCTGTCGAACGATCGATGCTGCCTCATTATAATAACCTGCAGCAAATATCAGATCAGGATTTCCTTCTTTGATTCGGGTTAAGTAAGGACGGAAATCCTTCTCACCAGGAAACTTATACATTTGCTTCGTAAGAATCGTTGAACCTAACTTCTCTGCCCTCGCAGCAAATCCTGAAGAAATGGCACGTCCGAAATCATTGTCCATGGAGATAATGGAGATCTTTTTGGCTTTTAGATTTTTGACTGCAAATTCAGCTGCTGCTGCTCCTTCCACCTCACCAAGAAAACCATTTCGAAAGATAAAGTCATTGGGTTTCTTCTGGACAGGATCCCAGGTAACATCCGGATGGACTGCATACCCCGCAACCATAGGCATTCCTGCCTTCTGAAAGATGGGGGCGGTCACTCGGGTAGGTCCACTATAAGAACCGCTCACCACCCCAACTACCTTATCCTTCTCAATCAGTTTGTTGGCAATGGCAACTGCCTCCTGGGGATTTAAGCGATCGTCATAAATGATGAGTTCTACCTTCTTCCCCTTTATTCCTCCTGCATCGTTCACCTCTTTCAGCCCCAGTTCAACCGCATGTTTTGCACTCATACCATCCGCAGCAGCAGGTCCAGTGATAGGGGCGAAGAAACCGATCTTAATTGTTTCCTGAGCCCTCACGGGCACCGCCATGAAAAAAGAAAAAGTAAGCAAAACACTTAAAAAACCTGCTAAAACCACTGATCTCTTCATTTTTAGAACCCTCCTTTCATGTTGTCTATAGTGGGTTTCACGAAATTCGTAACCAATTGATTCTATTAACTTATTCGATACGCAATTTTTGACTTACCCTCCTATAAATATTTCTTTTTATTCTCCCTACTTCCTCTCCCCCAATGGGGAGAGGATTGAGGTGAGGGGGAATTAACCCTCTTCTTTTCTATAACCCTTTGGATTACTTCGAAAACTCCCTCGATATTTGTTAATATCTCATTATCATTAAATCTTATGATCTCAACTCCCATCCTTGATAACTCTTCTGTTCTTAACTCATCGCTCTCCCTAACTCTATCTTCATAATGCTGCCCCCCCATCAGCTTCAATCCCAACCCTATATTGTGGACAATAAAAATCTAAGATAAATCTACCTATAGAAAATTGCCTTCTAAACTTTGCCCCAGAGAGTTGACGATTTCGCAATATCGCCCAGAGCCTCTTTTCAGCCTCCGTCCCTTCTTTACGGAATCTTCGGCATTTCTCAATATTGGTACGTTTAATTTTCCACTCCCATTTACCTAAAATCCCCCTCACCCCCTCCCTGGTTTATTCTTGTCAAGTAGATTTTATCAGTCGTAGTATTATTGAGGGAGCTACGGAAATCTCATAACTTTTCCAAATTGTGGATAATTTTAATAACCCCTTCACAATACTACGAACGTGTTAAATCAAATAT
>CAZFDM010000228.1:0-9142 GCA_964517975.1 uncultured Syntrophaceae bacterium
AAATCCCATGGAAACTGGCCAGTGGCATCGAGCTCTCCGGCTTTGGACTGAATACGCAGGGCCGTTTTGGAAGCCATTTGCCTGACCATCTCCCTCTCTTGATCGATATTCATTGGTAAAATCTCCTCATTGAAGTAATCACCCCTGAATAAACAAAGGAGATGATTTTGTCAAGAATAAACCAATGATACTCTGAAAGGGCCGATAAAGGACTGAGACGTTGGATTATTCGATTTTCAATTCAAGATTGATCATATCCCCACCTCTTGTAAACCCCATAGCCTTGAAAAATTTAAGGAGGTCCCAATCATTCCAATTGACCAATGTATAAACCATACTCACACCGATTGCCTTGAGATTCTTACAGAATTCTTCTCCCAATCTTCTTGCAACTCCTCTGTGTTGGTAAGATGGGTCAACCCCGATCGTCCTGATCCATCCAATCGTGTCTGGGATTCCAAACTCCCATCCGCTTACGTCTCCAACGATAAACCCAATTATCTTACCTTCAAACTCAGCCACCAGAGAAGATAGAGGTTGATGGGGATTGGGAAATCCAATGATGTTTTTCCAATAATCAAGCCTCCTTTTGCCCAAAATCTTATGATCAATCTCAACAATGGCATTCAGGTCTTCAATTCGGATTGGTCGTATGGTCACTCTATTCAAAAAATCATCTTCCGACATTCCATTTCTTCTCCATTCCCCTGTTGAGTTACTCAATGATGGCAATGACTGCCTCTGACTCAACTTCCTGCCCAGGCCCCACACATACCTCTTTTACTGTTCCCGTAACGGGGGCAACAATAGGCATTTCCATCTTCATTGCCTCTAAGATAGCCACGGGATCATTCTCTTGAACCTTATCACCTGGTTTTACTGTGACTGAGATAATCTTCCCAACCATCGGCACGGTCACCGGTGTTCCCATAATCTCATCCTCCTTATTCTTATTTCGATCTTGTTATTTAAGACCCAAAGCATGCCTTGAGATAATCACTTTTTGAATATTCGATGTCCCCTCTACAATCTGATAGGACTTGGCATCTCGGTAGAATCGCTCAACAGGGTATTCGGTCGAAAATCCATAGGAGCCAAAGATTTTTACAGCAGTGTTAGCGGCTCGAACCGCCACCTCTGCTGCAAAATATTTTGCACAGGAAACCTCAATGGTGTTTCTCATCCCTGCATCCCTGTTAGAAGCAGCCCTATAGACAAGGAGCCTTGCAGCCTCCTCTTCCACATACATCTCAGCAATCTGTTCCTGAATCATTTGGAAATTGGCAATAGGCTGTCCGAACTGTTCTCGTTCATTGGCATATCGAACAGAATGCTCCCGGCAGGCTCTGGCAACCCCAACGGCTCTCGCTGCTGAGGAAAGTCTTGTATTGTCGAGCATATACATACAGATTTTAAACCCATCCCCCTTCTGCCCCACCAGAGACTCTTTAGGTAATTTGACATTATCAAATACAATCTCCCCTGTCGGAGCACAGAAAAGACCTAATTTGGTATCAATGGCCTTCTGGGTGACACCTGGTGAATGCATATCGACCATAAAAGCAGATATCCCCTTATGTTTCAATGCCCGGTCGGTATAGGCATAGACAATCCCAACATCGGCCACAGGAACTCCAGATATCCACATCTTTGTCCCATTCATGATAAACCCATCCTCCACCTCCTGAACCGAGGTCTTCATAGAGGCAACATCAGAACCAGTATTGGGCTCTGTAATGGCAAAGCATCCCAGAAGATCAGCATTTATAAGAGGTGGAATCCACTTCTCCCTCTGTTCCTCTGTTCCAAAGGCAAGAAGGACCGATTGGATGGAATTCATCTGAAGGTTAAAGGGCAATCCCCATGAGGGAGAGATTCTGGCCACTTCTTCCGTCATTAATGTGGCAGCCAGATATCCACTCTCATTTCCACCATACTTCTCAGGTGAGAGGCATCCAAAGAACCCCAATCTCGCCATCTCTTTTACAATTTCTCGACGGAAGCGATGCTCCTTTTCATCTTCCTCCATTGTAGGGGCTATTTTCTTTTCAGCAAAGTTCCGGGCCATCTCTTGCATTGCAAGTTGTTCCTCAGTCAATTTAAAATCCATAAAATTGCCTCCTTCAATGTAATTTGTGCAATAAATAACAAACTCCTATTTTTTTGTCAAGATAATTTTAGTCTGATCTTTCTAATAGAAACTTGCTGGAATTATTAAATTTTTAAATTAGCCTTTTAAAATCCTTTAAATTCTTGACAACTTATGGCAAATGGGTGATAAGAAAAATAATGAGATTGATGGGTTTAGATATTGGTTCCCATACTATTGGGGTAGCGATCAGTGATGAACTAAAGGTGACTGCCCAGGGGTTAAAAACGATTAGACGAAAATCGATGGAAGAAGATTTAAATGAAATCTCCAACCTTATCTCAGAGTTTAAAATCGATAAAATAGTGGTTGGCCTTCCCAAAAATATGGATGGTACCCTGGGCAAACAGGCTAAGATGGTCTTCCAATGGATAAAGAACTTAAAGGAGAAAATTAACCTTCCTGTCGTGACCTGGGATGAACGATTGACCACAATAGAGGCCTCTAAGGTATTATTGCAAGCAGATCTATCCCGCCAGAAGAGGAAGAGGGTGATCGATAAGATTTCCGCTATCCTTATCCTTCAAGGGTACCTGAACCAGGAAGCAAAATGAGAAACTACCCTATTCACTCAAGGATACTTCTTTGGGGAGGGATACTTCTCCTTTTCTTAATCTTTTTCTTTTTATGGCTTCTCCTCAGCCCACCCTCTAACACCCTTCTTACGAAGGTGATCTATATCAAGAAAGGGACACCTCTTTTTAAGATTTCAGAGAGGCTTGAACAGGAAGGCCTCATACGAAATAGACATTTTTTTATTGCCTTAGCCACTGTCCTCAATAAAAAAGGAAAGATTAAAGCAGGTGAGTATGAGTTACATACCAAAATGCTCCCTGTGGAGGTTTTAAATCACCTTGTAAGGGGGCAGACAAAACGTCATCTGATCACGATTGTTGAGGGTTATACCCTTGCCCAGATTGCTCAATTGCTCGAAGAGTATGAGATTGTAGAAAAGCAGGTCTTCCTTCAAAAAGCCACATCCTCTGATTTTATTTCTTCACTGGGTTTTTCTCATTTAGCTGGATCGACCTTGGAGGGGTACCTTTTTCCTGATACCTATTCTCTGATAAAGGGGATGGAGCCTGAAGAAGTGATTCAGACCTTTGTCCAACAATTCAAAAAGGTTTTTGAACAAGAAGTGAATAAACGGACAGGCCCTCTTGAACTTTCTCAAAGAGAAATCGTTATCTTAGCCTCCATTATTGAAAAGGAAACCTCTCTTCCTGAAGAGAAACCTCTCATCTCTGCTGTGTTTCATAACCGTTTAAAAAAGAGGATGCCCCTTCAGAGCGATCCCACTGTGATTTATGGAATAAAAAACTTTAATGGAAACCTAACCAAAGAGCATTTATTAAAACCAACTCCCTATAATACCTATCTTAAGCCGGGACTTCCTCCCACTCCCATTTGCAACCCTGGAAAGGATTCACTTTTTGCAGCCCTCAACCCTTCCCCTGTCTCCTATCTCTATTTTGTCTCTAAAAATGATGGATCTCACCATTTCACCTCGGATATCAATGAACACAATCGCGCTGTCTGGAAGTATCAGAAAACTCCAAGAAGGTGAGGTTGAGGCCTTCGTTTCTAAAAACTGGATAAGGCGTTCTAAACCAAAAAGAGAGTTTTGAAAAAGTCTATAAATTTTAATTTCTAGACTGTCATGCCGCACTTGTTTCGGCATCTAAAAACCTTATAAATCAAAGACTAATGAGACCCTGAAACAAGTTCAGGGTGACAAAAAGGCTTTGAAAATTTTCCTTTAATTTCAATAGGGTATAAATTTTTGGTAAACTACAGTTATTAAATATATTTTTCGTAGGGTAAGCCCTTGTGGCTTACCGAATATCGGTAAGGGAGAAACCTTTACGCTACGCATTAAATTAGGTAAGGGACAAGCCCTTCCCCTACACCTATCTATTATTGGTATCTGGCTACCTACCGCAGGCAGGAAGACTTTTTCACCCTACCTCATTAGTGATTATATAACCACTAAAACTTTTTTAGAGGAAAAAATGGGCTTGACAAAAGATAGAACGTCCATTAATCTTTTAATTCCTTAAAGTTATTTAATTATAATGGGGAGGTTAAAATGAAAGAGGTGGCTATTATTGGTGTTGGTCAAAGTGCTTTTGTAAGAGGATATGAAGGGTCCATTCGAGAGTTGGCTTTTGAGGCCTTCAGAGAAGCGATGCAAGATGCAGGCATCACTCAGAAAGAGGTAGACGCCTCCATCTTCTGCTCAGCCCCTGAGTATGATAAACAACGTTCTCCTGCAGGAGTCCTGGCAGAATATCTTGGCCTCATCCCTCAGCCCACATTTTATGTAGAGACTGTCTGTTCCTCAAGTAGCACGGGCGTAAAAATTGCTTATAGTATGATTAAGGCTGGCCTTCACGATATTGTGGTGGTTCTTGGATTCCAGAAGATGTCCGAGATCACCTCTGCAGAATCTCAGGAGAGAATGGGGCGAGGAGCGGACATTCAATGGGAAGCCCCTTTTGGAACGATGATGCCAGCCTATTACGCCCTCTATGCCCAGGTCTATATGGCCAAACACGGTCTTACCCACGAGGATCTGATGAATGTCAGGCTTAAATCCTCTGTGTATGGTTCCCTAAACGAAAGGGCAGTTTATAGAAAATTGGTAAAACCAGAGGATTTTAGGCAGGGCGACCCAGAGGCAAAAATGGCTGGACCTGTGGCATGGCCCCTTCGTGTTGGGGATTGCTGTGCAAATGCAGATGGAAGTTCATGTATTATCCTTGCAAATGCCGAAAAAGCCAAGACCTTCTCTAAAAAACCTGTCTGGATCTTAGGGATCGGTGCTGCCTCCGAGGCGGTCAATATGGCATCGAGACCTGACTTTAGCAAAGGTCTAAGTGTTACCTACACTGCAGCCGCTCAGGCATATCAAATGGCTGGGGTCACTCCAAAAGATATCAAAGTAGCAGAAGTCCATGACTGTTTCACCATTGCAGAGATTATGGCATATGAGGGCCTTGGATTTGCTCCAACAGGTGAGGGGAAACAACTCATTCGGGAGAAGGCCACTTATAAAGAAGGAAGAATTCCTGTCAATGTGGATGGAGGGCTCCTCTCGAAAGGACACCCCATTGGTGCCACAGGTGGATCCCAAATTAGAACAATTGTTTTACAACTTCGAGGTGAGGCAGGTCCTATGCAGGTCGCGGGTGAACCAGATATTGGGCTTGTCCATAATATTGGTGGTGTTGGGCTTTATGGCAATATCACAATCTTAGGCAGAGACTGAATAAAGACTAAAGTGTAAATGAGTAATGACCCATTAACACTTTTCAATAATACTATTTTTTCATTACCTTTTGATGAAGTCTAATTTTTCTTTTTCAACTGTCTAAGTTAGGAAATTCCATATTCTCAGAGGAGAACAGGAATTATAAGAATCGCTCAAATGAGGAAGTGATTATTTAAATGGGGGAGGTCAGACATGGGTTTTGAAAAATTTGGCAGAAAGAGTTTTACATCGGTAACCAAAACATCGAAGTTTGTTGACTTTCTAAAAGAGGGGAAGATTGAAGGAACCGTTTGCAAGAATTGTGGTACCAAGTTCTTCCCTCCCAGGGCAGACTGTGCAAAATGTCTGTCCAATAATATGGATTGGTTCGAGATGCCAAAGAAAGGCAGACTTGAAACCTTTACTACCGCCTATTATGCACCCTTTGGATTTGAATCAGATCCTCCCTATACGATGGGGGTGGTTGACTTTGGTGGAGGGTTGAAACTTTTTGCCAGGGTGACAAAAGAATTAAAACCGGAAGATTTAAAAGTGGGCATGGATGTTGGTATCCGAACCCTCCATTATGAGGATGGTCAGATTTCCTTTGAAATTACAAAGGCGTGATATCCCCTTACCGTCCCTCTCACCCATGGTGAGAGGGCTTGGATTAAGCACATTTGATAGAAAGCAAGGACAAACAATGCCTCCTCAATTTAATCGTTATAATGGATTCGGCATCTTCGATGATAAGGGAGAGGTGAAAAGATTGGTTGAATATTTGATTCAGAATAAAGACCCAGAGGTCACGATTGACCGTCTAAGAAAGTTTGAATTCTCTTATCTTTTCACCCTCTCTAAGCGATGGAAAACAAAAGAAGTGGAGTTAACCCGAAGCGAAATCGAAGCAAGTTGGGATTGGAAAAGGGGAAATATTGATGAAACCTTGGAGAAGAAGATCAACGACGCCATTGCACAATTATAAAAGAACTACAGGGATAGAGTTTCGGGGTCTCTTTCAGAAACTTCGTAAAAGACCTTATCCTCAAAATGGCGAACTCTAATCCGCTTCTCTTTTAGGAGTGAACCAATATAATTGCTCAGGTCCTCCTCCCTAACTTCCATCCCTTTGGCAAGGTCAGATAAAGAGAGAGGCCTTCTCTTAAGAATCCTCAGTATCTGTTCTTTAATATTCCCCCTTTGAAATGAAGAAGTGTGCCGATTAAACTCTGAGATGACGATTGCATTGTCTCCAAAGAACTTCCTGATGGTTTCCATCTCTTTTTGATCCAAAGCAACTGCCCACTCTTCTGAAGGGGGCCGGATAACGGTGTTCAAATGAATCTGATCGGGTTTGATCCGAGAAATCACTTCTCTCATCTTATAAAGCTCATCCATTGAATCATTGATGCCTTTACAGAAAAGGATTTCAAGCCATATCTTTCCTTTATAAACCTTTCTAAATTTCTCTAACCCTTCAATAACCTTTTCGATAGAGAATCCTTCTAAGGGACGGTTTACCCTCAAAAAGGTTTCTGGCAAAACCCCATCAAGAGAAGGGAGGATAACATCTGCCTCCAAAAGGTCTTGTCTTACCTCCTCCAGAGAGAGGAGAGAACCATTGGTGATGACGGCAACAGGGATCGATTTCATTTTTCTTATCTCTTTTATGACAAGACCTATCTTTGAGTGGAGGGTTGGTTCTCCAGAACCAGAGAAGGATAAATGTTCGATGGGAACCGTTTCCTCTTTAAGAAAGCGCTTCACTTCCTCAAGAACCTCTTCGACTGGCACATATTCTTTTCTCACAAGAGTCTTATCGGTGGTCCCTCCAATTTGGCAGTAGATGCAATTGTAGGTGCAAATCTTATAACGGACAAGGTCAATCCCAAGTGATCTTCCCAGTCGCCTCGACGGAACAGGGCCATAGAGATATTTAAAGTTCCTCATTGCAAAAACAGACCTTACATAAGATTTGTCACCCTTGGCGGTATAGACAGTGTTAAATAAATTCCAAGCACCAAATCTCAAGCTCCAAATAAATTCCAATAACCAATAATCAAATTCTAACGACAAATATTTGCTGGGTTAAATTGAATGTTTGGTCATTTGGAATTTGGAATTTGGTCATTGCCGCATCTACGATGCGGCTTATGCCCCGAATTTCTTTAATTTTAGTCCATGGGCCAACATGAGTGGAATGACATCCAAAGCCGGGAATCTTCCTAATTGCCCTTTTTGACAATGTCTCTCTGTGAACCGTTTAATTCCATCAGGCCGAATGTATTGAGAGTATAGGAGGAGAGGATTGGGATGCCAGCTATGGCCTTTGAGGAGGGTTGGAGTGGAATGGTCTCCTGTTACCACTAATACATCTGGCTTCAATTTAAGGATTGAAGGAATAAGTTGGTCTATCTCCTCAATGGCTTTAACCTTCAATTTAAAATTTCCATCCTCACCTGCCATATCGGGTTTTTTGAAATGGAGATAAAAAAAATCATAATGGTTAAATTCCCTTTGAAGCGTTCCCACCTCTTCTTTCAGGGTCTCTCCTGTCTCCAAGATCTCCATCCCAACCAACCTTGCCAATCCCCGATACATAGGATAGGTCGCAATGGCTGCAGGTCTTAGTTTAAATCTTTCCGACATGGAAGGAATATCTGGAACTTTTGAAAAACCCCTTAGCAGGATACTGTTCGCAGGGAAAAAGGGCCTTAGAATCTCTGCGGCCATTTTTAAATAATGATTAACCATTTCTGCAGTACCCCTGGCCTCTGAAGATAGAGGTTCAGACCACTTTACGGTCATCCCATCTTTTTGTGGATCGGCATCTGTAAGTTCATCCCTCAATCCCTCTCCTTGAAAAACAATGACAAACCGATGTTCCTTCCCAGGGTAGATAGAGACTCTAACCCCTTCTATCTCTTTGATCTCATTTTGAAGAATTTGGCAGAGTTTTTTGTTCTCTTCAGTTGAGATCCTCCCTGCCCTTCGGTCAATGATGATTCCTTTTTCATCCATGGTGGAAAAATTGCCTCGGGCTGTTAGATCGTCTTTAGTCAATGTTAAACCAATTCCCAAGGCTTCCATAACCCCTCTTCCAATCTCATATTGAAATGGATTGTAACCAAAGAGGGCTAAATGGGAAGGGCCACTTCCAGGGGTAATTCCATAGGAGATCGGGTCGATCAATCCACAGATGGATTTTGAAGCAAGGCGATCAAGGTTGGGGGTCCTTGCCGATTCCAGTTCGGTCTTCCCTCGAACAGGCAATCCCCCGATCCCATCGATGACCACCATCACTAACCTTGAATCGGATTGTATAGCAAGCGTACTAAGAATGTTGTCTGGAATCATCTTTCTGCTATCGACTTCCCATCATTGATGAATAATTTCGAAATCCGAATATCGAAATCCGAAACAAATCCAAAATTCAAATTTTCAAATGATCAAAACAAAATCGTTTCGAATTTAGTATTTGGGACATTCGAATTTGTTTCGAATTTCGAATTTCGTGCTTCGGATTTACTTCCCAACTGGGTATTTCTCATAAAAAACAAACTCCGATATCTCCTTCCTCCTCGGGGCACTCACCTCTGATGCAGGATATCCGAGAGGGGTCATCGCCACCACTTCCACATTTGATGAAACCCCCAAAATTTCTTCCGCCTTTTTGTGATCAAAGTTTCCTATGATGACCGTTCCTAACCCTAAGGAGTGGGCAGTTAAACAGAGGGTCT
>CAZFDM010000229.1:0-4538 GCA_964517975.1 uncultured Syntrophaceae bacterium
GGATATTCAGACCATAAGAAGAGATGATAAAAATTAAAATAGTATTTACCAAGTTGAGAAGGTATCGATTTGGGAAGAGAATAGGAAAGACGGCAAGAAAACAGAGAAAGATAAACAAACTGATCCATTGTGGAAGGGTCCGAACGACAGCAATATCCTGCTGATAAGTAACATCATAAACACCTGCAGGTCGTGTAGCCATATTAAACTCTCTCTATTCTAACAAGGCCGAAAAGTCCATAGGGTTTGATCAAAAGAACTAAAAGTAAAATAATGAAGGGAACCACTTCACCCAATTCACCAGTCAAATAACCTGTAACCAGACTCTCAATGACCCCCACGATCAAACCACCGATAATAGCCCCCACAATAGAATCTAATCCCCCGACTAACACAGCTGGAATCGCTTTCAAACCAAGTGAATAGTTTAGATAATGTGCTCCGGAGAGGTTTCCAAGAAAGACAGAAGCAATAAAAGCCATCAATCCAGAAACAATCCAGCTGATGCTAAAAATTCGTGTGACTCGAATACCCAGGCTTTGACTTACCTGATGGTCTTCTGCGGTAGCCCTCATCGCTTTTCCCAACAAGGTTTTTTTATAGAATAGCCCAAATAGCCCAAAACTTAGGATCACTACAATGAATGCCCAAAGGATTTCTTGTCTCACTGAGAAATTCCAAAAACGAAGGGGCTTTGTTGGAAACAATTCGAGATATTTATATAGGCCTTCCCCCCACGCCATGATTGCTCCACCTTCAATCAAATAACCAATAGCGATCGTCATGAGAAGCGCAGCAATAAGAGGTTGACCAATGAGCGGTCTAAGCGTTAACCTTTCAAGCAAAAATGCTAAAAAGACTGTCCCTAAAAACCCTATCACTAACCCACCAATGACTCCAAATTTACTCCCTATGGTGGCTGTTAAAAGAACACCTATCATGAGTAGATGGCCCTGGGCAAAATTAAATACTTTAGTAGATTTGTAAATGATGACCATTCCCAATGCGATGATGGAATAAATGGTTCCTAAATAGAGACCGGATAGCAGAAAATGGAGGAAGAATGTCATCGTTAATCCTCATTAGTAAATTTTATTTGACTGGATTGCACCCAATTTCTTTGAAGCAAGATAAAAGAGATAACTTTGTTTGTAAGCGACCCTATCATGTTGAAAAAAAATTAGTCAACTTTTCAATTACACCCCCTTTAGCCCCCACTCTTTGATTGCTTCCTCTCTTATTTTAAAGCGTTGGATCTTTCCAGTGGAGGTCAATGGAAAAGAAGAGACAAATTTGATATACCGGGGATGGTATTTCTCTAACAATCTGCCTTCCAGAAAACGAATCATCTCATCCTTTGTAGCCCACTCTCCTTCTTTCAGACGAATCCATGCAGCTATCTCCTCATTGTGTTGCGAATCAGGCACGCCTACGACCTGAACATCCAAAACCTTGGGATGAGTGCAGAGAACCTCTTCAATCTCTATTGGGAAAATACTCTCCCCATTCTTTTGAATGACATCCTTCATCCTCCCAACAATTCGTATATATCCTTTCAGATCTATTTGGGCTAAATCTCCCGAATGAAGCCAGCCTTCCGAATCAATAGCCCGTGCTGTTGGTCCAGGCATTTTATAGTAACCTTTCATCAAAAAGCCTTTATAACAGAGCTCACCTGGTGTCTCTGGTGGAAGGGTCTCTCCAGTTTCAGGATTTACTATTTTTGCCTCCACAAAGGGAAGGGGTCTTCCCACAGTGCTCGCTCGAATCTCCAAGGGATCATCTCGCATGGTTTGAGTGACAAATCCAGAATTTTCTGCTTGACCATAACTGACCGTGATCTCCTTTGCTCCCAATTTATCTAAGATTTTTCTCATCAATTCAATGGGAATAAGGGCCCCGCCTACTACTCCTGTCCTTAATGATGAGAGATTAAAACGAGAGAACTCAGGGTGCTCCATCATGGCCACAAGCATGCTTGGAACGGCATAAATGGCCGTGCATCGTTCTTTTTCAATAGTAGCCAAGGTCTTTTCAGGATCAAATGTATCGGAGGGGGTTATGATTGCTGCTCCATGATAAAAGCATCCCAATAAGCCCGTCATGGTAAAAACGTAATGAAAGGGAATTGCTGTGCAAAGGCGGTCTTTTTCAGTAAACCCTTGGATGGACGTCCCTAAATACCCATTATTAAGAAACCCATAATGAGTGAGCATCACCCCTTTTGGAGTTCCTGTGGTCCCCGAGGTAAAAACCAAATTAAGGATATCTTCAGGTTGGCAGAGGGATTGCCTTTCCGTAAGTACTCCATCAGATATACTATCTCCCTGCTCAAGAATTTTATCAAAAAGGTAAACTCCCTGACATGAACTCTTTGAAACCCCTATCTCTTCAGCAGAAGGATCAGGAATAAGAATCACTTCTCTTAAATGAGGAAATGTTTCCGAACGAAATTGACCTGGTTTGGAATCAACCATGGAGGGAAGAAGTTCCATCAGCATTTTCAGATAGTTTACCTTTTTATCTTTCTCCAAAAGAACCAGGGTCCGAGTATCTGAATATTGAAGCACATAACGTAATTCTTCCATCCGATATTGGGGATTAAGGGTAATAAGAGGGGTCCCAATTTTGGCAGCAGCAATTTGAGTAATTACCCATTGGGGAATACTATTTGCCCAGATGGCGATATGTTCCCCCTTCTCCAATCCTAAACTCAGAAGTCCCTTTGCAAAAAGATTTACGATCTTATGAAGGTCTTTGTATGTGTAACGGATATCTCTCTCGACATGGACCAAAGCATCTCGATATGGAAATCTTTTGGCCGTCTGATCGAACAGGTCTCCAAGAGTCATTCGTAATAGTTCTACTTTTACTCCTTCTTTACCCTCAGATTTCATAGCATTTTACCCGAGGTTACCCTCCATATATTTCTTTGACCTTTGTCCGGTCAACCTCTCCGCTTGCTGCCTTGGGTAGAGACTCAACAAACTGAACGTGTTTTGGTTTTTTGTATGAGGCAATTCTTTGTGAAACAAATTCAATCAACTCCTTTTCAGTGACATTTTCACCCTCCTTTACCACACAAACGGCTTTAATACTCTCCACCCATTTCGGGTCGGGAACCCCAATAACCACAACCTCTTTGACTTTTGGATGTTTTAGGATGACCGACTCGACTTCAGCAGGATATACATTTTCCCCGCCTGTTTTGATCAAATCCTTCTCTTGCTTTCTTCCTACAAACCAGAGAAATCCTTCTTCATCAACGTATCCAAGATCACCGGTGTGATGCCACCCATCCCGAAAGGTGAATGCGGTCTCTTTCTTTAAATTCCAATATCCCTTGAAAACCTGAGGGCTTCTGACCACAATCTCTCCTGCCTGTCCAGTCTCTACAGGGCGATCATTATCATCGACGATTCGGAGAAGGGTAAGAGGTAATGGTCTCCCAATCGATCCAGGCCTTTCATCATGGCGACAGGCAGTGATAAAACTTAATGTCTCTGTTTGACCCCAAACCCTGAAAAAATCAGATTTAGTAACGGCCTGGAATTCCTTGAAGCATTCTGGATAGGTAATACTGACAACCATTCGAACGCTGGAAAGTTGATACTGTCTTTCTTTCATCTTTTCAACAAGTTGTTCCAACATAGGTGAGAATGAGAAGACAATGGTAATTTTTTCAACCTCAATTAATTCAAGTGCCCTTTCTGGATCAAATTGGGACATGATCACATTTGTTCCACCAGCATGAAAAACATTTGACGAAAATAGGAGGCCTGCTACATGAAACAGAGGCAGAACAGAGAGATATATATCTGTGTATAGAAGAGAAAGGCCATACATAACCTGAAGATTAGAAGCCAACACATTGCCATGGGTCAATAGGCCCCCGCGTGGTCTTCCTCCTACAGCAGCGGTATAAATGATAATGAGCCCATCATCTCTTCTGACGTTGATCTCTTTCATTTGGCCATCATTTTCCATGAGGTGATCGAAATTTAGAAAATCACTTTCTTCTTGACTCAAAGAATAACGTTTTTTTATTGAATCTACTTTGATTATGATTTGGCCCAAAAGGGAATGAAAGTTATTTTCTGCGAATAGGAGTTTCGGTTGACAATCATCCAAAATATATTCGATCTCCCCTTGGCTTAAGCGAGTGTTTATGGGTACATAGATTGCTCCACATTGTGCCGAGGCAAAAAAAAGTAGAAATGATTCAAGGTTGTTTCTTGACACAACCGCAATCCGATCGCCCCGCTTGATTCCTTCTCTCCGAAGACCCACAGCAAGACGGTTAATCCAATCAAGAAACTGCTTGAATGTCAACCTTATATTTTCTTCTACAACAGCTATACGATCTGGGAAAAGCTGAGCATTTCGCTTTGCCACATCAGACACAGTAAAATCGTAAAGCATCAAATAATCACCTTCTTTTAAATTACCCTATTTTTTAGTGCCATTCTGTCTTTCATACATCCTTATCCAGGAATCTAAAACTTATTGATTTTATAAGTTATGCCAGAAAACCCCAG
>CAZFDM010000230.1:0-3503 GCA_964517975.1 uncultured Syntrophaceae bacterium
GTTCAGGATGACAAGTCTGTTAAATTTCAAATATTTTTGGCTAGTATTTAGTATAATGATTTTTGGTCTCCTACTTGTGTCATTCTCGCGAAAGCAGGGATTCAGTAAAATTAATAAGTTCTGGTTTCCTACCCCTCCTGAAATGACGAAAAGGTGAAAAACTACAAATCCTGAAATGAAGAGACTTTCAAGGGGACTGATTTGTCATTCCCGCGAAAGCGCCTGCCTGCAGTAGGCAGGGGGATCCAGAGGATGTATGATAAAAGCCTAGGCCGTTTGAAAAAAACTGGATTCCTGGCGATAAGACCCGACCACGGGCTTTCGCAGGAATGACATTTCTTTCTACCTTATCGACAATTCAGTTTTCAAAATTTGGGGAAAATTATTTAACTCAAAATTCACAAAAACAAAAATGTAACAAGAAAAATTTTCATAGCAAAAGAAACAATTTATGTAGCAAAAATTGTCCCTTCCAAAACACCACAAAAAAATCCTCCATAATTCCAGTAGGTTATAAATTCATCCGTTGATGGCATAATATTTGCTTTTTAAATTACCAAACTGAATATGAAACGATAAAGCCAAACCACGAGTAATCGTGGGACGTCTGCCCGCTGTAAAAGGTGGGGGGCCCGCTTAACCAGGGATGGTGAGGCGGGGAAAGCCACGCCTGCGTGCCGAAACCTGATAAGCATGCAGGAATGCCTGAATGCCAAGATGCTTAATCATCATTACCAGCACTTCGGCATGCAGGCACGGGTCCCAAACCAATGGGATGGCCGGGTTGCCGAAATCAAAAGTCAGACCGGTTTACCGTGGCTTTAAAAAGTAGGTAGATCGGTTTTTTTAGTCCTATAATTCTCCTCTTTAACAAAGGGAGAAAATAGGGGGTTAGTAAAGGGAATGTTTATGAACCAAAAAGGTATCACACTTGCTGAACTCGTAATTGTCATGGCAATCATTGCCATCTGCGCATTATTGATTGCCCCAAACATTGGGGCATGGCTTCCTAATTACAGGCTTAGAAGTGCAACAAGGGATGTGGTTTCCGTGCTTCGTATAGCACAGATGAAGGCAGTTGCAAACAATGTTAAGTATGGGGTGGCCTTTGATCAGGCTTCAGGTTCATTTCAGTTATATTATTTTTCATCAGGAAACTTATTTCCAGAAGGAGCCATCTATACCTTACCTTCAGGAATTCAATTTACCAATATCACCATACCCATTAACGCAACCCTTGGGAAACCCTATTCAGAGTTTAATACGAATTCAACCGCATCCAGCGGAATAATAGAGTTGACCAATCCAAAGGGTTCAAAAAAGAAGGTCCGACTCTGGGGGACTACAGGGAGGGTTAAAATTGAATAAGAAAGGATTTACGCTCATAGAGGTTTTGGTGGGTCTTATCATACTTGCCATCGGGCTTTTAGCCATTGCAGGAATGCAGATCACTTCGGTCAGGGGAAACTTCTTCTCAAGCAATATCACTCAGGCTTCTATTCTTGCCCAGAATAGGCTTGAGGAGTTGAGAAACCTTGAGCCAACTCATGCAGATCTATCCTTAGGTACACACGACGAAGGGGTCGTCCAGGGAATCTTTTCAAGACAGTATACGGTCGACTTAGTTCCAGGAACAACCATGCTCTCCATCGTCGTGACTGTAAGATGGAGAGAGAATTCAGACCATAGCGTCTCCTTTTCAACGATTCGCGCCCAGTGAGGTGAAGATGAAAGAGAAAGGTATAACATTAATAGAACTTCTTATCACCTTGGCCATCATCGGAATCCTTATTGCAGGTATTTACAAGACCTTCATATCTCAACAGCATACCTATGCGGTTCAGGAGCAGGTTGCAGATACCCAGCAGAATGTGAGGATTGCCATCAACCAGATGATGAGGGAGTTAAGGATGGCAGGATATGGAAGGCTCGATACAACCTTCTGGGGTGCTGATGCTCTCCATGGAAAGTATAAAAACGCTGTCCACCCTGAAGATAATGGTCAGAAGGTCACAGTGGTTGGAGCCTTTGTTCAGGCAACAACCCTTGCTGCAAATGCTAACGCTGGCTCCAATACGCTTCTATTAACCGATGCCTCGCGCTTCGATGTTGCAGGAAAGAAATATTTTTGTATCAATGGAACAGAAGCCCACCGTATCCATAAAATCACTTACAATGTAGATGGAGATAAGGACCAGATTCAACTGTTTCCAGGGGTGACACTCACTCAGGATCACTATGCAGGCGAACCAGTATTTATGATCTTAGCAGTTACCTATTCATTAGGAACGGTGGATGGAAAATCCTGTCTTCTCAGGGACGAAAACCTTGGGGAGGGGCCACAACCTGTTGCAGAAAATATCGAGAGCCTTCAATTCCAGTATGTGATGAATACAGGAGAAACGCTTGTTTCAGTGCCTGGCAATCGAAGGGATGATATCCGAATGATTCAGGCCACTGTGGTTGCAAGGACAGACCAGACCGATCCTCAATTGAAGGCAACGGATGGTTATCGAAGAAGGACACTCAGTTCAACAGTCAAGTTAAGAAACCTTGGAATTTAACAGTTGAAATCTAACCAAAAATATTTGAAATTCCCCCCCCGCCCTTGGCGAGGCTCGCCTTTGGCGGCTCACCTTTCCCCTCTCCCCAGCGGGGGAGAGGGAGGGGTGAGGGGGCAACATAATGTTAGAGATAAATTCTCAAATTTAAACATATAAGAATCTAACAGGAGGATGAGCCTAATGGAATCGAACTTTCGACTAAAAAATCAAAAGGGAGTTGCCCTGATCATAGCCCTTATTATGCTTCTTGTTCTCACCCTTATCGGTCTAAGTGCAATAAGCACCACCACCCACGAGACAAAGATCGCAGGAAACGAAAGAGTCTATAACAATGCCTTCTATGCAGCAGATGGAGGAATTGAAAATTTCAGGGGGAGGGCATCAACAGGGGAGTTTGTCTATGGGGTTGCCACAAGCGGTTCCTATTCTGTGGGAATTGGGGAAGCCACAAGCAACATCACCTATAAGAGAGGAAAACGTTCAGAACTTGGGATCGATTATGCTGTCTTTAAAGTCGAATCCGAAGGTGTTGCTCCCAATTTTCCAACGGCTGGAAGAGTTAAGGTGGAAGCCATTATCGAAGTCGCTATGATGACCCAGGAAGGATACAATTAAACAGTCCATTCAGGAGGATAAAATGAAAAAGAGAGTTTTTAGTATTTTCCTATTTCTATCTTTTATGATTTTTGTAGGCGAGGCTTGGGCAGATGATGTCTTTCAGGTAAAGACCCCGAACGTGATGATTATTTTTGATACCTCTGCCTCCATGGAGATGAGCGTAAGTCTAAACTCCAAGGGAGAAAGCATCTGGCATACTCAAGCAATAAATTATAGGAAAGATGGAAACCATCCTGATAGCAAACTCTATCAGGCAAAATCAGCCTTAAAATACATCCTCGAACAGGTAGTGAAAGATAAGGTCAATCTCGGTTTTTCCAC
>CAZFDM010000231.1:0-2327 GCA_964517975.1 uncultured Syntrophaceae bacterium
CCCTCCTCCCCTTCTTCTCAACTCATAGATCAGTGTCATCAGGATCCTTCCACCACTTGCCCCTACAGGATGACCAATGGCAATGGCTCCTCCATTGACATTGGTCTTCTCCAGGATCGGTTTCATCTTTTCAGGGTCGCCATGAGAAAGGATCTTTGCACTGACCAGAGGCATGGCAGCAAAGGCCTCATTGATCTCAATGAGGTCAATCTGATCAAGTGTCAGGTTAGCCTTCTCCAAAACTCTCTGGATCGTAAAGCCTGGAATGGCTGCAATGAGCCTCGGATCTGTGGCAGTAGCAATCATGGAGACGATTTTCGCCAAAGGCTGAAGACCTTTCTCCTTGGCCTTCCTTTCACTCATGATAAGGATTGCGGTCGCCCCTGTATCCAAGCCAGGCGCATTTCCTGCAGTAACAGTTGGGCTTCCATAAACAGTCGGGAGTTTAGATAGTTTTTCAAGGGTAGTATCCGGTTTTGGAAATTCATCCCTTTCCAGAATAATTGGAGGACCTTTCTTCTGAGGAATCTCAACCCTCATCAACTCTTCGCCAATCTTAAATTTTCCCTCTTGAAAGGCTTTAGCGTATTTCATCTGACTTTCGTAAGCCCAACGATCCTGATCTTCTCGAGTAATACCATATTCCAAGGCAACCTCTCCTGCATCTACTGAAACAGGATTAAACCCTTTATAACCTAATTCATAAAGACCATCCCATATTTGAATATTTCCTAACCTCTTTCCCCAGCGAACCTCCGGAGGGATCACATAGGGGGCTCGGCTCATATTATCGACACCAACAGCCATTGCAATATCTATCTCACCCGCTCTGATTGCCCTATATCCAAGACGAAGACCGGCAAGCGAAGAACAGCAGGCTCGATCTAAGGTAAGGGAGATTGATTCCGGAGGCATCCCCGCTTTGAGGGTGGCCTGTCTTGCAGGCACATCTGTCTCCAATGCAGCCTCTCCGATGACAGCAGTCCCATAATAGGTCTCATCCACCTCCTCTCCTTTTACATTCACTCGCCTAAGGACCTCTTGAATCACCATGGCTGCAAGATCAATAGATGGAATATCCTTTAACGTCCCCCCGAACTTGCCAAAAGGTGTTCTCACCGCACTTACCACCACCACATCATCTTTCTTCATTGATCTTTTCCTTTAAGAAATTATTTTAAAACAATGTGGCTTTCTCCGTGGAATAATCCACGGCGAACAAAATTCTTTTAAAGAAAGGAGCCACGATGAAATTAAACACGATCCAAAGGAAAAAGGCAAGAGGGGGATTTGAGCGGGCAGTCGGAAGAGAGGAAGTCATCAACCGGATGTATGAAATTATCCGAGTAGGGAAACAGGGGCTTGATGGATTTATAGTGGAGTTGAGGGGGATGGTGGCCGAAGCGATCATGGATATGGAACGGGAAGAGTGGTCTGGCCGGACTACTTTCCCTTCCAAGAAGGACTCTATAAGTGTGGGCCTATCAGAATGGTTCTATTTACGTAGGGAATCGGAAGATTTCGGAAGAAGTTCTGAACAAGATGTTACGGGGGGCTTTCGGTTCGGAAGTATCGGTAGACACTGTTGGAAACGAGTCATCTTTTTGGAGTTTCTCCCAGCACGGTGTCTCGGCATGTGGTGGAGATGACGGCACAGAAGCTTCGGGAGTTTAAAGAGCGTAATCTTTCAGATCTCAAGATATTTGCCCTTTTTATCGATACGATTCATGGAGGAGGGGAGGTCTTCATGGTTGGCCTGGGGATTGATATGGAAGGGCACAAACACGTTCTGGGGTTCTGGCAGGGAGCGACAGAGAACCACGAGTTTTGCGAAGAACTTTTATCCGATATGGAGCGCAGAGGTCTTGTGCTTTCGAAGAGGATTCTTTGGGTTACCGATGGAGGCAAAGGGATCATCAAGACACTCAAGGAGCGCTTTGGGAAGAAGTTAATTCACCAGGGGTGTACGATTCATAAGGACCGCAACATACAGAGACATCTGGCCAAGAAGTATCGGCAGGGGGGCACAGAAAATTTCAACTAAATACTTCTCACAGAGGGAGAAATATATAGGAAATATTAAGAGGTATTAAATTAAGAGGTATTAAATAAAGAAGGGAGGTCATTACTGTCCAAAATACCCTGGATATTTAAGGTTACCCTTTGAAATTATTAGGCCCTTAGGGAATTGATATCGACAAAAGATTGTCGATAAGCCTAAGCGGCAATGCCAATGATTTCAAAAATGTTTTGCATCTCTCTTTGGATGTTCTCATAATGGATATCAATTTCGGATCGATTACTTGGCTTTCGTCCGGATTTGCGGT
>CAZFDM010000232.1:0-4062 GCA_964517975.1 uncultured Syntrophaceae bacterium
CCCATCCATCTGAGCCGCACCCGTAATCATATTCTTGATATAATCCGCATGACCCGGACAATCAATATGCGCATAATGACGCCTCTGCGTCTCATACTCCACATGCGCTATCGCTATCGTTAACCCCCGCTCCTTCTCCTCCGGCGCCTTATCGATCTGATCAAACGCCATATACTGCGCCAACCCCCGAGTCGCTAATACCTTCGTAATCGCAGAGGTCAACGTCGTCTTCCCATGATCCACATGACCTATCGTCCCCACATTCACATGCGGCTTCGTCCTCTCAAACTTCGGCTTCGACATGGCTCAAACCCTCCTTTTGGTTTTGGGTTGTCTTCATGCAACCCTTCTCATGTCATTAAGGATCTCCTCACTCACAGAAGGCGGAACAGGGCTGTAATGGGAGAATTGCAGAGTAAAGGTTGCCCTTCCTTGTGTGAGGGAACGGAGATCCGTGGCATACCCAAACATATGGGAGAGAGGGACTTCCCCCATGATGAGGTTGGTCCCCCCTCGATACTCTATTTTTGTGGCCTTACCTCTTCTGGAATTCAGATCACTTATAACCTGACCCATAAACTCTTCTGGGGCGATGATTTCAATGGACATCATCGGTTCAAGAAGGATAGGATTTGCTTTTCGGGCTCCCTCCTTAAATCCAAGGGAGGCTGCTAACTTAAAGGCCATTTCCGAGGAGTCAACCTCATGGAATGAGCCATCTATCAGAGTTACCTTTACATCAACCATTGGGAAACCCGCAAGAATCCCTTTCTCCATGGCTTCTTGTATCCCTTTTTCAATAGCCGGGATATATTCCCGGGGAATCACCCCTCCGACAATCTTAATAATAAACTCAAAACCCTTCCCTGGGGCATTGGGTTCGAGATTTAACCAAACATGGCCATACTGACCTCTCCCTCCTGATTGGCGAATAAACCGGCCTTCGGCCCTAACAGATTTCGTAATAGTCTCCCGATAAGCTACTTGGGGTTTTCCAACATTGGCCTCGACGTTAAACTCCCTTAAAAGTCGATCCACAATAATTTCGAGATGGAGTTCACCCATGCCAGATAGAATGGTCTGGCCTGTCTCCTCATCCAGTCTTACTTTAAAGGAGGGATCTTCAAGGGCCAATTTGTGGAGAGCGGTTCCTAATTTTTCGAGATCCGCTTTGGTCTTGGGTTCGATGGCAATCGAGATGACCGGATCTGGAAATTGGATGGATTCAAGAATGATTGGCTGTCTTTCACTGCAGATGGTATCTCCGGTGGTGGTATATTTTAGGCCAACCGCCGCAAAGATATCTCCAGCAGAGACTTCTTTAATCTCCTCACGCTTATTGGCATGCATTTTGAGAAGACGCCCAATCTTCTCTCGCTTCCCTTTGACAGGATTATATACGAAATCTCCTGATTGGAGAGACCCTGAATAAATCCGGAAAAAGGTAAGTTGTCCGGTGTAGGGATCATTCATAATTTTAAAGGCTAAAGCAGAGAGGGGATATCCATTATTGGCTGAAAGGGTCAGCTCTTGACCTTGAGGGTCCACTCCTCTTACAGGGGGGATATCCAAAGGAGAAGGCAAATAGTCAATAATGGCGTCGAGTAAAGGCTGAACTCCCTTGTTACGAAAGGCTGCGCCACAAAGAACAGGAGTTCCTTTCTGCTGGAGGGTGATTTTCCGGAGGGTTTGTTTGATTTCCTGCTCAGAAATCTCCTGTCCATCAATAAACTTCTCCATAATGGAATCGTTCAGCTCTGCTAATTTTTCGATGAGATGGTCCCTCGCTCGAATGGCCTCCTTAAGGTAATTTTCTGGAATATCGATCGTCTCAAATTGGGTTCCCAGGCTATATGGATCGTAAAGGATTGCCTTCATGGAAATGAGATCGATGACCCCCTGAAAATCCTCTTCCCTTCCTATAGGCAGTTGAATAGGCAATGGTGTGGTTTTGAGACGGTCTATCATCATCTGAAGACACCCATGAAAGTCAGCACCTGTCCTATCCATCTTATTGATGAAGGCGATTCTGGGGATTCCATACTTATTGGCCTGTTTCCAAACCGTTTCAGATTGGGGCTCCACCCCCCCCACCGAGCAAAAGATCGCTACTGCACCATCTAAAACCCTTAAAGATCGTTCCACTTCTATTGTAAAGTCTACATGTCCAGGGGTATCAATGATGTTGATCCGGTGTCCTTTCCAAAAACAGGTGGTCGCTGCAGAGGTAATCGTGATGCCCCTCTCCTTCTCCTGCTCCATCCAGTCCATCATGGCAGAGCCCTCATCCACTTCCCCCATCCGATAGGTGACACCTGTATAGTAGAGAATCCGCTCCGTCGTGGTCGTCTTCCCTGCATCGATGTGTGCCATCATACCAATATTTCTTGTTTGTGCTTTTAAATCTAAATTTGACACAATAAACCTCAAATGATATCTCTTTTTCCCTCGGTATTTCGGTGTTCATTACCAGCGGTAATGGGCAAACGCCTTATTAGCCTCTGCCATTTTATGGGTATCTTCTCTCTTTTTAATTGCTCCTCCCCGATTATTGGCCGCATCAATGAGTTCTGCTGAAAGCTTTTCTTCCATGGTCTTTTCAGGACGTTGCTTTGCATAACTAATGAGCCATCGTATCGCTAAAGAGGTCTTCCTCTCGGGTCTTACCTCTACAGGCACTTGATAGGTCGCACCCCCAACCCTTCGAGGTCTTACCTCAATTAGAGGTTTGACATTTTCCATGGCCTGTTGAAAAATTTTGAGAGGGTCTGAATGAATCTTTTCATTAATCAGGTTTAAGGCTCGGTAAAAGATGCGCTCTGCCACACTCTTTTTCCCCCTCCGCATGAGGCCATTGATAAATTTAGCAACGAGCTTATCGTGATATTTTGGATCAGGTAATATCTCTCTTCTTTTCACTTCTCTTTTTCTTGGCATGATGGCTCCTTGGTTTATTTAAATCGGTATTAAGAGAAGTTTTATTTAGGTTTCTTCGCTCCGTACTTGGAGCGGCCCTGTTTCCGGTCTTGAACACCTACGGAATCCAGGGTGCCACGAATAATATGATACCGGACTCCTGGCAGGTCTTTTACCCTCCCGCCCCGAATGAGGACCACAGAATGCTCTTGGAGGTTATGGCCAATCCCTGGGATATAGGTGGTGACTTCAATTCCATTGGTCAACCTCACTCGAGCCACTTTTCGAAGGGCAGAGTTTGGTTTTTTGGGAGTGGTTGTGTACACTCGAATACAAACTCCCCTTTTTTGTGGTGACCCAGTAAGGGCAGGGGCAGAGGTCTTGCTTTTTACTGGTTTTCTTCCAAGCCTAACAAGTTGATTGATCGTTGGCATAGATTCTTTCTATAAAAAGAGTTATTTCAATAGGTTAAATAGCAAATAAATTTTCATAAAAATTAAAACAAAACTTAAATAACTTATCAGATTTTTTTTAATTTGTCAAATTTTTTTCTTCTTTGTCATTTAAAATTGAAAAGTGCACTGTTTTTAATGAATTTAAAGTTGAAAAGTGCCCCCCTGATTTTTAGGTTTTTAAAGGGTATTGATTAAACTCACAATCGGCTTTAGGAAATGTGGGATGTATAAAAAAATTGTAAGGCTCTTCCATACTTTCCAGTATCCCTGCATTGCCCAAAGCTTCTCTTAAGGGATATAGTCTAAAACAAAAAAGGAGGTTTTAGCTATGTCCCAAATACACAAAAGATTCACCCCAGAGCAGGTCAAAGAGCTTCTTGAACGTTATTTAAAGAAACAGATAAAAAGAAAGTATGTGCAAGAGATTCTCGGGATAAAGAGAAGATGGTTTTTTATACTCGTGAAGCGATATAAAGAAAATCCTCAGCGCTTCACGATCCAATATCAGAAAACCACGCCTTCCCGAAGCATCTCTCCTGAGATTGAACAAAATATCCTCAAGGAATTAGCCATCGAAAAAGAAATCATCCAAAACAAAGAAATCCCTTTAAGATCTTACAATTACAGCTATATCAAGAACCGTCTGGACAAGACCTACCATCAGAGAGTCTCCTTGAACACAATTATTGAT
>CAZFDM010000233.1:0-4680 GCA_964517975.1 uncultured Syntrophaceae bacterium
CAGAGGCGGACTGGAAACTCCAGATAGGATTCGGGAACTTCAGAGGAAACTATACCGGAAAGCCAATCAGGAGCCGAACTTCAGGATTCAGACTGCGAAAGCTTCTGGAAGAAGATGATCGGAAAGCCGTATTCGGGAAAACTGAATGTACGGTTTGATGAGGGGGAGCTGGAGATAGAGCCTCAGCACTATGCCAGCTCTCTACTCTACCCAAATCGAAAAGCATTCCACTTAATCAGGTTTAGGGTGAGGGTTTGTCCTTTACCGATATTCGGTAAGCCACAAGGGCTTACCCTACGAAAAAAATATTTTATGATTCAATTTGTAGGGTAGGGGCTTGTCTCTTACCTAAAACCCATAAGGGGTTACCTTCCTCTGACATTTTTCTCTTGACAGTGGTTTATGGTTTTGGTATTCCAGAACCATTCTTTTGTCGGTTATTAAAGGCAGTTTAAAAGTCTAAACATTCTTGTTAAATTTATCATCCTTAGTGGGTTAGAGGGTAGATAGGGTTATAGAAGGCCTGGCATCTCAGATAAGGATGCCAGGCCTTTTTGGTAACGGGGGAGGTGATTATGGTTAAGAGTCTGAAAGTTATAGTAGTTGTAGTTTTTTTGTTGAGTTTGGTGGGTTGTAGTATCAGGACTCCTGAGATTAGGGGGGTGGTATTGGATGAGGAGACGAGGAGGCCCGTGGAGGGGGCGTGGGTTCATGCCACATTGGAGTTGAAGACGAAGACTATTCAGGGGAATGTATATAATGTTTTATCTGTGGATCGGCCTCATACGAGGACAGGGAGTGATGGGAGGTTTATGATTCCATCCAGGAAATTTAAGAAGCCTCTTCCTCCGGTGGGGTTTGGGACAGAGGTAATGAATTTTGATATCAATGCCAAGACTTTTGATAGGATTGGAGGAATTCAGTTTGATTTAAATGACCTTAAAAAAAAGGGAATGGTGGTGACTATATATATACGAAGTATTGAAAAAATATATAACGAGCAATATCAGAAATATTTAAAAGAAGGAATAAAAGAAGAAAGAGCATTAGAGTTAATCGAAAGGGATCAGTTTTCTTCTTTACAGTCATTATATAGGTATTGTCATTCTGGTCGTTTCAGTGTAGAGGTTCCACCTGTGGAGGGTGGCTGCGATGATTGGGAATTGGATTATGCGATTGCCAAACATGAAAAGTATTTAAAAAAATATAGAATAATTGCGGAAGAAGGTAAAGCAAGAGGCTATTTTGCAGCATTAGATCAATTATCGGAATTATATGAAAAGAAAGGGGATTTTAAGAAAGCTATTGAGCCTCTTAAAGAAAAAATTTTTATAATGGAAAGACGTGGTTTATTAATGTTTCAAGAGTGGAGGAGGGATAAAATTGTTATTGAAAAAAGAATTAGTGAACTTCAGCAGAAGCTCGAGGGGGTGAAGAAATGAGGAGGATCACCACAACCATAATTACGATAGTTCTGGTTTTTTCTTTGATTTCTTCCTCTAAGGGATTTGAAAGTAATTTGAATCGCAAGGGTATTACAAACGATGCAAGTGACCTTCGTGACTATACCCGCGAGAATGCCTCCAAACCTTTGGGGCAGGGTGGATATTATGGGGGTCATGATACCATTACTGCTGAGGGAATGCTTCTTAAAGAACGGGTTCATAAAGAAACTGACTTAGATGGGGGTTATAGATTTATTGAGGAATTTTCATCTAAAGCACTTCCCCACCTTCGTATTGGTGCTCATGATGAGGATTCGACGAAAACAGGATTCTGGTATATTAAGTCTGAACCACCAATAGGGAGAAATGGTGATGGGAATTTCTATCAGCATTTTTATGATCCAGATACAGGAAAAGGGTTATGGGGTGATGATTCAGCACTTAATAGGGCAAAGAACTATGACAGCACTATCCGGTCACTCATTGGGTGTAGGTCTATGGACAAACTATCAGGAGTGGAGAGAGAAAGGATATATGATTATTTTGGGAGGATTCTTCATCTTATTCAGGATATGGGTATTCCCTCTCATACAAAAATAGACCCACATGTCGGCGAGCCTTTTGAGAAATATGTTAATGACCATTGGGATGAGATTGTGAATTCGGATTACTTTAGGGATGGGGTTACAGTGGATGAGTATCTTAAAGGAAAGTTTGATGAATATAGTATTAGGGACCTATCAAAATTCATAATAGGTTTAGCAAGAAAGTCTAAAGGGTATTGGAGTGACAAGGAACTTTACGACTGGATTTGGGACTCCTCTACACAACGATTCAGACCGGTACCCAATCGGGAGAGGATTATGCAAAATGCGAGAAATCTGATTCCTGAGACGATCAGATATGTAGCGGGTTATATCGATGCAATTTACAAATTTATGACAGGTCCTCCCCCGGAAAGGGCGGAGTGTGAAGTAAAGTCACTTCAGCCTACCAATCCTGGGAATGACCATCCAGACGATCGGTTTGATGTGAGCGACGAATTCTACTGGGAGAGGGAGTTTGGTCTTTCTGATTTAGACCTTACGAATTTTTATTTAAGGACAGGGATAAAGAAAGGGAAAGTTGGGCTCTGGTATAAAAAGCGGTTTATAGAGATATATGGGAAGGCGAGGCATGAGTATGACAACCTTTCAGAAGAAGCTAAAGAGAGGATTAGGGCTGAATTGAAGAGAATATTTCAGGAATTGGAAAGCAGGCAAGATCAAATAGAGAGTGATTGGAAGGGGGCTCCTGACACTGCTCTGTTTACCAATGGGTTTTACAAATCCTCTATTTCCTTAATGTTGAAGATAGGAGAGCCGGTCTCGTTTCAAAATATTGATTTTAATCCAGAGATTGTAAAAGACCACCCAGTCCTTTTAGTTCCTACAGGAGGGTTTTATGGGCTGAAGGACTCTACCATGGTGAAGGCATTGCTTGATGAATATGTAAAGAATGGCGGCACTCTGGTGGTATTTGCTCAGCAGCACGGATATGATTGGGAATTACTCCCTACGCCTGTAAACTTAGAAACTGGAGAAAGAAAACCTATAGCTGGCTATGGTTATCAGGAGGATCAGAGTTGTCAGTATAATTCGGTCTATATAGATACTTACCATCCAATGTTGTCAGTTTTTTCAAAACCAACGGCCGATATTGGAGTCGATGGTTATTTTACATCCTATCCTGATAGTAGCACAGTATTGCTCCGGAGGGTCTCAAATGGTCAGCCTGCTATGATCGTGTATCCATACGGGAACGGCTATGTTATTGCCACGACAATTTATTCTGATTTTGCATTGACCCATCACCAAATAAATCAGACAGAGATTAATTTTGTTCAGAACATTATCTCATGGGCAAAAAAACCTGCAAATCTTATTGAGGTGAAGCCAGGAGAGGCGGTAAGTTTAAATCTGGATGTAAGGAATTTTATGGATGTGGATTCATCCATAGTAAAATTCACCATTCTTGATCCGGCAAGAAAAGTTGTGGCCGAGGAGACTCAAAGTATTACTATTCCAGCAGGTCAATCATTAACGATTCCAATTAACTATGCATCAACAAAAACTTCCACCTTAGGCATTTATCACATCGACTATACCCTGCTGGATGCCTCCGGCAACATTATTCAACCTCAGGCAGAAACTGATTCTGGCAGGTTTGTGGTAAGTAATCCCCCAACAACAGGATATAAAGGGAGTGGAATAACTTTTTCGGTTCAATCAGATTCTGAGGATTATGTTGCTGGCTCAACGGTTAATTTAACCATAATTGCATTTAATAATTCAGATGTTGATAGAAGGGTTATAGCAAAGTTTTTTGATTGGAACACTGCTTCTGTAAAAACCGAAACAATTATTGTGCCGGCAAAAGGCTCAAACAGTTTTCCCTATTCTAAGATAGCCCGACCGGAATACAACCATTATGGACATTATTATGATAATTTTTCTGTCTCATTTTATGAAAATGAGGTTTATTTAGGGGCCTCTTCAAAAATTTATTGGGTTTATCTTCCTTCGGTAAAAATTACTGTTCAGACCGACAAGAACCTCTATAAAAAGGGGGAAACGGTAGCAATAAATATATCCCTTAAAAACAATATCCCTTTTAGCTGGACGCAAAATGTAGAAATAATGGTAAAAGAATCTTCAAAAGATATAGTGGTTTTTAGGGAATCAAAAACAGCTACTCTTTCTCCATCTGGCACTGGTTCTATTGTCTCCACCTTTTCCCTCCCTCCTACATCAACCATGGGGACTTATGTTGTTAATGTTTTTTATAGCGGATACTGGAATTGGAGTTATGTTTATACGAGGTTTGATGTTGTCCAAAGCCAGATATTGGTTCAGGCAAATCCACCTTCTGTCCTCAACTCAGGGAGCAATGTGTTCCCATATACTATTACGAATATTGGGAAGATAGGTATATCTTCTGGAACTATTGATCTGAGTCTTAGAGCCCCGGATGGAAATATTGTCTTTTCTGGAAGCCATCCCTTTAGCCTTGAGATTGGGGAAACAAAGACGCTAAATATTCCTATATCCATCTCGTCTCTTAAGTTGGGGACCTATGTTTTAACTTACAGCCAATCGGATGAAACAAAAACCGGAAAACCAACAAGTATTAATTTCTTGAATTCCAATAGTCTCAATATCTCTATGGATAAACCCTCTTATAAAATCGGAGAGAC
>CAZFDM010000234.1:0-3299 GCA_964517975.1 uncultured Syntrophaceae bacterium
GATCAGAACCCCCTCTAAAATTCCAACGACAAGAAATTTAAGTTTCTATCCTGTTCTTTATTAAGATCGCACCTGAAAACCCCGTCCACAGGACGGGGTTTTCAGGTGCGATCTTAATAAAGAACAGGATAGAAACTTAAATTTCTTGTCGTTGGAATTTTAGAGGGGGTTCTGATCACAGAAGCAGCCAAAAGTTGCCATCGGACAACAGGTAGGGATCTCTTCCATGCGGACACATCTTCCGCAGAGTTCTCCTGGCTCTTTGACCCCGTGGCAAGGAACAACCATTCCTGGGCATATATATTCGCATCCTCGACAGAGACGACAGGTTTCAGGCCTCGTCTGAAAAGGCATGCTCACTTTTCTTCCTGTTCCTCTTCCAGAAAATCCGAGAGCCCTCCCGTCCATCTGTTCATAACACATTCGGATACAGAGACCGCAGAGCACACATCGATTGTCTTCCATTGGAAATCGAACCTTAAGAAGCCCCATGCGAGCGGCAATATCTTGGGCAATCTTTACATTGGGGGCACTGGCAACCAGGAGTTCTGCGAGCATCTTTCTTGCCCGAATAATCCTTGGAGTCTGCGTTTGAATGACCAGTCCATCACTTACCTCATAGGTACAGGCGGTATCAATAAACGGTTTTCCTCCATCGTAACTGATCTCGACCACACAGAGTCGACATCCCCCATAAGGAGTGAGATGCTCCATATAACACATTGTAGGGATGTAAATTCCAAATTCTCGTCCTGCCTGAAGAATCGTTTTCCCTTTCTCTACCTCCAACAATCTCCCATCGATCGTGATATGAACTGTTTTTCTCTCCATGGATATTCTCCTTTATTGAATGATCACCGCATTCGATTTGCAGACATCCTTACAGGAACCACATTTTACACAGAGATCCGAAAGAATTTGGTGGATCTTTTTCTTCTCTCCTACAATTGCCTTGGTCGGACAGACTTTGACACAGGCGCCACATCCCACGCAATCCTCAGAAATCGAATATTGGATGAGTGCTGTGCAGACGCCAGCAGGACACTTCTTTTGATGAAGGTGTGCCTCAAACTCGGGACGGAAATATCTCAGGGCAGAAAGCACGGGATTAGGGGCCGTTTTACCGAGGCCGCAGAGTGAGGTATCCCTCACCACCTCAGACAACTCTTCAAGAAGTGAAAGCGTCTCATTATCTCCATTTCCTTCCGTAATGCCATCCAGAATCTGACCCATCCTCTTTAGCCCTTCCCTGCAGGGGAGACATTTGCCGCAGGATTCTTCTTCGAGGAAATGAACAAAATATTTTGCTACATCGACCATACAAGTCCCTTCATCCATCACAATCATACCACCCGAGCCCATCATGGAACCTACCTCTTTAAGGCTGTCAAAATCGACCGAAAGGTCGAATAATGAAGCAGGGATACAACCTCCTGAAGGACCTCCGGTTTGCACTGCTTTAATCTTTCTTCCATCTTGAGGACCACCTCCAATATCGAAGATGATCTCTTTAAGGGTAATGCCCATAGGTACCTCAACCAGACCTGTGTTTTTAACCTTTCCGACAAGAGAGAAGATCTTTGTCCCTTTACTTTTTTCTGTCCCGATTGAAGAAAACCACTGACTCCCTTTCTCAATAATCAATGGGACATTGGCCCAGGTCTCTACATTGTTGATATTCGTAGGCTTCCCCCAGAGACCTCGACTTACGGTGTGAATCTGTTTACTTCGTGGCTCTCCAACCCTGCCTTCAATCGAGGCAATCAATGCGGTGGATTCCCCGCAGACAAAGGCGCCACCACCCTTGGCGATCTCCACATCGAAATCGAAGCCCGACCCCAATATATCTTTCCCAAGTAATCCTGCCCTTCTCGCCTGGTTAATGGCGATTTCTGCATTCTTGCAGGCTAAGGGATATTCATGTCTTACGTAAATGTATCCATGACTACCACCAATCGCATAGGCACCGATGATCATTCCTTCTAAAACACAGTGTGGATTCCCTTCGAGAAGGCTTCGGTCCATATAGGCTCCCGGATCTCCTTCATCACAGTTGCAAATAATATACTTCATACTTCCTTGAGCATTTCGGCAGTCTTCCCATTTTTTTCCAGTTGGAAATCCTGCTCCCCCCCTTCCCCTCAAACCCGATGTTTTAACTTCATCGATGATTTGCTCAGGTTTCATATGGAAAAGGACTTTTGCTAAAGATTGATATCCACCCACTCCAATGTAATCCTCAATTTTGGTTGGCTCGATCAGACCATTATTTCCAAGAACCAATCGATATTGAGCTTTGTAAAAAGGAATCTCTCTTTCTGAATCAATCTTTCTTTTTGTATTTGAGTCTTCATATAATAAGCGGTCAATAATCTTTCCTTGATTAATGGTCTCCGAAAGGATTAGTTCAACATCCTTTTCCTGCACTCTTTGGTAAAAAATTCCCTGCGGTTGTATGGTTATAATTGGTCCCCTTTCACAGAATCCCCTGCATCCTGTGAACCTCAATCGGACTTTTCTATCTTTAAGGTTCCCCTTTAGGCTTTTAGCAAACCGATCCCTTACCTGTTTACACCCATAGGCGTGACATCCCGTCCCCCCGCATACTGAGACAATTACTTCGTATTCATTCTGTTTTCTAATGATGTCTTCTCGCCACCGTTCTAAATCAGAAACCCTTTTGATCCTTCTCATCGCTTCACCCCGCTTCGTTTATTGTTTAACCTCTCAATAATTTTTTTGGCCTTGATGGGATTCATTTCTCCATAAAATTTCTGATCTACCATTATCACTGGACCGATCGCACAGACACCGAGGCAGTTGACCACATTCAATGAAAATTTTTTATCTGGAGTGCTCTCACCTGGTTCAATGTGCAATAAGGTTTTAAGTTCCCTTATAATTTTTGGCCCTCCCCTCACATGGCATGCCGTCCCCATACAAATGGTAATGGAATGTTTTCCCTTAGGGATAAGGCTGAATGATTTATAAAAGGTAGCAACGCCATATACTTCATTAATATCCATTCGAAGTCTCGAGGCAACAATCCTTAATGCCTCTTCAGGAAGATACTTATAGCGGTCTTGGACATCGTGAAGGATGCTGATAAGGGCTGTCCTCTTTTCCTGATATTTGTCTATGATTAAATCAACTGTTTTAAGGTCCATATTTGCCTCCCAAGTAATTAAAAATAAATATTTTCGCAAAAAATTAATTTTTACTAAATTTAAATTCAAAAAAATTTTTAATGATTAACTTTAACTTAAATTTACAAACCTTCCCTTGGAGGGCTTAAAATC
>CAZFDM010000235.1:0-3416 GCA_964517975.1 uncultured Syntrophaceae bacterium
CCTTAGTCTTCAGAATATTCTGAGCCGCAACTTAGGGAGGAAAGTGAATGTGAATGATGTTAAGGCACTTCAGGAGGATCGGATCGCCCCACTTTTTGAGAAAAGTGAAGATTTGGCCTTGGCGGGAGGGGTAAGCAAGGAGGCGATTGATTTTTTGACTCATCGGATTCGCAGGATTGAGGGGGTGGTGGAGAAGAAGATTCGTTTGAAGGATGAGTATCGTTATCTTCTGACGCTTCCTGGGGTAGGAAAGATCTTGGCCTTAACGATCATGTTGGAGACGGGGCCGATTGGTCGATTTCCTACAGTGGGGGATTATGTTTCGTATTGTCGGAAGGTACCCAGCCAATGGATGAGCAATGGGAGGCGTAAAGGATCTGGAAATCGGAAGAATGGGAATAAATATTTGGCGTGGGCTTATTCTGAGGCCTCGGAGTTGGCCAGGCGGTATGATAAGGCCTGCAGGGGTTATTATCAGCGTAAGATGCAAAAGACCAATGCGGCCGTGGCTCATAGCGCTTTGGCACACAAGCTGGCCAGGGCAGGCTACTATCTGATGAGAGATGGGGTGTCGTTTCAAGCAGAAAAGCTATTTCGGTAAGACAACCTGGGATGGGACGGGGAACCAGGGTTGGGGTTGGTTGGAAACCACGAGGTCTGATTGGTCAACCGTCTCATTCTGATCTTATAAATTCATCAACATCTCGGAACGAGTCGTTCCAGCTTGACCGCCCACGCTGTGAGCCACAAGGGGTTGGCTAACAACCATGAGATCTGTCATCTACGAATTGGACACGGCCTGGAACCGAAGATTTTCTGGATCCCGTCAAACGGGATAGGGGCCGCAGAGGAAAACATGTTTTACTGCAGGCCTTTCCGTCAGAGGCGGATCCGTCTCCGGCGGAGATCCTGATGGGTGACTGGTACCGTCAAGTCGGTAACCAACATACTCAAAGAAACTACGGCAAAGGGAAAGATGGGGATGACTCCTAATCGCCTTTTATCTATAAGAAAAAGATGGACTCCTCCCGTAACAGGATGGATAGGGGAAAGGAAATTACGGTTGCTCCAATGAGCCCTAAATAAAAGGGCTCCTTTTCGCAACCGCGTGATTAACTCCTTTAATTATTCACTTTTCAAATACAACGGAGAGAAAATTCTTTTTCTTACGGCCTGGATACTTTTTTCTCTTGACAGGTGCCTTTTAAATGGGTGACCCCATACTTGCCACATATCTTTTTTCTATTGATGTTCCGTTGACTTTTTCGCCTCCCCTCGCTCTTTGAGTATTTGACTTATGGCTTCAAATGCTTCTTTTGTATATTGCGTTCGATCATTCTGTTTCAATATTTCAACTAATTCATCCGTTTGCTTAGCCTCCATATTTTTTCGTATACGCGAAACCAAATTCTCGTCAATTTCTTCAAACTCTTCCTTGTCTGTTTTTGCATCCAACGAAGATCTTTGCAGAAAATAGGCCTTTATATCACGTTGATTTAAGTAAATAAGGGAAATAATCCAGATGAATGTAAGCAAGCTCAATGTAAATGGAAGCTCTGGATAGGTGCCTGTAATAGCCTTAATAAGTGAATGCCATCCCCAAAGGAAAGGAAACCACAACCATAGCCAGAATTGCCGCGCCCGATTGCGACCCATAATCATGCCAATACCGATTGCCATTAAAAGAAAACTTATAAACAAAGAGATTATTACTAAAGGTATTACGTCTTTGTTCCATAAGTTATATTTACCTACAACATGTACGGTTGATGCAACATTTAAGACCGCAATAAATATTATCACCCCAGCCAACACGATAATACCCTTTGGACTTCGGATTTTCCTATTATCCATTAATGCCTCCTTTCCCTGCCTCCTCCCTATACTGAGCAGATAACTCGTTCACATCCAAACTGGTTCGGATATCCCCTCAAAATTGGGAGCATAGACGAAGTTTGAACATACTGTCAAAAATGGGGATTTTGGAAATGGAATCATTCATTTCCAATTAGGACGCGTAGGGGTTCACCGGATAAATCTAAACCATTTTTATAAAAATAGAACCGTCCCCTTTTTTTCTTATAGCTTTCCTTCTTTATACGTAGGGTTTCCCCGGGGAAATCTTGGCCACATTTTTATGGTTGAAATTTCCTCTCAACCTCAGAATAATTCAACTCGGTCAATAACATCCCCCTTTACTGAAACCAACTAATTCGGACAACATTTAGAAAATGGTCCAGCCCTAGGGGGTTTCGGATCGGTATTAAATGTCAGCGGTAGTCTCTCTGTATTTTTCTTAATATAACAAATCCCAAAAGACCAAATGGCTTCTTCTATTTCCCTTACTGAATGATTTAATCCGAATCGGCGCTTAATATTCCAAAGTTCTTCAATATAGGCTCTATAATTTCGAATTGCTAAATTTCTTGCTTCACTTGCACTCAATGAGCGGTATAGAGGCATTATTAATATTTCTTGAAGCTTTAGCCTCGTCTCAGGTTCAATAAAGAGAGGATTCATATTATGAAGATGATCGTACTCATTGTGAAGTAGCCCCGGAACAATGTAATCCACTGTCCCACAAAACTTTGGATAGCAAAGGGCTATACAAGCACTCGCCACTCCCGGACCAACATACTTTATCCGCCGTTGTTGAAGTTCACTAAAAAGATTATCTACCTTGGTTAGAATATGCTCCTTTAATGTCTCATCATTTATATTTTCAAAATTTAATTGATTGATATTGTTTTCAAATAATATGCAGGTCGCTTCTTCAACCGTTTTATTGTTCTCGTATCGACTGAGGAAATCTGGAACATTCCTCGCCAATCCCTTCCATATAAGAAAGTCTTTAAATTCGACGGCAGTGAAATATCGAGGTCCTGTTTCAAATTTTGACCTTATCCGCTCTTCTATTATCTTCGTTCTCTCCCTCCCAATTGCATTAGTGCAATTCAGCTTTTCTTGAACCCAATCATCAGAGATATTATTCAAAAAATTGCATTCCATTCTTTTTTCTCTTAACAAATCGATACCATTTTCTTTTTTTCTATATCCTATACGATTTAATATTTATACTATATTAAATGGGGTTAGGCTTAATTATTGGGATTTTGCTCAGAAGCCTCTAATCGCATAAATAAGCTTTTCAATTTAGCCTTAAGATCTTGACCCTTTCTCAAATATCCTGTAACCGCATCCGGATCCTTACTCATGAATTCCGTAATCTTCCTCCCCTTATATCCAAATTCCCTCCCCAAGAAGCTGAACAACCTCCTCCCTCCATCACTTTAAAACCCTTTCCCTTAATTCATTGAGACTAGTACAAGTGACTCACCTCAAATTTCAATATTTAAGTCTGACCCATTTCTTTTTCTAGTTATTGTATTAAATTATTATGCGGCATATAATACCTC
>CAZFDM010000236.1:0-3113 GCA_964517975.1 uncultured Syntrophaceae bacterium
CTAAACCACCAACTTACCAATAACGACTGCCCCAAAGGGGCCCCCTCTTCCGGGCAAAGTCCCGGAAGAGGCGTAGATTCTTACATGTCTAAGTCTGAGAATTTATCTCTAACACTTGAGAACAAATGGTGTCATGCTGAACTTGGTTCAGCATCTTGTTTTGTCCAAAAGGTGAGATCCTGAAACGAGTTCAGGATGACAAGTCTGTTAAATTTCAAATATTTTTGTTTAGTCTTTAGGATAGTCCTTATGCCTTGCATGAAGCAATCCTTATGGGTTGACCTAAAAATATTTTATGTTTTTAAACGATTTTCAGATATTTTATTCCTTGACCCTTCGGAGTTCCATCACCACAGGGTTAAATGGATCAGGGCAGGCAAGGGTTGTCTTATCTTTATCTTCCTCCCAAGGATATTCTCCTCAGTGCCTTAGAACTCGCCAGGAGGGGAAGATCGCATGGAATGCTGATGGACAGAGTGCTTTGGGATCTCCTGACATCCCAAGGATGAAATCCTGGCTAAGATCGAACTGCTGGCCCACAAAATGACCTGCCGCACAAGTTCCCTTGACCGAAACAATTTTTAAAATCACCTTCTCTGGATTTGCCACAAGAAAACCCCCTTTCAATCTATAGTTTTTGCCTCCAGTGAATTATTCATATAAATCAGTTTATTGTCAACTCGGATCCCTTTGCAAAAAGGGCGAAGTAAATTTAAAATTATCGATGAATTGGGACTTTCACATTTGGAACTATTTGGATTTAAGACGTTCGCTAAATAAAGAGAGATGGCAACCGATAGAATATTGACTCGAGATTTCTTACTCAGTTTTTTTTCACAGTTCACTTTCTCCTCTGTATTCTCCATGATGATACCCACCATTCCCATCTACCTTTCAAGAATGGAGGCCAAGGAATCGGAAATTGGGATTCTGGTGGGTGCGCTGAGTGTTTCTTCCTTAATCCTCAGACCTCTTGTTGGAAGGGCCCTTCTAAGGGTTCCCGAAAAAAATTTTATGATTGCTGGAGCACTCATCTTTATCCTCTCCTCCATTGCCTATCTCTTTGCCCTTCCCTTCTGGCCCATTTTTGGAGTAAGGGTTTTCCAAGGGATTGGGTTGGCTTTTTTCTCAACAGCCTCATTTACACTAATCGCCAATATCGTCCCTGAAACTCATCGGGCTCAAACCATCAGTTACTTCTATCTATCCATCAACTTCGCATTCGCCCTTGCTCCCTACTTCGGAATGCTTCTGGTCAACCAATTTGGTTTTCCCTTAAATTTTAAAATCCTCTTTGGGGTTTACGCCGCTCTGTCTTTAACCTGTTTCTTAATCACCCTCAAGTTGAAAGAGGTGCCAAAGGTTCCGTTACACAACCCCTCTTCAAGAAAACAACCCTTACTGAGTCGGGAGGCGCTTCGGCCATCCATCATTGCTTTCCTGGTCACCATTAACTGGGGAGCTCTCACTGCCTTCTTTCCCCTTTATGCCCTTAGTCAGGGAGTAGCCAACCCAGGCATTTTTTTCGCGGTTTTTGCGTTGACACTCATCGTAGTCCGTGGTCTGGGTGGTAAGATATCCGATATCTATGATAGAGAAAAGGTCATATTGCCGTGTCTTTTAAGTATTATCGTTTCGACCATACTTCTGGCCTTCTCCAAAAATCTATCCATGTTTATTCTGGTTGCGATCCTGTGGGGAATGGGGACAGCCTTTCTCTATCCAACTCTGGTGGCTTATACCATTGACCGTTCGGGTTCCTCTCTGGGACCCGCAATGGGCACGTTTACTGCGCTGACTGACTTAGGAGCAGGCATGGGTTCTATGATCATGGGGATCATCCTTGAATTGACCAATTATCCATTCATGTTTCTCTGTTTGACCCTTACGGGCATCCTCAACCTTTTATATTTCTATTTTGCAGTTAGAAAAAAGGGGGTGGATCGATATGCCAATCTATGAGTATCGTTGTAAGGATTGCGGAAAGGTATCTGAATTTTTATTGATCAGAACGGATGAGGCCTTTACTCCTCAATGCAAACGATGCAAAAGCAGGAAGATGTCACGAATCCTCTCGAAGGTTAGGGTAATTCGTTCGGAGGAGAGCAGAATGGAAAACCTAACTGACCCATCAAAATGGAGCGGATTGGACGAAAAGGATCCAAAGGGCATGGCCAAATGGATGAAGCAGATGGGCAAGGAACTTGGCGAAGATATGGATGAGGACCTGGATCGGGCAATCGAAGAAGAGATGGATTCAGAATCAGATGAAGATTTAGAAGATTAGAATATTAGGGTCTCTATAGCATTTCGGGTAAAATTACAAAGCGTACTGCCCATTTTTTATCTTCTTTCTGGTCAAGACAGACAATCCCACTGTAGCGAAAAAGCACCACCCGGGCATCCTCATCTCCACAAAGAAGGTGTGAGGCCAACTTCTCAAGGAAGGGGAGATGGCCAACAAGCATGAGGTCTTCAGACTCTTCAGAGATCCGTTTGGCCCATGGCTTGACATCATCATTTGGATTGAGACCCTCCACTCCTATCACCGAAGAAAGGGGAATGTTTAAGCCTTCGGCGAGGATCTTTGCCGTCTGGAGGGCCCGTAATTTCCCGCTGTGATAGATCTTAGAAGGACGGATGTTTAGTCGCTTGCCCGCGATGGATAATCTTCTGGTCTCATCCTCTCCTGTTGTAGTAAGTGAGCGCTCTGGATCCTCGGCCTCAAGTCTTGCCTCCCCATGTTGGACGAGATAGAGCTTCATATCTTCACCTCCTTTACTCATTAATTAAGAAATAGACCTCAAAATGTCAACCCATCTCAATTATTGTAAACCTAACCAAAAATATTTGAAATTTAACAGACTTGTCATCCTGAACTCTTTTCAGGATCTCACCTTTTGGACAAAACCAGATGCTGAACCAAGTTCAGCATGACACCATTTGTTCTCAAGTGTTAGAGATAAATTCTCAGACTTAAACATGTAAGAATCTAAAAAGACTCTAAACAGGGCTATAAAAGAAACATCTTGAAAAATGGACTTATTAATGTTAATAAATAACTATGGTTCATCTCCAATTTAGTTGATAGAAAATATGGTTAAGTAGTGGAC
>CAZFDM010000237.1:0-15408 GCA_964517975.1 uncultured Syntrophaceae bacterium
CCCGTATATCCTTGGGAAGTACCTTGACCTCTTTCCCTACTGGAGCAGATTCCCCAGTAAGCGGAGCTTCATCGCATCGAAGGGAGTGATTTTCAATGATCCTCGCATCTGCAGGTATTTTATCTCCTGCTTCAAGGAGCAAAATATCACCAGGAACCAATTCCTTTGAGGGAACCTCCTCTTCCCTCCCTTCCCTCAGGACTGTAATGGTTGGAGAGAGCATCTTCTTTAATGCTTCAAGGGCGCGCTCAGCCCGATATTCCTGGATAAATCCGAGCACTGCACAGAAGACAACGATGACAGCAATGATCATCGCATCCACCACTTCTCCGACGAGTGCTGAGAGTACAATGGCAATGATCAGGATAATAATGAGGATGTTTTTAAATTGATTGAAAAAGAGGGTAAGGAGTGAAATTTTTTCCTCTTTTTTCAACTCATTATAACCATATTTTTCAAGGCGTCTCTTAACCTCATCCTTACTTAATCCTTGATATGGGTCTGAATTCAATTCCTTTAAAACCTGAAGAGGTTCCATGGCATGCCATAATTTCCTTCCCTGTGAATTCGACATAATTCGGTTCCTCTTTTAATTAAAAAAATATAATCTCTGGTATCAAAATAACTTTCCTATGATGATTTTTTAAAAAAGTAAATGATTGAATTTACTTTTAAACCTTTAGATCTTTCAAACCAGATATTTCGGTCATTAAGAGGTCAAATTCCTCATCGGTCTTCTTGTATCTTTGAGATAAGATCTCTTCTATAAAAGGACCGACATGGTAAACCGGTTTAGGAGAGTCCGAGAGAACAGCCTCTAAAACGATTTTGGAAACGACCTCTGGTCCAGGGATAGAGATATTCGAAAATAATTTGGCCATCCCTTCCCCAAAGGCCTTGTAGATAGGTTGATAATCTGGGTGGGTTCTTGATAACAAATCTCCAGTTATTCGGTTGGCCGTTTCATTAAATTCTGTAGCAATTACACCTGGCCGAATGGTTACCACACGGATGCCCAACGGCCTAACCTCCATTCGCAACGCATCACTGATCGCCTCTACAGCGTGTTTGCTGGAGGAATAGACTCCACTGAGTGGAAATGTAAACTTTCCAACGATCGAACTGATATTGACGATCGTTCCCTTTCTCATCCGTCTCATTCCAGGTAAACAGGCCTGGGTGAGTCTGATGAGAGAGAATAGGTTGACCTCAAAGACCTTTCGGATGGATGAAAGGGGTACATCCTCGAGAGCCCCTCGAATGCTAAATCCAGCATTGTTGACCAGGACTGAAATAGATTCAGGAAGATTAGAGATCTCTTCACAGAAATTCTCCAGGGCTTGTGCATCCAAAAGGTCAACTGTCTTCGGAATAATGTTCTTGAATTGAGAGGAAAGTTCGGTTAAACGGTCTGTCCTTCTGGCTAAGGCAATCACTTGAAATTTCTCCTGGGAGAGGTCTTTGGCTATCCTCCGGCCTATCCCACTACTTGCCCCGGTTACCAATGCTATCCCTCGGATCTTTCCCATGATGGATTCCTTTCTTTAAAAAATCTCTTTTACGGCAATGGGAGTATAGGTTAAAATTAAACTTGAGTCAAGGAGAGTTACTCAACCTAAGGAGGAAGGACATGGACGAAAGGAAGAAATTATCTGTGATGATTGAACACTGGATCGAACATAATGATGAGCACATGGAGGAATACAAAAAGTGGGCCCATAAGGCTGAAGAGTTGGGATTAAAATCTGTTAGGAAAGAGATCGAAGAGGCTATTGAGAGTCTTTCTCAATCCAATCACCATCTCGAGAGGGCCTTAAGAGAAGCAGAGTAAACCCATTCAAGGCTATCCATTGATATGAATCAAATTATTCGGCAATTCTTTTTACCTTCTCTGACACCCAAGTTTCTGATCAGGGTTGCTGCGGTTTCTCTTCTTACCTATCTCTTTTTTAGTTATCTCTGCATTCCTATTTGGATTCAAGGAGGTAGTATGGAGCCAACCTATCACAACGGAGAGTTCAATTTCTGCTGGAGGCTTCGTTACCTCTTTTCAAAACCCAACCGATACGATATTGTTACCATACGGTTAGCTGGCCAAAAAGTAATGCTTCTCAAGCGTGTGGTAGCCCTTGAAGGGGAGGAAGTAGCATTTCGTCAGGGTAAACTTCTCATTAATGGAAAGGAATTAGAAGAGCCTTATCTTCATTATCCATGTAACTGGAACCTACCTGCTCGAAAGGTTGAAAAAGACTCTGTCTATGTGGTAGGGGATAATAGAAACATGCCGATGGAGAGCCACTATTTTGGACAGATATCGATCCATCGGATTATTGGGGTGCCCCTATGGTAAATCCCGTTAGGAACTCTTCGAATTTCAAATGAATTCATTTCCGCCGTATATCTCGATAGAAACGGAGCGTCACACAGAGCAAATAGCAGAGGGCTTCCCAATATAGGGTCAAGAGAGAGATTCTTCCATTTTCATGAAAAATGGAAAGGAGAAATAAGAAAATGAAAGCCATGATCCTTAGGAAGATTTCTGGCATTGAAAATGAACCTCTCGAGATGGACGATCTCCTTACTCCTCAACCCAAGGAGAAGGAGGTTTTAGTGAAGGTTTCTGCCTGTGGGGTCTGCCATACTGAACTGGATGAGATTGAAGGAAGGCTCCCATCAAGGCTTCCAATCATCCTGGGGCATGAGGTAGTGGGAAGGGTAGTCTCCATCGGTCCCGAGGTCAAAAGGTTTGGACTGGGAGATCGAGTAGGAATTGCTTGGATTTACTCGGCCTGTGGCAGGTGCCGTTTCTGTCAGGAGGGGAATGAAAATTTATGCCTGGATTTTCAGGCCACCGGATGTCATGCCAATGGTGGATATTCCCAATATATGGTTGTCTCTGAAGAGTTTGCCTATTCGATCCCTGAGAGGTTTTCAGATTCTGAAGCGGCACCCCTTCTTTGCGCTGGGGCCATTGGATATCGGGATTTGGTTCTCTCGGGTATTAAGAAAGGTCAGACCCTTGGACTCTTTGGATTTGGGGCTTCTGCCCATATTGTCATTCAGGTTGCACGGTATTGGGGATGCGAGGTCTTTGTCTTTACAAGGAGTAAGGAACATCGAACCCTCGCCCAAAACTTGGGGGCCTCATGGACAGGAATGCCTGATCAGGAGCCACCTAAGAGATTAAACTGTGCTATTGATTTCACCCCTGTTGGAGAGACGGTGCCCTTCGCCTTAAATGTCTTAGAGAAGGGAGGAAGGCTGGTTTTGGCAGTCATTCGGAAGAGAACCTCCATTCCTCCCCTTGACTATACCCGACACCTCTGGGATGAGAAAGAGGTCAAGAGTGTTGCTAATATTACAAGGAGAGATGTGGAGGCTTTCCTTACCCTTGCTGCCACCATTCCTATCCTTCCAGAGGTTTGTGAGTTTAGGTTAGAAGAGGCCAATCAGGTATTGAACCTTCTAAAACAGGGAAGGATTCAAGGAGCGGCTGTTTTGAGAATGCAGGAATAGAAGCGAGGATTGATGAACGAATTACAAAAAGATCTCCCTTTAGACCTCATTCAGGAAATCGATCATCTCTGGCATCCCGTCTACCCCTATCTGGCTGAGGAGATTTCAGAACTCTATCGTCGCCAAGATGGAGATGTGTTGGAAATGGGACCTTTTTGCGGAGTCATTTTTTATTTGTTTAAAAAGGGCATCGGCAATTCTTTTACGGTTGCAACGTTTCCTTCTGGAATGGGGCAATTTTTCCGCAAAGAGGCCCAAAAGTTAGGTGCACTTCATAAAATCAAAATCATGGAGACAGATCCTTCACTTCGAGCCGTTAAAGAGCAGAGGATCGACCTCCTCATCTTTCGAGGAGCCTTCTTTTTCCCATCCCTATTTAAAGTCAACTACACTGCCATTGATCGGGTTCTGAAAAGGGATGGGATGGCCTTCATTGGAGGAGGGTTTGGAAGACGGACCCCGGAGGAAGTAAGGAAGAGGATCAGTGAGAAATCGAAGACCCTCAACCTACAAATCGGTAAGGTGGTAGTGAGCCAAGAGAAGATAAGAGATGAGATTGAGAAGAGTTGTTTTGAAGGAAAGGTTGAATTAATCTCCGAGGGGGGATTATGGGTCTTACTAAAGAAATAGAAGCCTACCTTAATCTCATGCCTTTAAGCCCTATCCATTTTCTCGCTTATGTACGATTCGCCCCCATCAATATCTTAAGTCGACTCACTGCCTTTGGAAGGACATCGCCAATTTGCTCGAAGAACCGGAGATGAGCATAACGGTCAAAGGGTGTATTGCCCTGATTGAGGATCACTAATTTTGCACCGTGCTCGAGGGCCTCTCTGGGCATATCTGCCGCAGGAGTCACGACCAAGCTTGAACCTACCACAACGAACAGATCACTCTTTCGAGAGTGCTCATAGGAGAGAAAAAGGTCCCTTTGAGGAAGGGGCTGGCCGAAATTGACGACACTCGGACCCAACGGTCCGCCACAATCGCACTTCGTCTTTCCAGTTGAACGATCCACTGTCTTTTCACACCATCCACATCGAAGTTTTGTGATGTTTCCATGAAGTTCTGCTAAAAGATCAGGCCGAATTCCTGATTTTAGGTGGAGGTTGTCTACATTCTGGGAGATTAAAAACTTTAATTTTCCAAGATGTTGAAGTTCCACAATGGCTAAGTGGCCTGAATTGGGTTCGAAGGCATCCCAGGGTTTGGAGATGGGCTTGGGTGGAAGTCCTTTCTCCTGTCGAGTCCACATTCCGTCAGGACCTCTGAAGTCTGGAAGACCCGATTCTGTGCTGATCCCTGCCCCCGTAAAGAAGACGAGGTAACGAGACTTATATAACAGTTTGGCAAATTCCTCTATTCTTTCTTCGAGGTCCTTTTTCATAAAAAAATACTTTAAGCCCTTATGAGTATCTCCAGAATCCGAGGGAAGATATATTCTGCGACTTCTGAAAGGTATCCTCCATGAGTGATGATAAGATATCGACCTTCGCAAACCTCTTTGGCTACATTGATCACCTCTTGGGTTAGGCGGAGGAGGAAGTTAGGAGTAAGTCCTCTGTCCCCATAATCCCCCTGACAGGTATCGTGGCCGAAGTTGTGAAAGATCATAAAAGGGCGAAACCCTCTAACCCGGGGAAAAAACTCAGTGCGGACTTTTTCAAGATAGGCCTCATCATGGGTGTGATAGCCGACATCTACGTCGATCTTTGTTCCATTGCCTTCAACCCTATCTTCATCACAGAAGCAGACGTGAAGGATATCCGGGTCATTTCGAAAGACTGCACGGGTGCCATTACCATGGTGGCTATCGGTATCGAGAATGGCAAAGCGTCTCAGAAGGAATTTCTCACGAGCATTTACAACAGAAGGACCAGTACAAGAGAGGTAGGTTCCACCCCATGCATACGATGGCTCTGCGTGGTGGCCTGCTGCCACCGCAAAGACGAGGGCATGGTGAATCTCTCCCGTTGCAATCTTCTCGGTGGCCTCCACACAGCCCCCCACTGCCAGGGAGGCCCCTTGGTAATACCAAGCCCTTTTCACCTCTCTTAAGTGTGCCTCTGTATGGACTTTAAGGAGCAACGCCTCTGAAACTGGCTTCGATTCATAAAGCCTTACCCCCTCGAGAGACAGAAGGGGTTCGATCACCTTTGGAAAATTTCGGTACTTGTTCCCTATAATGGGCCAATCCTCATTAGCAAACTCAGAATGGAAGAAGACCCCTGTTTTCATCTTTCCTTTTTAAAATTTACTTGATCAAATTTTCGACGGTTAAGGCATCGAGTTTCTTGATCACTGCGGTCACCAGGTTCAGGGTTTGATCATAATCGTCACGGTGAATGATACCTGCATGGCTGTGGATATGCCTGGTTGGGACAGCAACGACCAGGTTTGGAACCCCTCTCCGATGAAGGTGGATGGCCCCTGAGTCTGTTCCTCCTCGATCCAGTGAGTCGAACTGATATGGAATTTTTAGTTCCTCTGCGGTTTCGATAAAGAGGTCTCTCAGGCGGAGGTTTGGAATCATGCTTCCATCTCGAATCACAATGATTGGACCTTTCCCAAGTTTCGCTTGAGCCTCTTCCTTCTTCACATCAGGGACATCGCCTGCCACTCCTGTTTCCAAGGTGATCCCCACATCAGGTTCCACTACCCAGGAACTTGTCCTAGCCCCGCGGAGGCCTACTTCTTCCTGAACCGTGCCCACCCCATAGACGGTATTGGGATGTTTCTCTTTAACCAATCGTTTGATCACATCGATCAAGAGTCCACATCCCACTCTATCATCAAAGCCTTTGGCCATGTAGGTTTTCCCTGTTCCAGAGATGGTAAAAGGGAAGACTGGGATGATGGGGTCACCTGGTCGAATGCCAAGACTTCTGACCTCCTCTCCAGAAGTGGCTCCCACATCAATGTACATATCTTTTGGCTCCAGGAGCTTCTTTCTCTCCTCTTCTGTGAGGATATGAGGAGGTTTGGATCCGATCAGGCCCGGGACATCTCCTTTTGGGGTTTTGATCAATACCCGTTGGGCTAGCATGACATGGCCCCACCAACCTCCCAATGTTCCAAATTTGATAAACCCTTCATCCGTGATAAACTTTACTACAAAACCAATCTCATCCATGTGCCCTGCTATCATAATTCTTGGTACTTCTGACTCGCCCTCTTTTCGGCATACAATGCTTCCAAGGCGATCCTGCTCGATGACGGTGATGTCCTGGAGATGCCTTCGGATGATCTCACGAACCTCCTGTTCATAACCGGACACACCCGAGGCCTCTGTTAGTTCCCGGAGAAGTTCTAAACTCTCATCGCTCATAACGATGTCCCCTTTCTTATAAAACCCTCTCTTCTTTTTAAATGGATTTCTCCCAGCCCTGTCCGAAATCTGCGAAGGGTCTGATTTCTGTGATTTCAAAGGATACTGCCGCATAGATGATCTTAGCTGCCGACTCCCCTGCAGCCTTGGCAATAAGGGATTTGATCTGCTCAAGCCTTTCACCTGAGGTCTCGCATTGCGTCATCTTCAAATAGACCCTCACGCCCTTCCACTCGGAGATGGTCTTACCAGGCTCCATGATCATAAAGACCGCATAGGGGTTCTCCTGAAGATTAGCAAAGGTGCGGTTCTTTCCAAGTCCCATCACGACCGTCTTTTCGTCAACCATTCGAGGGGAACCGAAGTAGGCCACATTGACCTTTCCATCTTTACTTGAGGTGCTAAGAGTGCCAAGCCTTGGTGTTTTGTTAAAGTACTCCATCAATTTTGTAGACATCGTTAGCCTCCTTTCTTTTTCAAACGCTCTTTCCATTTCTATCTATTATTTAATATGATATCATTTTTAAGATCAAGTGTTTTATTCGATTTTTTCTTCTACTGAATTGGTTATAATAGGGACCAAATCCTATAGGAAGGGAGACGAGATGAATCATGACGTGTGGGTAAGGAAGCATTTAAGGCAACTCAGTCAATCCTTAGGTTTTCGATACATACCATTAGGAGAAATAGAAAAACGGCTGAAAAGAATCCAGAGGCTAATGAGAAGGGAGGGGATGGAGACATTGTTGTTAGTCCAGAAGATGGATTTTTATTATCTAACTGGAACTACCCAGGATGGCATTCTCTTTGTTCCTTTAGAGGGGAAACCCCTTCTCATGATCAGAAGAGAGTTGGAGCGGGCGAAAGTAGAATCGCCGTTAGAAGCAATCACACCCTTCAGCTCAAATAGAGAACTTCCTACCTTAATAAAAAACCACTGGGGAAGAATGCCAAAGGTTATGGGTTTGGAGATGGACGTCCTCCCGGTAAAGGATTATTTCAGGTATCAAGAACTTTTTTCAAAAACTGAGTTCGTAGATGCCTCACAGATTCTGAAAGAGGTTAGAAAAATAAAATCTCCTTTTGAGATTAGCCTTATGAAGAAAGCAGGAGAAATAGGGAAAAAGGTTTATGATGAGGCAAGGAAAATACTTAAAGAAGGAATGACCGAGATCGAATTTGGTGGCCTCATGGAAGCCACTGCAAAAAGATATGGCCATGAAGGGCTTCTCAGGGTAAGATCCCTCAACTATGAGGCTTACACCTGGCATGTCCTAAGCGGTCCGAACGGAGGAATTGTCAGTCAATCCGATTCCCCCATGGGTGGCCTGGGGCTTTCCCCAGCTTTCCCAGTGGGAGCAAGCCTTAGGGTCATGCGAGCCCATGAGCCCATCCTGGTTGATTTTGGGATTTGCTACCATGGTTATCAGGTCGACGAGACCCGCATGTTTTCGATTGGTAAAATGAAGAAGAAGTTTAACGATGCTTATAAAGCCTGCAAAGAGATTCACGATGCAGTGCTCGAGGAGACCAGGCCAGGAGCTGACTGCGAACAAATCTTTTTTAAGTCGCTTCGACTTGCAGGAAAATTGGGATATAAAGACACCTACCTTGGACCATTAGGCCTTCAGACCCGTTTTATTGCTCACGGTATTGGACTGGAACTTAATGAACTACCTTTTTTTGCCCAGGGACATTCCTACCCGCTTAAAGAAGGAATGGTCTTTTCAGTCGAACCTAAAATTGTTTTTCCGGGTGAGGGTTCAGTGGGAATTGAGAACACGGTCGTCGTCACTCGAAATGGTTACGAAATCCTCACTCCAGCGGGGCAGGAAATCTTTCAATTATAAAATTACCCCTTTGGCTATCTCTCCTCTTTAAAAATCCAAAATAAATAGATTTCCCTATAACCCTTAATCTTTCCACCGAATTTCCAATAAGGAAATAGCGGGCCTCAGCGGTTTGATAAAATGCTTTTTAGAAATGTTAAAAGATTGGTATTAAAAACTTTGGGCTGTTCTACATTGGAGAGATGCCGGGCAGAGGGGATGACCATTAGTTTTGAGTTTGGTATCCTTTGATGCATGGCTTCAGAGGCTGAAACCGGTGTGCCTGGATCGTCTTCTCCCACCATGATCAAAGTTGGAATTTTGATCTCCGAGAGCCGATCCAAGAAATTGAGTTTACAGATTGCCTCAATACAGCCAAGATAACCTTTAACCGGCGTTGCAAGAAATTCCCTCCGAATCACCTCCAGGATGGGTGGATTCAATTTAAGAAAGGAGGCCGTAAACCATCGCTCAAGGGTTGCTTCCAATTGGGCTTGCATGCCTTTGGTCTTAACGGACTCCATCCTTTCCTGCCAGATGGGCAAAGATTCCTCTGGAAAGATGGCCATCGTATCACAGAGGGCGAGACTCTGAAGTCGGCTTGGGTGATTCAAGGCAATCGATTGTCCAATCATTCCACCCATCGAGACCCCCACCCAATTCACCTTTTCAATACCAAGGCCGTCTAACAGACCAATGGCATCAGCGGCCAGTAATTCAAAATGATATGGGCCCTCGGTCACTTCACTTCTTCCGTGACCCCGTATATCATACCGAAGGACTTGAAAGGATGATTCCAGAGCCTCCATCTGGAGTTCCCACATACTCAGACTTGAGGCAAGGGAGTGGCTAAGAACCACCCAAGGAGCACCCTTTTTACCACTTAATTCATAATGGATTCGAATTCCATTGGCCTTCATTTCCATCTCTTTCCCTCCCTTAAGTTATGGATGAGCCTGTTTGGGTTTTCTTTGTGAATCGTTTAATCGTTTCAAAATAGATATTAAACCCTACCCACATGATGTCATTATGAGTTGCCCCGGGGATAATGAGGAGCTCTTTCTCCTTAGCCCCAAGGTGATGATATAAATCCTTGGCATTTTCAAGGGGAACGAGTTGGTCCTGTTCGCCATGGATGATCAATGTTGGAAGGAGAATCCCTTGAATCATCTCCAGACAGCCCTGGTCAATCTTATTGAGGTCGATTCCAAAAGCAGGCATTCCAAAATGGTTCATGAGCCTCACCACGCTTGGGAATCCACTTTCAATGATGAGACCCTTGATTGAATCTTGATGGTGGAAGGCCAATTCAATGGCTGAAATGCTTCCTAAGGATCTCCCCATCACCCAGAGGTCGCCTCGAAGGTTTCTTCTTAAAAGCTCTTCTTTTACCCCCTTAAAGATGAGGTGACAATCCTGAACAAGATGAGTGAGGGTAGGAATTCCATTGCTTAAACCATATCCCCGATAGTCCGCCACAACCAGATTCAGGCCTATTCGGTGGTAGAACGGTGCGATTCCATCATAGTCGCTTACCACCTCCCCATTTCCATGGAAAAATAGGACCCATGACCACTGAGGATGGCTTATGTAAAACCGTGAGGAGATTGAAACCTGATCTTCCACCTTGACCATTAGGTCAAAGGCATTCTCTGGGCAGGGAGTGGAATCCTCACGGGGATAAAAGATGAATTGGAGTAAGAAGGGTTGGTCGATGTGGGAATAGTCGATTTTCATTGATGGGCTCCTTAATTCAGTTCAATCCCCTCTCATCATCTCTCTTCCATTAGAATATTGATGCCATTGGATAAGGAATCTGTCAAGCCAAAACGGGGTTGAAACCCCATTCAAAATGAGTATTGGGACAACCATAGAGGAGGGATCTATGTGGATATTGTCTCCGGAGAACCCCTCTTCAGTTCCTAAAGATAAATTTGATTCGGGAACAGGATGGCCCAATTTTACCAAACCCCTTGAGCCAGAAAATATTATCGAGAAGGAAGACCATAGCCTTTTCATGAAGCGGACCGAAGTAAGAAGCAGGCAAGGAGATTCCCACCTCGGTCATGTTTTTTCGGATGGACCGAAACCGACGGGATTTCGGTATTGCATTAATTCTGCGGCATTGAGGTTCATTCCTAAAGAAGATTTGGAAAAAGAGGGTTATGGAGACTACTTAAAACTTTTTGATTAGGCATTTTTAAATCCTCCCTTTATCTTTCCATGGTCTCAGCCAGACCGGAGGCAAGGTTCTCTATAAGGATTCGGTTTTCGAGTTTCATTCGCCATGAAGAAGGGATGCGCTCTATCCCCAGATAGGCTCCAGAAATAGCGCAGGCCATGGCGCCAAGGGTGTCCCGGTCGCCTCCATTTAGGATGGCACAAAAAAGGCAGTCTTCAAATGATTTGGGATAACGAAGAAACGAATAGATGGCAAACGGCAAAGATTCGTCTATAGCCACAGACCGGCCAAGATAGTCTGCTGCCACGTGTGGAGAAACGCCTTTTGAAATCAGATCGCAAACCTTCTCCATTTTGGTACGAATTTCATCGGTTCGAGAAAACGAGATCAGTCCTTGAATGAACGTCTCTATGGGAAACTCCTCTTCAGGATCCATTTCCACAGCCTTTGCGATAGCCCATGCCTGAATGGCTGCACCATCCATTCCAACAGGATGGGCATGGGTCACTTCAGCGGAGGCCATTGCCATCTCATAGAGATTTTTCGAACGATGAAAGAAAAGACCAACTGGCACAATTCTCATTGCTGCGCCGTTTCCTAAAGACCCAGTTCCACCAAAGAGGCTTCTGGCTGCCTCCACATAGGATAACCCCATACTTTTCACAAGTGAGAAGATGGTGGGAGGGCCAGAGGCGTAACCTCTCCAGGGTTCCTGATAGAAGTTACGCCTAAACGTATCTCCGAGATGCTGTTGGTCAATCTCCCTTTTTTCGAGAATCGATTCTGCAAGCCCTATGGCCATGGCGGTATCATCCGTGTAAGAGAGTTTTTCAGTCCTCTCAATGACCGTAAGCAGATGACCCTTTTCTTGATATCTGAAGGCAAGCTCTCCTATCGCATCTCCGAGGGCACTTCCCACCATGGCGCCCAAAAATTTTTCTTTTAGTTTTTGCTCCATTAGATTCTTACATATTGAAGTCTGAGAATTTATCTCTAACACTTGAGAACAAATGGTGTCATGCTGAACTTAGTTCAGCATCTTGTTTTGTCCAAAAGGTGAGATCCTGAAACGAGTTCAGGATGACAAGTCTGTTAAATTTCAATTATTTTTGGTTAGTATTTATAACCTAAAATAAGTCCCTATTTAGTGCAACCACTTATTTTAATCAAATACTTTGGCAGGAAAGCCATAAAAGATTCCCTTGAAAAGACACTGAATTCGGTGATATAGAATTTGGTAAACTTTCTGTACTCAAATGGTTCCTTTTCAACGGAGGAAAACGCGGATGAGAAGAGTGGTAAAAATATCCTTGATCGTCATTGGGATTCTCGTCATTCTGGCCATCGGATTAAATATGGTTATCAAGACCTATCTTTCCAGTGATAGGCTCAAGGCGATAATCCTTCCTAAGGCTGAAACCCTCACAGGGAGAAAAGTCAATTTGGATCAGATCAAGGTCTCCCTGTTTAAGGGAATTGTGGCCAAGGGCCTTACCATTAAAGAAAAGGATGCCAAGAGGAATTTTCTTAATATCAGGGAATTTGTCCTCTCTTACCGCCTTCTTCCTCTTTTAAAAAAACAGCTCGTCCTCAGCAAGATCATCGTGGCTTCACCCTCTATCACGATCCAAAGGTATGTAGGAGGAAGGTATAATTTCAGCGATATCATGGAGAGGAAGCCCAAAGAAACCCCCAAACCCTCTCCCCCCAAAAGCAAGGGACTTCCTTTGTCCATCGCTACGGATAGGCTTTTCATTCGAGATGGGCGCTTTACATTTTTGGATGAAGAAAAGAGGTTACCCGATATGGCCATGCTTTTTGATGCAGAGTTAAAGGGAGGGCTTGGCAAAGACGGGACTCCCCGGATGGAATTGGTCCGCATTTTTCTAAAAGAGATGGAGGTGAATTTAAAGGATATGGTTGTAAATGGTTTGGGTAAGATTGAGATGGACTCAAAAGCCCTGCGGGCAAATCTTCAAACACGAATCGGAGAGGATAGCATCGACCTTTCCGCAACGATCAACGATTATCTTACCGCACCTAATGTCATTATGAACCTCCATGCCAAAACGCTCGATCTTAAAAAACTTGCAACCCTAACCAGTGGAAAGAAGGTGGCTAAGAGAGAGTTAAAAAGAGAGGGGATTCCAAAAAAGGAAAAAGAGGAGAGAAGGATTGAAAGGGCAGAAGGTGAGGTCTTTAAAAAACTTAAGGCCTCTGGTCAGATCGCTGTCGATAGGGCTAACTATCAGGGCTACGCATTCAAAGAGTTTCGTGTGAATTTTCAATATGTAAAGGGAGTGATGAGGGTTGAACCCTTTGATCTTAAGTTTTCAGTCCGGGACTCCTTCATGGCAGATGGCTCTCTCGATGGAAATCTCCAATTTACAGGCGAAGAGCCATCAGTCATCCAAAAGACTCTAAGAGGGAAGGCGGTGGCCCAACTTGGCAGAGGGGCGATCAAGGAGTCTAAGATTTTTGAGGCCATATCCATTTTGACTGGAATTGAGGAACTAAAGAATCCTGGTTTTGATCAAGGTCTATTCCATTTTGATATAAGGGAGGAGAAGGTCTTTGTGGATGGTCTCCTCCAGTCCAACCTTTTTAAAATCTCACCTAAGGGATGGATGGATTTTGAGAAGAGGTTGGATATTCCCACAGAACTCAAGATATCTCCGAAACTCACCACAGGTCTTGGCAAGAAGTTTGTTTCTTTAAAATTACTCGAGGATGAACAGGGGTGGAAGACGATCCCCCTTAAAATTAAGGGCACGGCTGAAGACCCAAAGGTAGGCTTTGATGAAGAGGCATTGGTGAAACAACTTGGTCCAAGCCTAAAAAAGGGATTAGAGAAATTTTTTGAGAAAAAGACCCCTGAAGAGAAGAAACCTTCCAAGAAGAAAGAGAAAAGTTTACTCGAAGAGTTGTTGAAATAACGACCTTTCCGATTTAAGCAGTTCCATCGATCACGCTGGCAATGTGTCGGATCATCTGGCGATGGACATCTAAATAGATTTCAGAAGAAAGAAAGTAAGATGGATTTTCACGATAAAAAGAGTCAACCACCTTTTGGGCTGCCTTATCAATATCCTTCGTTTGAAGATAGGCCTTTTCAAGCAAAGAACGAAAGACCTTTGCCTTTTTGATCGTTTCGGAGATAAAACTTCTGGCTTCCTCTCCGATTACATACCCATAATGGTCAGCGCAGTAGGTCTCCACCTCTAAGGGCTTAAGCTTCTCCAGGCTTTCCTGATACTTGGTGAAATTGGAATTGCCTGAAGTAATGATGGTCTGGTTAAACGGGATTCCCCCTCCATCGCTTGGGAATAAGGCCTTCCAAGTGGGTAGATAGGCGGCAATACAGCAGGAGGAATGGCCTGGAATTTCGAAGACAGTGACCGTTAGGTCTCCTAAGTCAATCTGATCTCCTTCGCGGACGGTCTTTCCTCTCACATCATCTCGCCAGTCAAGATCATAGTCAGAGAGGATTCCTTCCTTTCCCATCTTTTTTGCAATCACTCGGCTAAATTCATTAATCGTAGAGATAGCCTTCTCCATTCCTAAGATCTCCCAGGCCCTTTCTGAGGCATAGATTTCTATCCGAGGGTATCTCCGTTTGAAAAAAGGAACAATCCCCACGTGATCAAAGTGAGAGTGGAGGATCAGAAGTTTTTTGATCTTCCCTTCATCAATCCTGAATTCTTTAAACTGCTCAAGGATGTCTGGTAGGATGTAACTCGTGCCCCCACTGAGGATAATGGACTCCTCCCTTCCTTCTAAGAGATAGACTCCAGACTCCTCCCGACCCAAAAACCAGAGTTGGTCTCGGACTTTTCCAGGCTTTCTGATTCTCATAGAGAGTTATCCTTTCCAAATGATTTATAAAATCATTAAAATATTTTTAGAAATTTGTAAACCCATATACCCAGCCAATGGGAAAGGAGTAGAATTAATCATTCAATTGTTTTATAAAGGAGTGAATAGAAACTTATCATAGGAGGGGAGAGATGGAAGAGGAAAGAGTGCTTGGAATGAAGTTTTTGGCAACCGTTACAGGATTAAAAGGAACCTGCCATGCAAATCATAAGGTGGGGCAGAAGTTTGAGCTAAACTGTTATGATTCCGGTGGGCTCTGTGGTTTCTTCTATCACGATATCTTTCCCTATCTCAATACCATGCAGTTTGGCGGGAAATACCCTTGGTGGGATCAGGATGTGTTGGAGTTGGAATGCCCCGACCGCTACAACACCGTCTCCATAAGATTGGAAAGAAAGAAGTAGAAGGAATATTATTGGTGGAGCAGAGGGGATTTGAACCCCCGACCTACACGTTGCGAACGTGTCGCTCTCCCAGCTGAGCTACTGCCCCATTGCTATATCAAGCACTATTTTATCTAAAATTGTCTATGTTTCAAATAGGATTTTAACTTATTCCTGATTTCTGGATGCTTTAGGCCATAAGAGATATTGGCCTGAAGAAATCCGAATTTGTCACCCGCATCATACCGATCCCCGATAAATTCGTATCCAAAGACAGGCATCTTTTTTTTCAAC
>CAZFDM010000238.1:0-2672 GCA_964517975.1 uncultured Syntrophaceae bacterium
GCTAAATGGTTTCCTATGTTATTATATTCCTGAGCATTAAAAATTGGTTTCCTATGTTATTAGTGCAATCAATGGGTTTATCTAATAACATAGGAAACCAAAAAAATATAATAACATAGGAAACCATTTTTAACATCGCCTAAACTTCTTCCAAAAACTTTTTGGAGGAGGAATAGGCGATGAAAGATCAAAAGGAATATGAGAAACGCTGTAGAGCGATACAGCTTTATAATGAAGGAATTGGTTTTAACAAGATACTTCAATTGCTTCAAAGGGGTAAAAGATGGCTCTCCAAATGGCTTCATAGGTATAAAGAACAAGGACTTAAAGGTCTCCAGGACAAAAGCCGTGCCCCAAAAAGAATCTGGAGAAAGACTCCTGAGCATAGGGTTAAGAAGATACTTTCCATCAGGGAGGAGTTGGAGTCTCATAGAACCAGACGTTCTACTTTCTCTGGTATTGGAGCAGAGGTTATCCATTGGGAACTTAAACAGAGAAAGGTTTGTAATGTGCCATCTATTCCTACTATTGCCAATATTCTCTCTCGTCATGGGAAGACTAAGAGAAACAAGCCCAAGAGGAATAGCAATAATCAACCCTATCCTTACATTAAGGCAGAGAAGATGGGAGATTTGCATCAGACAGACCTTGTTGGTCCACGATATCTCAGGGGTCCAAAAGGCGTTACACGATTCTATTCCTTCCACACTGTGGATGTGGCTGGTCATACCGCATACACAAGTCAATCTACCGATAAACAAACTATTTCTCTCTGTAGGCATTTGGTTGAAACATGGCGATTTATGGGCATTGCCAGGGTATCGCAAGTGGATAATGAGATGTCTGCTACAGGTGGAGGACGCTATCCTCATAGCATATCTCAACTCGTGCGGCTTCATTTGCTTTTGGGCATCCATCTGGTATTCATTCCACAGGGAGAACCGGGCAGAAATGCATCGGTGGAGAGTTTCAATCAACTCTGGCAAGAGAGAGTTATTAGAAGACATAATTGTCCTAACCTCGTTTCTCTTAAACGAACCAGTGCGAGATTTATGCAGTATTACCATTATGAAAAACCACACAGGAGCCTTACACAAAAAGAACATGACACAAGATTCCCTGGTCTTCTTAAAGAGCACCTCTGGAAATCCTTCAGACACATCCCAAAAGGTTTTAATCTTGAAAAATACCGGGATCCTAATGGTCATCTTAGTCTCCCTATTGCAAAAGGGAGATTCTCTTTTATCAGAAAGGTTGACTCCCATGGGAGGATTGAGGTCAATGGGGCTACCTATTTCATTAGAAAGAAACTTGAGGGACAATATGTTGTTGCTACTATATTTACTCATAGAAAGAGATTGGTTGTTAAACAAGATAATAAGATTATCAAATCTTTCCCTTTTCCAATTAAGGGTCATGTTGTTTCTCCTTTGCTTCCAGTTGCAAAGAAGAAAGGCTAAATGGTTTCCTATGTTATTATATTCCTGAGCATTAAAAATTGGTTTCCTATGATATTAGTGCAATCATCATCTACTGGAATCTATGGCGGGCTCAAAAGGGAAAAATCCTTTTACGTAATTTCTGAGCTCTCCTATTCTTACCTTGCCTATAACCCTATAGTATGGTCTAATACTTGGATAACATGTTTCAGTGCGGTACTAACTTATTCCATTGCCTCTTTGATGAGCGTAATGGGGTGAGAGCTATTAATCTTTGCATCATTCTTAATTTTGATTTGACAGGAAGCACAGTCAGTCAAAATTAGATCGAGTTTGCTCTCCTTTAGTTCGTTAATCAGTGGCTCGCCCACTTTCTGCGACAATTCATACTTCTCTTTCTTAAAACCCATCGTTCCTGCCATGCCGCAGCATTTATCAAAGATAGTTCGAACCTCCAACCCTGGGATTAATCCTAAAAGATTAACGAATGGAATTCCTATTTTTTGAGCTTTTAGGTGACAAGGAACTTGATAGCCGACTTTCCTTCTTATTTCTCTGAAGTTGGTATTCAACTCACCGAATTGGTTCAACTGCCAGAGATAAGCTCCCAGATCATGGGCGCGACCTTGCAACTCCTCTTCCTCTAAGAGATGGAACAGAGCTGGGTATTCAATTTTGATCATGACTGCGCAAGAAGGACAACTAAAAACGATATCATATCCATTGAGTATGAGTTCCTTTATTTCAGCAGATAAGGTAGCTGCCCTTTTTTCAGCTGATTCGAGATCGCCAATGCCAAGAAACGGCATCCCACAACAGCCCAAATCAAGCGGGATCACTTCCAACCCATTGGCATCCAAAATAGACAGAGCATCTTGTGACGTTTTTGGGTCATTAAACTTATTATAACATCCGACAAAGTAAGCAACTTTACGTTTTGCCCTCCCCTTTCTTTCCTTTTGAAGTTTAATCTTTCCTGGATGGTATTCTGGAAAGGGTGCCCTTACATCTATCCCCATTATTTGATCGATCATTTTTCGGATGGTCTTTTTCTTTATCAAAGTGTTGAAGATATTGAAAAAAGGAAAGATTAAATATCCCATAAATGTAGGATGTGAAATCAACCAATCTCGAATAGATAATTTCTTTTGTTTATAAATTCTACTCTTAATTTTTGTAATGATCTGTGATAAATTAACCTCCCAAGGACAAACTACGTCACACCGTTTACAT
>CAZFDM010000239.1:0-5301 GCA_964517975.1 uncultured Syntrophaceae bacterium
AATGACTTCTCTGATCTCATCAATCTCTCTTGGGCCAAAGACCTTACCTCGATACCTGATCGCTTCGCTCATGATTCATGTTTAACACATGAAGAAGCAGAACGCAAGGGCTTTTTAATAAACCGTAACTGAGGGATTACAGGGAAGGTTATATAAATTCGATTTTGACTAACCGGTCCTCCTTCCATATGAACCGACGCCTTTTCCTCTTTCGAAATGCCCTCCCTTCTTGAAGGATGGCCCCGACCAATAGAGGTAGGGCGATGGTGGCATCCATATAGACGGCGGCATAAGAGGATCCCTTCTCAATTTTTCCCCAAGATTTTGCCTCTTCAAAGGTACAACCGGAGAGACCTCCCCATTTGGGATCATCCGTAGTGATTTGAAAGGCATATCGATGGCCACTCTCTTTTTTAAACAGAAGTTCACTGACTGGCCCAAGCTGTTGAATATAGTTTTTAGGGACTCCCCCTCCAATATAGATGGCCCCTGTAACCGATGACATCTTCTTCAATTGGGCGATTTCAAAACTATCGCGGATCTGATCAATGAGAAGACCTTCCGAAGGAATTTCTTTCTTGGCGTGAAGGAAGGTGAGGCCAATCCCAATAGAACTATCACATAGGGCAGGGACGAAGATAGGTACTCCATACCGGGAGGCGTTTCCGAGAATAGACTCCTCATCTTTTATTTGACCTCCCAAAACCTCCAGATATCTCCTCGAAGAAACCACTCTCTCTTTTAAGGCCTCTGGGACCCTTGAGAGGAGGTAGATCACTTGGTTAATCTCATCGTCATTCATGAGGGCATCGTAGACCCGGACGATACGGTGCATTCGGAGGGCGTCGTCATCCCCCTCTTCGGAACCCACATAGTGCCGATATCCAAAGCTTTCGAAAAGGTCGTGAAAGATGTTAGCACCTGTGGATACCAACACATCGACCAGCTTCATCCTAATCATGTCTCGAATTACCCGGCGCATCCCACCTGGAATCATCGCTCCAGAGAGTCCTAAAAAAATAATGCACTTAGGGTCCAGAAGCATTTTCAGAAATACTTCAAAACATTTGTAGACATTCCTGCTTTGAAAAGACGTGTGTTGGAAGGCCTGGACCAGATCGAGGAGGGTCTTTGTCTTCTTAGGGTCTAAATGATAAATAGGCTGATGAAGATATTTTGCTTTGCCTTTCTTGGCCATCCTTGAACAGAAACCAAAATGATTTCTGTGCAAGTTACCAGATAAAAATTGAGAAGTCAAGAAAAAATGGATCGAATCCAAAAAGTTAAAAACTCAAATTTAAAAAGTGCCCCCTTTAAATTTTTGCTAACAGTTTTTTTAATCTGTAAAGGTTGGGGTTGATCTCAAAGCGATCCTATGATAGTTTTTAGATAGAAATGGAAAAGGCGAGGGCAAGGGTCATTGTAGAAGGAAGAGTACAGGGAGTCTTCTTCCGTGCCCACACTCAGGAGGAAGCATACGTTTTAGGGTTAAAGGGCTGGGTTAAGAATCGAAGGGATGGTCGTGTGGAGGCTGTTTTTGAAGGGGATAAGGAGAAGATAGAGAGGATGATTCAGTGGTGTCATCGCGGACCTGCTGGAGCCAGAGTCACGGGTGTCCAGATTACCTGGGAAGATTATCAGGGTGAGTTTGATGATTTTTCCATCACCTATTGAGCCTTTTGAGGGATCTCCTTCTCCTCCTTAAAGATCTTCTTTTTAAGATCCTTCCCTACCTCTCCTCTCTCTTTCTTAATTACCTCCTCGATATACTCCATCCTCTTTCCCGTATCGGTTAACCCCTCTCCCACCTTCTTGACTGCCTTCCCACCGCCAAAATAGATGAAAAGAAAGAAGAGAAGGATTCCGACAATCACTCCAAAGAAAAACCGGATCATTTCTTACTCTCCCCTTTTTTAAATAATTTACCAAGGATTTCAAATTATTTCAAATCATTTTTCAATTTAGGGTGCATCCCTTTTACATGGCAAATGGGTTGAGTATCATTGCTTTTTGGAAGAGTAAATGGTATTTATTCTTTGTTAAAAGAACTACGCAAAAGAGTTACAGAAAAGATTTATTGAAAACGAAAGGATTGACAAATTCCTGTTTCTTGGTATTTTTTTAAACCATGAATTTCAATTATGATGTTATTGTGGTGGGCGCAGGACCAGGAGGATCGACTGCGGCAAGATTCTGTGCCCATGCAGGATTAAAAACCCTCATCATTGAGAAGGAACACCTTCCAAGATATAAGCCCTGTGGAGGGTGTCTCTCAGTCAAGACCGTCCATCTTCTCAATTTTGATTTAACCCCTGTCATTGAGAATACTGTTTACGGAGCAAAATTCACCTACCTCTTAAAGGACCCCTTCTTCATCGATTCGAAGGCTCCCATTGCTTATATGGTGATGAGGGATCGATTCGACCAGTTTCTGGTTGAGAAGGCCTTGGAAAAGGGATCTGAGATTTTGGAGGGTGAAAATGTCTTGGGAATAAGTAAAAGAGAGGAAGGAATCGATGTAGAATTAGAGAGTGGAAAGTTATTCCGATGTGAGTATCTTATTGGTGCCGATGGTCCCTCAAGCCTCGTTGCCAAAGCTCTCTCTCCCCCTCCATCCAATGCTGGAGGATTTGCAGTGGAGAGTGAAGTTCCTTTTGAGGGAGTCCCCTTTTTCCCGAAAAGCGAACTTCACCTTCTACATTTGGATTTCGGCGGGGTCCCCAATGGGTATGGTTGGGTCTTTCCGAAGAGAGAAGGTCTTTCCATAGGGATTGGGGGAATGTTTAGGGAAGGAGAGAGGATGAAACCCCGTAAGTATTTTAAGGAGTTCCTCAGACGGCTAAATTATCTCGAAGAAGAGAAGGGAAAGAAGATAAAGATGATAGGCCATCCCCTTCCTGCCTTTTATGATGAAGGACAGAGGGTTGGGCAAGGAAAAGTTCTCCTTATAGGAGATGCAGCCCATCTCATGGATCCTCTTCAGGGAGAGGGAATCTACTATGCCATCCGGAGCGCAATGCTTGCAACCGATGCCATTCTCCAATCCCGAGAGACAGGAAGTCTTCCCTCTGACCTTTACCAAACCGCTGTCCATGTTCATATATTTGAAAATCTGAAATGGGCTCTCTACTTCTCTCGATTCGTTTTCCGTTTTACCAAATTGGCCTATAAGACTTTAAAACACTACCCTGAATTGGGAAAGCTCTACCTCCAGGTGTTGGAGGGGAAAGAGACCTACCAAAGTTTTGTCGATCAGGTAAAACAGAGGATGAAAGACCTCCTGGGTGGAAGGCTTAGCCAAAAGATTCTAAGAGCGATGGCAAGAATTTAAGTTAAAAAAATCCGTGCAGGGCTTTGATTTAAAGAAAATAAAAACAAAGATCGAGAGGATCGCCCGCCTATTGGAGAAAAAATATGGCCCTAAAAAGTGGAAGGATAGAGGTAATCCCCTCGATGTGCTCATCCAGACCCTTCTCTCCCAAAATACCAATGACCGTAATCGAGACCAAGCCTATCAGAGGTTAAAAACGCTTTTCCCAAAATGGGAAGATGTTCTTGAGGCACCCTTCCGTAAAGTGGTTGGGGCGTTAAAACCCGGTGGGTTGGCCCATCAAAAAGCTAAGCGTATTCGCAAGATCCTTCGCTGGATTAAAAGAGAAAGGGGGAGATTAAGCCTCTCGTTCTTAAGAAAGTTGGATTCCCAACAACTGAAAGCGACGATAGGTTCTCTTGAAGGGGTTGGCCCAAAGACCTTTTATTGCCTACTTCTTTTTGGTCTTAAAAGGGAGGTTTTCCCTGTTGATACCCACATCCTTCGAATTGGAAAACGTTTAGGGCTTATTCCTAAAGAGATGAGGGTAGAAAAAGCCCATCAGTGGTTAGCCCCCCTTATTCCAAAAGGGAAATCTCTATCCCTTCATCTTAACCTTATCCGTTTTGGAAGGGAAATCTGTAAGGCAAAGAACCCTTCCTGTCACATCTGTTTTCTCTCCAAGGAGTGCCTCTTTTGCGAGGAACTCCTTCATGATTAATAGTTCTGGTTAAATGGGAAAGGCTCGAACTATAAAATGAGTAACTTCCTATTTCCCCCTTTACTAAACGGGGATAGAGATTTATATTTGAGGGAAATGGTCCCCTCGAATCCACCATGCTCCCATTAATCAATAAAAACTTTTGGGGAATTTACTTTCGGAAGAAGGACTGGGGTTAGATGAAAAACCTCATTAAAAAACTCCTTTATATCCATGATACTCCTCAACGAACCGCTTTAACCTATTCGATTGGCGTCTTTCTCGGTTTTTCACCCTTCTTAGGTTTTCATACCCTTGGAGGATTGGCCATCGCCTTTCTATTCCACTTAAACCGGGTAGCCATTCTCATAGGAGTCTGGACCAACACACCTTGGTGGATTGTCCCTTATTATACGATCGCAACCTATCTGGGGATGTGGATCGTTGGATATCAGATGGATATCAACCTTTTCAAGGAGATATTCAGGCTGGGATTGGAGCGAGGATTCTTGGGTTCAGATTTCTGGTCTCGCATTGCCGCTCAATCAGGCCTCCTCTTTTCCTTCATTGTTGGCTCTCTCATCCTTTCTACCTTACTCGCTTTCATTGCTTATCCCCTTTCACTGAGATGGATAAAATTCTATCGCTCACGCAAAAAAAGGGGCTGAAGGCCACCAGTATGGCAACCCATCTTGACACTTCTCCCTTTTTAAATGGAAAATAAATGGAGATGAATGCCAGGGTAAAAGGAGAAGTTACTTCCATTGATTCCTGGGTAGACTCTCATGTTTGGGAGAAGGGCAAGCGGATCGGGTTAACGGGCCTTGTCACTTCTTCCATGGCCTATCTCTTATCCCACTGGATAGAGAAGCGTGGAGGCCCCTGTTTGATCGTCGTCCCTCACCTCTGGAAAGGGGAATTGGTTCTTGATGACTTTCGGTTTTTCAAAAAAAGAAAGGATCACCGCTGTCACCTCTTCCCACAATGGGAAACCCTACCCTATGATGATATCCCACCCCACCCTAACATTCTAAGAGAAAGGATCAACTGTCTTTTCTCCCTCTTAAAAGGAGAAGAGGTGCTCATCATCTCGACGATCAAAGCCTTAATGCAGAAGGTTTTATCCCCTCACCAATTGAAAACATCCGTCCTCTCTCTTTCTCAAGGAGAAGAAGTGGATCGTGATCATCTGCTTCAATACTTTGATGAAAATGGATATAGGGTGGTAAGCGTGGTTGAGGAGGCAGGAGAGGTAAGTATTAGAGGTGGAATCATCGATCTCTATACCCCC
>CAZFDM010000240.1:0-3470 GCA_964517975.1 uncultured Syntrophaceae bacterium
ATTAAAATAATGACCATTATACCACGAAATATTGTATTTTCTACTGATTTTTAATATGCGTGATTCCATATTTTCGAAATTGATGCAGGTTTCAGGTTGAAATTTCCCCCCGCCCTTGGCGAGGCTCGCCTTTGGCGGCTCACCCTTCCCTTCTCCCCAGTGGGGGAGAGGGAGGGGGTGAGGGGGCTTACTTCATCAATGTTAGAGATAAATTCTCAGACTTAAACATGTAAGAATCTAACAATTTTTGGGAGTAATTCCTTACTGCCGATTAAAGGAGAATGATTGGGCATCTATTTTTTTGTGCCTCCCATTTTGCTAAGGTCAATAAAAGGGGTAACCCCTCCTGTAAATTGAGGCAATATCCCATTCCATTTCTCAATACTTTTATACTCAACCAGAATGGGACTGATCGATCGAGAGAGTGCCTCATTGGCCTTGGCCTGGCCCTGGGCCACCACCAGAATCGATTCTGCTTCTCCTTTGGCAGTCACCACCTTTTGCTGGGCCTCGATTTCACGCTGGGCTAAAATCTGTCTCTGTGTCTCCACCTGCTGTTGGGCTACCTGCTTCGCTTCGATGGCCTTTTCATATTCTGGAGAGAAGCGGATATTGGCAAAGTATATATCATCCACAATGATGTGATACCTGGCAAGATTGTCTCCTAATTTTGTCATCGCCCGCTTTCGGATTTCCTCCCTTTTGGGAAGGATCTCTGTGATGGGATAGATTGGAACAACTTCCTTGACGAAATCGTTAAAGGCAGGGTCGATCACCTTGTTGGCAAAGTCAAGACCCACCTTTTGGTAGAGGTCGTTGACATAGGCGGGATCGATGTGGAAGTTCATCATCCCTGTCAATTTAACCATCTGATACTCCTTGGAGGCTGCATCGATCTCCTTAAAGGGATGGGGCTGAACCCGTACATCTACTTTAATGACTCGCTCAGCAAAGGGAACTTTGAAGTTGAGCCCCTCGCCCATGATCCGTTTCTCAACACTGCCCCACCAGAGAACAACACCCCTGTGCCCTGCTGGAACAATGACAAAAGAGCTCCATAAAAATATAAAAAGGATGACGCCGAGCGCGACCAGGACAATGGTTCTGGGTTTGGGCCCCCTCACTTCAAATGCTTCAAAAGATCTTTCTGGCATGTTCCTCCTCCTCATTTAAATGAAACCTTGGTTCAAATCGTTCCCAATATCTTTCGATAATTTTTTCAGGTCGGGCCTGGATCATTGCAGAAAACAAGAATAAGGTGCCCAACAAAGTAAAGCATCTATTTTTCTTCATTGTTTCCCCATCCTTTGTTTTACCTAAACCAATTTCTTCTCCATCAAAAAGCCCATCGAGGCCTGACAGAGAGTGGTGCTGGAAGAGATGGCCTCGGCAAAAGAACGACGGGCCTCTTCAAAGTGGGACATCTGAACCCAACCCACTAACTCCATCACTCTTCCTTCCAGGGAGCGATAGGGTTCCACCCCAATCACATTCATTGCAATTCTTACTTCCCTAAGAAGTCCCTCCAGATATCCTATCAAGATCTTCAACCCTCCACTCCGCTCCTCCCCCTTTAAGGAAACCACCTGTTCCAGAAGGCCTGTCCCAATAATCAATCCTGATTTCATCTTCTCTGAATATTGATAATTCAAAATTGCATTTCTCGTATCCATAGACTCCTCTTTCTTCAGTTCGTTGTTTTATTGTTTCTCGCCTATCGTTTAACTCGTTCGATATACTTTTTCGTGCTTACAGACACTTTTACCACATCCTTCACCTTGATAAACTGAGGAACTTGAATCTGCATCCCATTGGATAGGGTAGCGGGTTTATAAACTTCGTCCTGGAGACTGCTTAGGCTTGGAGGGGTAGAGACGACTTCCAATTCTACCCATTCTGGGAAAAGGACATTGACAGGTTCTCCTTCCAAAAATTCTACTGGGAGCTTCATATTGGGTGTCAGAAAGGGGGCGAAGGACTCCATGAGATTCTTAGAGAGGATAATCTGTTCATAGGAATCTGGGTCCATCATGGTGAACCCTTCCGAATCCTCATAGAGAAACTCCAATGTCTTCCGGTCCAATTCCACCTCCTCCAACTTTTCATCCGGTTTGAACTTCCGATCCATCAGAAGCCCTGATCGAATCTCTTTTAACTTCATGTGAACGAGCCCTCCCATCTTCCCTCCCCCCATATGATATTCCGTAGATAACACTTTATAGAGGGACTGATCGATATGGAGGACCATCCCTGTTTTGATCTCGGATGCGAGTAGCATCTCCCCCTCCTTGGTCTTATGAAATTCTCTCTAACTATGAAAGGATGGAAAAAAGAACTAATGGTAGAATGAATATCAGAAATACTCCTAAAAATCAATTTTAAAGGATCGTCCTACAATAAAAGGAAATGGTTTCACAGGAGACCTTCAGATTCTTAGCGATGGGACTTGAGCCTCTCTAACAATTTGGGGTCAACCACAACCCCTAATTTCCCTGCTTCCTCTGCATGTTGGATGGCTAATTTAAACTCCTGTTTTTCATAATAGCAGACAGCCAGCCCGTAGTGAGCCTCCCCATATTTGGGATGAATTTCAATCGCACGCTGAAAGGAGGCAATGGCATCATCCAATCCCCCCTTTTGTCGATAGACATTTCCAATATTGTAGTAACCTCGGGCGTAGTCAGGTTTGATCTCGATGGTCTTTTGATATTCGAGGAGGGCCTCCTCCATCTTTCCTTTTCTGAAGTAAATGTTTCCTAAGTTATTATGAGCCTCGATATAATCGGGGTGAATCTGAATAGCCTTCTGGTATTGTTTGGATGCCTCATCCAAGTTTCCTCTTTCGTAATAGGCCAACCCAAGATGAAAGTAGGCCTCTGCAAATTTAGGATCGATGCGGATTGCTTCTTTATACTGAGATATCTCCTTCTTCCACTTTCCCTGTCTCCCATAGGCAATTCCGAGATTAAGGTGAGCCTTTACATTCTTGGGATCCAATTTGATCACCTGTTTATATTCAGAGACTGCTTCATCCAGATTCCCCTTTTGGGCCGCCTTATAGGCCAACTGAAAGTGTTCTTCAACGCTCTGGGCCTTGTCCTTCTTTTCGGTCTTCGTTCCTCCTGCACAGGAGAAGATAAAGAGAGTGATTAGGAATAACGTAAAGAATTTCATCCTGGTCTTCAAATCTCTCCTCCTCAGTTAGAGTTTTTTGATTTTTAACAAAAATTTCTGCCCAAATCAAGAAATTTTATTTCAAAAAATATTTAGGCCCTTACACAATGAAGTCTGAGAATTTATCTCTAACATTGATGAAGTAAGCCCCCCTCACCTCCTCCCTCTCCCCCGCTGGGGAGAGGGGGGGAGTGAGCCGTCAAAGGCGAGCCTCGCCAAGGGCGGGGGGAAATTTCAAATATTTTTGGTTAGAAGTTAATAGAATTGGAGGAATGGTTGACACCTTTTATCGCAAT
>CAZFDM010000241.1:0-2008 GCA_964517975.1 uncultured Syntrophaceae bacterium
ATATATGCCCCATATCCACGATTTCCCCATTGGGGTCCCACTCTTATTACGGAATTTCTGCTCTAACAAAGATCATGTAGATTTTATGGGCTCAAACTGCTATATTAGACCCGATAAATTCCTTTGCACACAAAAGGTCCAAATGCACTATTTGTGTGCAGCACTAAAAATGCCCAAAGGTTTGCGTTTATACCGATGTTCATTTGCCGAAAAGCATATCACCCACTTCGGGGGAATGGTCCTTATCCACTCATTTTGTCAGAAACTAAGACTGAAGAAACGACTTCAACAAAAAATTCGCCTCCCCCAACGCAATCAAAATTACCATCCCTCCGAACACATCCTTTCCCTTATTTACATCATTATCGCAGGTTTACGGCGAATCAACAAAACCGAGATTCTTCAGTACAATGGAACCTTTCTGGATCTGCTCGGACTTTCCCGATTCCCCGATCAATCCACCCTCCGACGGTTCCTCAAACGACTTCCTACCAAAGTGATCCGTCAAATCGTTATGGTGCACAATCAACTCCGAGAAGAACTCTTTCATCTTCCCAAGCCTCGCACCAGTCTGACCTTCGATTTGGACTCTGTCGTTTTGGTCATCTATGGAAAACACCAAAAGGCTCAAGTGGGATACAATCCCAAAAAACCAGGACGGCGTTCCTATCATCCCTTACTCTGTTTCGAAGCACACCTTCAAGAATTTTGGCATGGTTCCTTACGTCCTGGAAATGCAGTTACCTCTACCGGAGCGGTTCCTTTCATCAACGTCTGCTTATTCAAAGTTCCCAAAACCATCCCCAAATCTCGCATTCGATTCCGGGCCGATTCGGGGCTCTTCAACAAGAAGGTGATCGAACGGCTGGACCAAGAAGGCTGTGGCTATGCGATCGTCGCCAAGGAATATCCCACTATCAAAGTTCGAGCCATAACTTGTCGGTTCAAAAAACTCCGCAATGGATGGGAAGTGGGAGAGTTCCAATACCAACCTCACGGTTGGAAAAAGGTCCATCGGTTCGTTGTGGTGCGACGTCCTATCCCAGAGGACCCCATCGAAGCCCAACAACTGACCCTCTTCAAAGATCGGAAATATGCTTATCATGTGCTGGTCACCAATTTGAAGACTCATCCATGGAGGGTCTGGAGGTTCTACGCCAAAAGAGCCACCGTCGAGAAAAATGTTCGGGAACTCCTCTACGACTATCCCCTGGGAAAGATTCCTACCGAGGATTGGGTGGCCAATGTAGCATTTTTCCAAATTCTCCTCTTTGCCTACAATATCGTCCATTGGTTCAAAAGACTCTGTTTACCCAAAGAATATCTTTACAAAACTCTGGAGACCATTCGAACGGATTTCCTTGTTTTACCAGCCAGGTTAACCAGGCGCAAGAGCCACAATACAATCAGATTACCTCACGATTACCATTATCAGAAGCAGTTCGAAAATGCTCTCAGAAAAATTTCGCAACTTCAAATACCCTAACTTTCACGAATTTGCAAATAACTCATCATATGAAATTCAATGTTTTCAAGGGTTCTCACTCAAAAAATAGCTTTTTCACGCATTTTTGAGGATGATATTTTTAAGGTATACGATGTTATGATATAAACCCCCTACGACCTGGTCTCCTCGATATCGAATCAGGATACCGCTCTTTAACATCTCTGAATCTGTTGCTTTCTGTGGTCTTTTGAAACTTATGTAGAGGACATCAGCCTCCTTATCATAGTCGATCCACATCCTCTTTTCAGGGAATTTTAAAAGATGAGGCGTTGCCTTAAAAATTTCTTTGATCATCTCTTCTTTCAGGATTTCTTTTGCCATAAAATCACTTCTTTTATAGTCTCATCTAACTTAAAGACTCATCCGGCCAAAGGGCCTGGTTTTTTAAAAGGGACTCCTCAACGAATGCCCTTATTCGTTCATCAGCGATGGAGAGGAAGCTCTGAACATACTTGCTGTATTCATCGATTACAGACTGACGAAGATCGAAGATACTCATTT
>CAZFDM010000242.1:0-64811 GCA_964517975.1 uncultured Syntrophaceae bacterium
GATAAGATTAACGGTGAATTTGATCAAGAAGAATATCATTGGGATGTGGTTAATGGCAAGCGATTAAAATTATTTAAAGGTTTTAAAGTTCAGATTTGTGGTCTAAACTATTTAGTATACTAAATTTTTGGACTTTTTATATCCATAGTGGTTCAAGACCATAATCCGTAATCAAATATTTGAACTCTGGGGATGAAGTTCATTTTAAAGGTAATTGAGTGGGGGTATTAAGATAAAGGGAGGATATTTACACCAGAGAGGCCTGCCTGCGCAGGCAAGGATCTGACTTGGTCAGAAAAAATGGATGAGAAAGTATAAAAAGTTTGCTAAATGTTTTTCTTTTGAAATTTTTAAGGACACTTTTCCTTTCGACTGTAGTAGGCAGAATTTGTATGGGATGGGTTTGGATGAAAAAGGCACTCAGGCGGAAGAGAAGAGGAGGAGTTTTTGTCGAGCTTCCTTATAGATCAGGAAATGGGGATGATTCTGGGTGATCTTGAGAAAGAGTTTTCGGGCGTGTTCAACGACTCTTCCTGCAAGGTTGAGGAGGTGGAATCTCAGGGCCTTGAGGCGCAGAGGCCACCAGCTCTGGGGCAAGGCTTCTCTTTTGAGGATCGAAAGGAGGTTGTAGGCCAGGGTATTGAGTCTCCACCAGGCCGCATTGACAAAGAAGTATTTCGAGGGCAATACTCCCGCAGCCAGATCATTCTTCATCACATCATGGATCTTTTCAATGGTTCCACAGCGTTCTCTCTGCCACCGAAGCAATCTCTCCCCATCCCAACTCCACATGTTGGTGACGACCGAAAAATAATGATAAGGATTGCCATCCCGGAAGAGTTCCCCCTGGGAAGGGCGGATTCGGATGGCGAGGTAGCGATCCGGTTTCATCGTCTTTTTCCTGGAAGGTTTGCTGGGAACAAACTCTACCTCTGCCCACTCTTTTCGTCCTTCGATCAACCCTTGATCCGTGATCTTTCGCAGAGGTTTCCAGGCCTCCTCAGGAAGGGCTTCAATGGCTGCCCTAAGCTCCTCAGTCATCTCAGCACTAATGGCATATTCGATTCGGGGCCTTTCAGAAATCTCTTGACGACACCAATCCAGAAACTCATGGACATAGGCTGCGGAGTCCGAACGAAATCTGACCAGACGAACAGTGGGAGGAAGAGCAGCAATGGCCTCCTTGGCTACTCTCAAGATATCCATCCGAGCCGGAACATTGCCATCCCGAAACTCATCAGCCACAATCAAATCCTGCTCCACCCAATAAGCGGTCATAGGCTGATAACCCTTCTCTCCAAGATAAGTGAAAAAGGCCTCCTCCTTCTGGGATGGGATGATCACCGCATCCAGATCAATCGTGGCCTTCCAGGGGCCTTCCTTTCGAGTCGCCTTCCGAATCAAATCCTTTTGAACCTCTCTAAGCCCCTTCAACTCTGCCGTCTCCTCAGGAATAAAGGCCTTCTCAGGAAGTCTCCCCGAAAGGAGCTTCTCATCATGAAAGGCATGGAGAAACCAACGGGCAGCCTCTGGAGAGGGAACGTGCAACCCCAACTTCTTCAACCCCTCATCTTCTCTGAGAAGATCCAAATCCTCCACACACTCTCCTCCCGAAGCAAAAAGGGAGATAAAAGATTCAATATAGTCAGCTTCCTGATATTTTCCTTCCTTCTGAAGAATACAGAGATGCTTCTTTATCGATTGAGGAAGGCCCAAAGCCCGAAAAGTCTCCATCACCAATGGAAGACCCGCAAAGGAGGTAAGAAGTGATTTGGATGAATTCTCAATTAACTGGAAAGGAAGAATCCCTTGTGCTATACTCATCTTACACCTCCTGGGTGAAAAGCCGGTTGTTGCACCCAACCGCTCTTCACGTAGTATTTATGCTAATCCTAGGAGGTGTTTTTGTTTTTTTCAAGAGATTTGATTACGGATTATGGTCTTTTCTTCTCAAGTTCCCTTCCTTGCTCCTCCGATCCATCTCTTTTCCCATTCCAAAATAGATTTTTTCCCATCTTCTGGAATTACTTTTCAGATATTAAGGTAAAGGGTTAAATAAACTCCTTTAGAGTAAATCCACTCAAGATTAATAACAGGGCCTAAATTTTGGTAAACTAAACTCCTCGGTGATGTCCTCCCATGTTACCTCTACGGGCATCTCACATGTGACCTCATCAGGCTGGCAACCCACGATGTTTGTGAGAAGGCGGGGTCCTTCTTCCAATTTCACAATGGCCACCACATAGGGAAGCTCATTCTCAAATCCGGGGTGATAGGCAACATGATACACTGCATAGGTATAAACACGGCCTTTTCCTTCTGAGACGATCCATTCCGTCTCCCTCGAAAAACATAGAGGGCAAAAGAGAGAAGCGGGCCAGCGGACATGGCCGCACGATTGACATCTCTGAAATCTCAATTGATGGACTTTGCAGCCAGCCCAAAAATCTTTATTGTCATCATTTACATTGGGAAGCGGTTTGTTATATTTACTCATTTACGACCTCCTGAGGATAATACAGCTATGGGTTTGAAGGATTCCCCCATTATCACTGCAAAGAATGATCTCTGGAGTCTTTGTTTTTGTGGGTGGTCCAAGTTGTCTCTCGCCACATCGACCCATTAACTGCATCGCTCCTTCGGATAGTGGAGTAAGACCCATATAGTAGGCTTCGGAGAGTAGACCCCCAGAGGTATTGACCGGCATTCTTCCGCCAGGTTCGATGGTGCCGTTTTTGAACCAATCTTCACCCTCGCCCGGCTCAAAAAAACCATAATCCTGCAACGTGATTTCAACGGTGTAAGTAAAGCAGTCATAGATCTCACAGGCATCGATATCCTTTAAGGTAATGCCCGCCATCTTTAATGCCATCTCCCCTGCCTTTTTAGCTCCTGTTGGACCAGCCAGGTAGGTGGCCTGGTGGACTTCAGAGGATGGGTTATGTTGTCCCATCCCCATGATTAAAACAGGAGGATGTCTCAAATCGCGTGCCCTTTCAGCGGAAGTGATGATGATTGCCCTTCCCCCATCCGTGATCAAACAATTATCAAGAAGACGAAAGGGTTCAACAATCCACCTGGCCTTGTAGTACTCTTCAAAGTTCAACGGGCGGTTATACATGGTGGCGGCGGGGTTAAGATTAGCCCATTTTCTCTGTCCCACAGCGATATGTTTCCAAGTCTCTGGACCTGTTTGGAAGGTATGCATGGCTCTTCGCGCAGCCAATGCATAACCCCCAACGGCTCCGAAATGGCCAAATACCGCATCATCGGCAGTCATTTCCAAAAGCATCCGCTTCATGCTATCACTCGAAGAGGCATTATGGCCATAGGATAAAAGGACATACTTGCAAAGACCTGCCTCGAGCACGCCAACTGCGTGCTGAAGGTGGCTTCTGGATCAATTAGCATCCTGGCTCATATAGGTCGGAGAAAGTCCCAGATACTGAGCCACCAAATAAGGAGTGACAAGGGCCTCATTGGATCCAGGGGGAAACACCCGATAGCAGATGAGCCCGTCAATCTCTTCTCTTCGGAGACCCGCATCAGCGATGGCATTGACGCACGCCTCCAGATGAAAACTCAGCGAGGTTCGACCGGGAACATGCCCCTGAGGGGTATAGCCTATTCCGACAATGGCATACTTATCCCTTAAGCTCATTGAAACTCCTCCATTAACATAATAAGTATTACCTTTTAACATCGCGAATGTTTAACAACAAATTCAAGGGTCCCAGCTCGTTCCATCAGGGTGGGGATATGAACAAAGGTTGAACAATTATCCCTAAATGTTTCAAATTGAACCTCCTTACCATGGACAATGGTGCTTTTGATCGTAGTCTGTCGCATCCGCAAGCAAAGAGCAAATTCCATAGGAAGGTCCCACCCAAAATATCGAACTCTTGCGATGGTTGTTTCAGGATCCAACATTTCACGTTGGGGAAGATTAAAATTATTTCTTTCATTCCATATTCTGATTCTTGACGCCCGACGTTCCTTTATATTTATCCCTAAGGGTCTGATAGAAATGCGGAAATCGCCATGAAGGATATTGGTAGGATAACCTTTATCTTTCTCCCAGGGTAATCGGGTGCATCCTATTTTTAAAAGAGCTTTGCAAGGTGCCAAACCACTCAAAGCAATATCATCAGCCCGTGATAATACATAGTGATTAGTCTCGATCCCAAAGACCAATGTATGCCACTTCAGGTAAGCAGGCCCACATGTATAATTCGTATAATGATCTTCTTCAGGAATATAATAATGATCATAGAAATCCTGCATGTGGAGCAAGAACACCTTCTCTTTTAAATATGTCCAGGGCATATGTCCTATCTCTGTGTCACCGAAGTAATAGGTAGCCAAATCCTCAAGCGTATGAATTTCATAAGGCCAACCTTCCAACTCTGCAGCCTTCTGTATTTCTCGTGCAACACATTGATGAATCTGTTCATCTACGGCCCACTTAGCGGGATTGGCCGGGATGATCACCTCCATATCCCCTCGATCATATTTTGAGCCTGAAGTTTTGCCGAGGCTGTGAAAATCTATCATCATATCGGGCGGGAATGATTTAAAAAGTCCTCCCAAAACGAGACGTTCAGTCTTTGTAAGACTCGTCATCGAAGATCGAAACTCATTCGAAACAAATCCTTCCGGATTCACGACAGGTATGATGATGACAAGTTGTGTCTTTCTTATCTCCTCTGCATCATCCTTAGATAAGTATTGAATGACCTCAGGTCCCACCACACGGGTTCCTAACTCCTGGCCGTGCCTTCCTAAAGTAATCACAGCAATCTGCTTATCATCATTGGAAATGTCCTTATCTGTGATAAAGACCGCTCGAATCTCCCAACCATCAGGAGACCGACCAATGACTTCTTTGTGCGCAATATTTCTATTTTGGGCAACCCAATCATCCAACCACTGATAGATTTCTCTCAACCCTTCTTCTCCCATTGGAATATGATCAAATGCTGCCATTTCTATCCTCTCTTTCTAAAATGGCTATTCTTTTGTTTAATGGCTTCGTCACTATCTATTTCCCTTTCCAAATGGGTTTTCTTTTTTCCATAAAGGCATGGATCCCTTCGTGGGCGTCCTCACTAGTGGACAACCTGGTCATAATCTCACTATTGAGAATAAATCTCTGACGGAAGGGCATATCGATCATCTGGTAATAGAAATTCTTCCCCATCCGGATGGCCACAGGGCTTTTATCAATTAGTTTTTGAGCAAAGGCGATGGTTTCCTCCTCTAACTTTTCTGCCGGAACCACTTTATTAACCAGACCCAATCGCTCCGCTTCTTTCGCATCAATCATATCACCACTCAAAAGCATCTCCAGAGTCTTTTTCTTGCCAAGGCCATAACTTATCGGGATGATAGGCCCCGTGCAGAGCAATCCAACGTTAATAGCCGTTGTCCCAAGTTTAGCGTCTTCAGCCATAATGGCAAAGTCCGCAGCGGCCACCAGTCCCGCGCCATTTGCCACTGCATATCCATGGACCATAGCAATCACCGGTTTCTCCATAGAAGCAATGGTAAAGTGCATCTGGTCCATAAGGGTAAACCATCGATGGTACTCTAACGATGTCTTTCCGTGAAACTCACTTACATCGATCCCCGTTGAAAAGACCTTACCTGCTCCTTTGATAATGACGACTCGAACCTCTCCGTCTTCATCCAATTGGCGCAATCCAGTATTCAGTTCCTCGGCCAATCGAGTATTGAAGGTATTAAACTTTTGTGGTCGATTTAATGTAATGATCCCGATCTTTTCTTTTTTATCTACTAAAATGGTCTCAAAAGACATATAAACCTCCTTTCCGATTCTCGATTAGAAATTGCTTAACTTTTTTGCCTTTTCCTTTTGACATCCTCTTTTTTTTTTGCTAACTTTAATATTGAAGAAATCCTCAAACATGAAAGGGGAGAAATATTATGCACAAGATTATCGAAGCAATATATGAAAATGGTGTTTTAAAGCCATTAACAGCACTGGAATTAAAGGAGCATGAAAAAGTTGAAATCATCATTAAAGAAAAAACCAGTCCGGCAAAGATGAGCCAGGGAATTGTTAAAGGAAATCCTAAAGTCATCGAGGATGTTGCCCTAAACCCCCAATACAGTTGTCTGGAGGAATAATTGATTTTGTCAGAGATCGTAGATAATGCAGAAGTATTTATAGATTCAAATATTTTCATTTATCATTTCTCAAGATTTGAAAAGTTTGCAGATGCTTGCTTTCATTTTTTTCAAAGAATCGAAGAGGGTAGCATCAGCGGTTATACCTCCGTACTTGTTCTCGCTGAAGTCCTCCACCGGTTAATGATAATTGAAGCTTCAGAAAAGTTTGGGTTTTTACCTAAAGAGGTTACAAAATATCTTAAAGCGAATCCTGACAAAATAGCCTCTCTCACTGACCATCTTGATTCAATTTCTTATATTGATAAACTTGGCATCTCCATCCTAACAGTGAGCCTCAAAGACATTAAGTTGAGTTCTGAATTTAAAAGGAAATTTATGCTATTTACTAATGATGCCATAAATCTTGCTATAATGAAAAATAACAACATTGCTCATCTTGCCTCTAATGACAGTGACTTTGAGAAGGTTGACTTCCTAACCCTATATAAACCGCAATAAAAACTCATCCTGTTTATCCCTTCCCAAAAGGACACACTGGAAAATGACAGGGGTCACAATTTTGGCAAAATCCTCCATGGCCCAGTAGACCAATTTCTTTTCGAGTGGGCATTTCACCAGCCAATATTCTTGGGAAGATTATATCAAATAATGTCGTCTTATGATGAAATACACAGGCCGGAAGACCCAATATTGGTTTACCCTCAAAGATTCCATAAAGAAACATTGCCCCTGGAAGAACTGGGGTGCCATAAAAAATTATCTTTACACCTGCTTTTTTGATTCCTGCCCGGGTCACATCATCAGGGTCAACAGAGAGCCCTCCTGTGACCAAGGCGAGATCGATAGTGGAATCTTTGAATTTCAATAGGGCTTGTGAAATCTTATAGATGTCATCTGGGACTACGATTTTTTTCACCACCTTTGAGCCATAATTTGAGATCTTTTTGCCGATATTATCGTCAAATCCGTTTTTGATTCTACCATAAAAGATTTCATTTCCTGTGATGATCACTCCAACATTGAGTCTCCGATAAGGAAGAACTTCAATGACAGGCCCATATTTTTCACACCAATTTTCAACCTTTTCAATCTCAACTTCTGGAGCAGTAAGAGAAATAATTCGGGTTGCCCCAACAGCCATCCCTGAAGAGCAGGGAGTATATCGATGGAGGGTTGAGAGAATGATATTTTTCGAAAGGTTAATTCGATGAAGAAGCGACAGGTTGATTTTTAAAACTCCGTTGATCTGTGAATAGAAGGTAACTTTCCCTTCAGAAGGTCCAGTGATTGTGATGTTCCTTCCAGAGAAAGCCTTCCCCAATCGAATCGCTGCATCATCCTCGTGGAGGGTTCCTGGTTTGAGATCCATCACATAGATATGTTCTTTGCCAACCTTTAAGAATTCAGGGATATCTTCTTTTTTTATTCTGTGGCCTCTTTTGAATCGAGCCCCCTTATATTTCCCAGGAATAATCTGGGTCACATCGTGACCAAGGACCATGCCAATAGCATCTTCTATTTTGATCTTTTTCATTTAATATCCCTTCATTTTTACCTTCTCCCCAAGGAATGAATATAAAATGAGGAGGGTTAAATATCTGTGGCAACTAAATCAGTTAAATCTCTTTCCTTTAAAATGCTCCTCTTCCATTTTTCAATCGATGGGATGATATAAGGCAAAAGCCTCATGGAATAGTAAGGAGGGAGCAAGGGTAATCCCACGAGATCCCCAAACACTACCAGCATAAAAAGGTGGTCTAAACTGGCTCTCTCCTTTCTCAATTCGAGATCCATCTCGTGGACCGTCATTCCGTAGAGAATCTCCCTTAAAATTTTTGGAGATCTTTTCAACCGATCCATTAGAAATAAAAGAAATCCTTTTCGATAAATCATTTCTAATCACCAAATAAATACCCCTAAAAAGAGTCGAGTGATGAAGGCTAAGAGAATGGCCACAGAAAGAGTAAAAAGGATTGCCAGAAAAGCACCTTTCTTCCCGATCTCTTTCCAAAGGGCTGCAATCGTAGCCAAACAGGGAATATAGAAAGTAACAAAGATAGTAAAGACCATGATTTGAGTTTTTGTCATTACTGTAAGAACCTGGGTGGTTCCTAAAGCCTGGGTCAGCATGATCATGGACAGTTCTTTTCTTAAGAGACCAAAGATGAGGGTCGTCCCCACAGAAACCGGCAGGCCAAGAATGCGGGTAAGAGGAGATAAAAACCAGTTAATATTTTTTTCAACGCCTCCATACTCCATCAGGGCAAGCAGAGCACTTCCGATAATCAGGAGAGGCCAAGCGATAACGATAAATTCTCTTATTCGATACCAGGATTTCTTTAATATATTTTGAAAAGGGGGGAATTGGTAAACAGGGATTTCGAGAATCAATCCAAGACTCCCGGGTTCTGGATAGAGAGAAGAGAGAATCTTCCCAGAAATAGCCACCACAAGGAGGTTAAGAGCAAATATTGTCAGAGCAGCATTAGGGTTGATAAAAAATGCAACCAGGCCGAAGATGATGGTAATTCGAGCAGAACATGGAATCATCGTGGAGAGAATAGAAACAATAAATCTGTGTTGGGGAAATTCAAGGATTCGCGTGGCCATCACTGCAGGAACACTGCATCCATATCCGAGAATAAAAGGAATGACCGACTTGCCATGAAGACCGATCCGGTGCATGAAGATATCCATCAGAAAAGCCACCCTTGGGAGATATCCAATGTCTTCAAGAATGGAGAGTCCAATGAGGAACGGAACAAGGTAAGGAAGGACGATAGCGATTCCTCCTGCAATTCCTTGAAGGACTCCCTTTAAGAGGAAGAAAGATAAACTTCCTTTTCCCCAAAAAATCTCGAGCCCTTCTATCCATCGCTCAAAGAACTCCATCAGGGGCTTTTCTATGTAACCTCCTATTCCAAAGATGAAGTTGAAGAAACCATAAAAAACCAAAGCCAGAATTACATATCCAAAGAATTTATGCATCACTATCTGATCAACATTGCTGCGGATATCTCTTTTAGGAGGGTGGAGAATCGTTGTGACTTGCTCAAAAAGGTTCATAGAGAGGGCATGACGTTCAGAAGAAATGACCTGGTCAGAAGGAACCCCATGGGCCTGTTCTAATTTCTCCTGAAACGGCCTAATCTGGTCAAAAGAATTTCTGACTTCCTTGATGAAAATGGGATCATTTTCGAGAAGTCGAAGGACAAGAAAGCGAGAAGGGACCTTTTCTCGAATTTTTTGTTGATCCGAAATGACGACCAGTTGATCAATGATGTCTTCAATGTCTTTGCTGAATTTCAGATTTTTACCTACTCTCTTTTTTTCAAAAACCTCTATCGCCCCATTAAACAACTCTTTGAGCCCCTTTCCCGTTTTTGCAATCGTGGGGATCACGGGGATTCCAAGAATTTCTGAAAGTTTCTTCTCATTAATCTGAATTCCCTTTCTCCGAGCCTCATCCATCATATTCAGGCAAAGAACCATCGGGACTTCGAGCTCAAGAAGTTGAAGCGTCAGTTCCAAACTTCGACCTAATAGCGAAGCATCGATGACATTAATAATCACATCAACTTCTCCCGATAGGAGATGATTTCGAGCCTCCGATTCAGCTGGATCCCCAGAGGTGAGAGAGTAGGTGCCTGGAAGATCGATACAATGGCATGTATGCCCGTTGATATGAATATTAGTCTCTGTATATTTTACAGTGGTTCCAGGGAAGTTGGAGGTAATGGCCTGATAACCTGCAATATGATTGAAAATCGTACTTTTCCCACAATTTGGCTGGCCACCAAGAGCAATTCTCATTCGATCTTCTCTACCACGATTCGAGAGGCAATCCCTCTACCAAGGGCCACTTGGCTTCCATGAACTTCAATCAGAATGGGACCCCGGAGGACCCCAAACCTTAATATAGTAATGATATCGCCTGGGTGGATACCCATTTGACCGAGACGCTGTCTTATCCCTTGCCCTCCCTGGATATCGATTACCTTCGCTTTTTTATTTTCAAAAATCTTATCCAGAGTGGTCATGGTTCTTCCTTCCCCCTAAGTATTGCCCTGATTCCTTTGATGATTCTTTGGCATAGAGCAACGTCCTTATCTGGCAATTCGCTACATACCCCTATTGCCCCAATCACATGGCCATCAAGCCAGATAGGAGCCCCTCCAGGGATAGGGGTCAACCGGTCATTCCAATTCTGAGTATTAAAGCCAAACCCAGGCGCCTTGGGATTACCAAAGACAGAGATTTCAGAGCTGGGGCGACGAAAAACAGCGGCAGTCCATGCTTTATCCCTTGCTATTTCTGCAGTGGGGATAGGAGCCTCGTCCATACGGTGAAGCGCCACCAGCCAGCCGTTTTCGTCAACAATGGCAATGCTGCAACCTATACCTTTCCCTTTCGCTATCTTGATTCCTGTTTGAAGTAATTTTTTGGCCATCTCTAAATTCATCATCGTGGGTAATCTCCTCTTTAAGATTTACCTAAGACCGTAAGGGTTTGTTCTAACGGCAACGGTAACGATGCCTGTATCGTCTATATAAAGCTATGGTTATCGTGTTTAATTATTTTAAACATAACTGTTACCGAATGACGAAACTGGCTTCGTAACCTTAAACAATAATCCTCTACCAATTTTCATTATCATTCATAAAGTGCGGTCACACCAGCCTGGCTGACGGTCGTGTCGCTGATGTCTCCTGTCCCTGCTGGAACTCCGCTACAACCAATGGCGCCAATAATCTCATTTTCATCGTTTGTGATTGGAATTCCTCCAGGGATGAAACAAAGTCGTCCCTTCCCCCTGCCGATCATTCCCATGGCATGGTCACCCAAAAGTCTCCCGATGTTACGAGGGTCGAGCCATCGAGACCCCATCAGGGTAGGCATTTTAAAAGCCACGGAGGTCCATGCTTTCTCAATCGCAATATCTGTGGTAGCCATGCCAGCTCCGTCCATCCGATGGACAGCGATGACGGTGCCAGACTTATCTACCACAGCGATGCTGCATGGGAACCCTGCGATCTCTCTGGCCCACCTCTCGGCTGCCTCAAGCATCTTCAATGCCATCTCCAGAGTTAATTCTTTCATATATCACCCTCCTCCTACCTTCTACCCTGCCCTTCCGCTTTGCTCAGCTGAGGTATAGGGTATAAATTGGAATGACCTATTTATCCAAAAGATCATCAGTGGCTATGACGTCAGCACCCGTGTTGAGTAAATTTTTAAAAATGACCTGGCCTCCTTTTATGGGCGGTTTCACCCTCAGATGGGTGAGGGCTTTTGCCGCCTCCTTCATTTTTGTTTTAAGGATAGGTCTGTTTGACCTTACAGGAAGAAGTGGCCGAGGGGTATTTTCGGTAAGAAGAGTGGTAGTAAAAACCCTGACTGGGTTTTGGTACTCTTCCATCACAAACTGACGCCCTTCTTTACATCTATAGGCTTCAATTTTAGTGACCCTTCCCCGAGTATCCACATGGAGAGTAGTCTCACAGCCCATAGGGCAACCCACACAGATAATCTTTTCCTTATTCATGTTTCCCTGCCTTTTCACATCTGATGATCAACTCATTGGTCTTTCCAACCAATGGCTCCAATTGATTTTTTGAGAGAGTGACCTTGATCATTTCACTGGGTTTTACGATCCTTAGCTTCTGAGAATAAATTTCTCCTACCTTCAACTGAACCCCCTCCTTCAACTCCTTGACTCGGATATAAAGGGAGGTATCATCCTGTCCACTGATGATCTGTGGGACAATGGATCGAATGTTCCTCCCAGGGCGAAGGGTCAATCGGGGTTTCTTTTCAAAGGTTTCCCTTTTGGCATACCTCGCAGCCCAGGTCCCGGCTATCTCGGCCTCCCAAGAAACATGGTCCACCAAATCATGAACATGAACCACATTTCCTCCTGCGAAGATCCCGGCTACGCTGGTTTCCCTTTGCTCATCGACCACGGGCCCCCCGGTCAACGGATCAAGTTCTACCCCTGCCATCTTTGAAAGCTCATTTTCAGGAATCAAGCCAACTGAAAGAAGCATCGTATCGCACTCTATGATCTGTTCAGTGGATGGAATGGGGTTTTTATCTTGATCTACTTTAGCGATCGTAACGGCCTCAATCCGCTCTTCACCGTGGATCTGGGTAACGGTATGCTCCAAAAGCAATGGAATATGAAAATCATGGAGACACTGAACCTCGTTTCTGATAAGTCCTCCTACATAGGGAAGGATTTCGACCACTGCTTTCACCTCTGCTCCTTCCAAAGTGAGCCTCCGAGCCATGATCAAACCAATATCTCCAGAACCCAAAATGACCACTCTCTTTCCTGGAATGAATCCTTCCACATTGACAAACCTTTGAGCAGTTCCCGCAGTGAAGATCCCGGCAGGGCGTGTCCCGGGAATACGTAACTGCCCCCGGGTTCGCTCCCGACAACCCATGGCCAGAACAATAGACTTAGGTTTGAGACCAATGGGCCCTTCACGCTTATTGATGGCCATCAGCTCTCGGTCTGGAGAGATATGGGTTACCATGGTCTCCAGCAATACTTCAATTCCTAAATCCTTAATCTTCTCAACAAATCGACGACCGTATTCGGGCCCTGTGAGGTCCTGGCCGAAGTAGAAGAGGCCAAATCCATTATGAATACACTGGTGAAGAAGGCCGCCGAGCTGTTCTTGACGTTCAAAGATGAGGACACGCTCCGCTCCTTCTTCTTTTGCCTTAATCGCAGCAGCCATTCCCGCTGGGCCAGAACCAATCACCGCTATATCAATTTCTGAAAGTCTCATGGCTGTACCTCGATTAATTCTTTGGATTTATAAAGCAATAAACGAGAGTCTCGACCTTTCTTGGTAATCTTTTCCTCAGGAAGGTTAAGTTCCCCCGCCAATATCTTCATCACACGGGGTGAACAGAATCCCCCCTGACATCTTCCCATTCCAGCCCTAGTTCTGAATTTGACTCCATCGAGGGTCGTTGCCCCTCTTCGAATCGCCTCAACGATTTCCCCCTCTGTCACCGTCTCACAACGACAAACCACGTGGCCATATCGAGGATCCTTCTCAATCCATTCCCTCTGTTGAGCCTCAGAAAGTTTAGAAAAGACAAGTGGAGCTTTTCTGAAGGGGTCAAAGGTTGGATTCTTCTCTAATCTTAACCCTTCCTGTTGGAGCAATTCTACCACTTTCTTTCCCGTTGAAGGAGCAGCGCTTACTCCTGGATAACCCATACAGACGTTAATCAAACGAGGAACTTTACGAGAGGCCTGAACGACACACTCATGCCAGCCCAGTTCCCAGTTTCGAAACATAAGGAATCCACTAAAAGAATGGATGATATCCTTTTCAGAGATGTCAGGAATGATGCGACGAACATTTTTTAAAGCGATCTCCATCACTCTTCTCGTTGTTGAGGTATCCCCCTGAGGAGCCAGTTGCATGGTCGTTCCAAAGAAAATATTCCCGTGCACACTTGGCGTGATGATATTCATCTGCCCTGGCGCTTCGGGTCGGGTATGGATTTCATGTTGAATCAATCCTCTCAGATTTTTATCCAAAATGCTAACAAATCCTCTAATCGGGTAGAGAACAAAATCATCGGCTTTGAGTAAACGAGCAACCCGAGCCGTTGAGGTTCCCGAGGCATTCACAATAAATCGGCACTGAATCCTCCCCTGGCTCGTCTCTACCTCAAAGGAATCGGTCCTCTGGAAGATATTTAAAAGTTCCGTCTCTCTCCGCACCTTCACTCCATTTTGTGCAGCATTCTCGATGAGACCGAAAGTAAGCCTAACAGGATCGACAATGGCAATATTTGGATCCAAAAGGGCACCGATGGCCTCTCGAGTCACATTCGGTTCCATCCGTCTAAGTGTATCCCGATCAATGAATTCATGGGGAGGAAGTCCAATTTTTTCTGCCCTCGATTTTAATTTTTGGAATTTGGCGAATTCCTCGTTGTTTCGAATAAGGGCAAGCTCTCCGACCCGTTCAAAAGGAACATCAAGTTCTTGGCATAGAGGTTCCATTAGAGGAATGCTCTCCCAAACGAGCTTGCTACGGAGATATTCGGGTCGAAACTCTAAGGCATCTCCTCCCTGGCAGACAATGCACATATTGGCCTTGGTACTCCCCCAGCCAAAATCAGCCTCCTTCTCGACCAACATTACGTCTGTCTTATAACGAGAGAGTTCTCTTGCTACCGCCGCACCTAAAACGCCCCCACCAATGATCAACACTTCAGTTTCTAATCTCTCCATTTTAGAATTTTCTCCTCTTGACCTAAGCTTCTGCTCTTTCCCCAATTTTCCCCATGAAACATCTTTTTTTAAAATTCTTCTTATAGCATTCGAATCGCTCCCAGAGGACAAGATTCAGCGCACTTCCCACACTCCTGACAGAAGCCCTGAATCGGATAAGGGAACTCATACGCTTCCAATTGTTTCCATAAGTTATCAGGACATACCCCGATAACGAGGCATATACCCCCCTCACAGTTTTTGGGATTGCATCTCTTATAATCTATTGCCACCTTTAGTTTGACATCTAACATTTTTCCAAATCTACCTATTAAATGAAACCTACCTTAAAAGCCCCGACACCTAACCTGTTATTTAATAGATTCCTCAATCATCGATCTCAATCGAGATTTAGAAACAACCCCTACAATTTGATTAACAGCCTTACCATCTTTGAAAAGAATGAGTGTTGGGATCCCCCTGATCCCATAGGTAGAGGGGGTCTGGGGGTTTTCGTCCACATTCATTTTTCCTACCTTTATTCTCCCGCTGTATTCTTTCGCCAATTCCTCAACAGTGGGTGCAATTGATAGGCAGGGGCCACACCAGGGAGCCCAGAAATCTACCAGAACCGGCAGATCAGATTGGAGAACTTCTTTGTTGAATTTTCCATCGGTGAAATGATATAGAACGTCTTTATCCATACTTCCTCCTTATGAAATTTTTTGATTGAAATCCAAACGCGTTAAAATATCCAAAAGAATTTCTTCTTAAGAATTATAGCGACACGTTCATTCAGCCTTGAATTATACCCTTATGTCTTAATGAATGTTAAAAGTTTCACTCCAGTAACCTCTTTGAAGGTGGCGCCCTCGCTGATGGAACGAATCAATCGATCTGGATCAATGATCTTTGAACCGCAAACCGCATTGATGCCGTAATCAAAAAGAATCGGAGAGAGAGGAGAAGTGGGGCCGATCAAAATCACGTAGGCTTTTTTACAGAGTTTCAAAAGTCCTTCCAGGGTATGGTTAATAAAGGAGGTTCCTGTAATCCCAACCACATCACAGTCTGGCAAAATTCTATCTGCCTCAATGGCTGGCAAATCTCCTTCTCGGAGCCTTTGTTCAAGAACCCAAAGATTTTTGATCTTTTCCCTCAATTTTGGAATCCAGGGAAAGTGTCCTACCACGGCTACTTTTCTCCCCTCTCCTTTCTCAAGAATGAGATCAAAGGCATTCTTCTCTATACACCTTGATTCATCAACATCTATCAGGGAATTAATGGTAGCCATCCCAATGGAAGCTTCGAGAAGACTATTGGATTTTGCATATTCCGCAAGTTCGAGGGCCGTCTTCTGGGTCAACCTTCCGACATCTCTAACCCCTTTTTCGTGAGAGGGGCCTTCCTCCCTAAACGTTGAGGAGATACCGCAATGTTTGCTCACCACAGCGGTCCAGAAGACGCAGGTATGGACACTCCTGACTGGAAAATCCATTCCTTTAAGGTTCTGGATAAGATCGTCGAGTATCCTCATATCTCATGCTCAATAAGAAACTCCCTTTTCTCACCATAGACCAGTTTCGATTTACCAGTGGGACTCAACTCTCCCAAAATATTTTTGAACTTCTTTCCTAAAACAGTCTCTTCCTCCCTAAGGAATTTCTTGGCATCGCTTGAGCCCAGAAAGAGAAGTCGGATATAGAAAAAGAACTTAGCGATGAACTTCTTGGGTATCGCATGCTCCATCAAACAAAATCTTCCTCCTTCCTTAAGGACTCTTGCGACCTCCTCAATGGCCATCATCCGTTCTGTCCCTTTCAATTCATAGAAGGCATGAGAGCACGTCACCCCATGAAAGGATGAGTTCTTAAAAGGTAATTGGCTTGCATTCCCTTGAATGGGGGAGAAATGTTTCAGATGTTGACCAGAGGCCTTTTGCTTGGCCTTCTCAAGCATTCCCCGAGAAAAATCGAGCCCAACGACCAAGCCCCCTTCTTCAACTCTTTTCCCTAATTCTACTGCTACCGAGCCAGTTCCAGTGCAGAGGTCTAAAGCCCTATCTCCTTTTGACAGGTTTGCTTTTTCTGCAATATATTTCCTGAGGGAGCCCTCTACATCTTTCGAATGCAATCGAATGACCAGATCATAGACCTTCGAAAAAAGATCATAGTATTTTTGTCTCAGCGAACTCATGGTATGTTCTACTGCTATCCTGACTTCGATTCTTGGAAGGGGGCCAAAATGGCCCTGGTAATGTCTTGGGAACCAACACCAGGGGATTGGATTCCTCTCTTCTCGTAAAAGTCCTCCACCTTTTCTTGGAGATGGCTTTCTTCGAGAGAAGTCTTTTCAAGTGAGTCCTCCAATCCAGTCAATTCCTCTTTTGGAAAGAACGTAAAATCGCCGGAAATACTGATCTCTTCAATCCTATTTTCAAAGATCTCTTCAGCCGTCCGGATCAACCCCCCTTTGGCCTTATGAAGGCCAAATAGGAGTTCTACCCCTTCCTTAATCTTTACTCCTTTAGAGGTCTTGGGAGTTTTTTTATAAAGAAATTCCTCAGAGGTCATCCAAGATTCTAATCGTTTCATCTCCGTTACGATTTCCTGAGTTAAGGAGGCAGGCTTCAGAGGACCCAACCGCTTCTGAAATTGTTCCTTAAGAACTTTAATGATCTCTTCCCTTGGGGGAATTATTCCCAACTCTCGCTTCATCGTGGTTAAATTTTCTTCCATTGTTTTAAAAACCTTATCCCTAAATTTTTCGTTCGGAACCTTTAAGATCTTACTCATGACCCTAAAATCAAAATCCAGAAGGATTCCTCCCACAAACACCATACACTCTCCAATATTTCCTCCCCCCTCCCCTGCGATCTTTTTCCCCTCTTTGGTCACAATATCGTTTACACTTCGATACTCCGCTGAAATTCCAAAGGCTCGATAGGTCTCCACAGGGGCTTCCGAAAACCATGGGAATATTTTATGGATGGCCCTGGGAAATTTGGGATTCTCCCTTTTCCAGATGAGTTGGTAAAAGATTTGATTCTCATCCAAATAGGTTGCTCCTCCCCCCACCTCTCGACGCATATAGGGAAGACCCATTTCTCGACAGCAAGAAAGGTCTACTTCCTGCTCTGCATCTTGGAAATATCCAATGCTTACCAGAGGCGTTTTGGGGGAGACAAGAACAAGGGCTTCGATGCCCATTCGAGCCAAGGCATGAAAGATAAGCATGGATTGCTGTCCAGGAAGTCTACCTAAATCAAAGAAAAACATCTGGTCTCTCTTTATTCGCGCAATGTGGCAATCAATCTTTTGGGTTTCAAGAAAAGATCTATGGCTTCGGAAACATTCTTTACAATAATATCCGCATTCTTCATTGCAGAGGCTGACAATCCTTCATCCCCTATCACCGCAATTCCCAGGGCAGCCTCTTTCAGAATGAGGAGATCATTGTTCCCATTTCCAATGGCCACAGTATTCTCAAGGTTTAAATTTTTTATGAATTCAAATTTTCCTTTTCCGCTACTATCATATTCAACCGTAATGAGGTTGATATTCATTTCCTTGACTTCTTCTTGAGCGGTTTCCTGAGTATCAGCCGTTAAAACGAACACCTTAGCCTCATTAGATAATAATTTTATTTTTTCTTTCACTTCAATTGGAATCTTCCCATCAGTAGCAATGGTACCATTAAAATCAAAGACTATATTTTCAATATCTAAATCTCCCCAGCCTGGAATATTAATGCGGATCATCTCTCCCCCTCAAACCTCCAGAATACTCCCAACACATCCGTAAAAAAACCTGTCTCCAAATTCCTGATGGAGTCGAAAGGCCGCCCTCATACCCGTGCAGTGAGACACACCAATCTTATCAATATCTATTTTCTTAAGAAATTTTATCGACTCCTCCAACTGCTCAGAGGTCAAAAAGTCTAAGTGAGTCCCACCCAGGATAGCATAAAATTTCTCTTTCCTCATTTTATTGATCACGTGGTGAATGATATTGATCATTCCTGAATGGGCACAGCCGAGAATCAGAACCATTCCTTTATCTGTATTTAGAATAAGAGATTGATCATCCAAAAAAAGATCCTGAGTGATCTTACCTTCCGTTTCACTGAAGAGTCTTGGGTCAGGTTTTTCAAAACTTGTTTGCCTTGGCACCTCCCCTGTCAAGAAGAGCCCCCTCTCTAACTCTACAAAATCTGTATTAAAAACAAAATTGGCTCCCAAGGATTCCAAATATCTCTCTTTATAACGAATGCCTACGAAACGTTTAGTTTCCCTGCCACCTTCTCTGAGGATTGCAATCCTCTCTAAGAATACATGCGGGTGGGCATGGACATCCACTTGTCCTTTCAATTTGAGTACTTCCGAAAGCCCCCCTGTGTGATCATAATGACCATGGCTTAGAAATATTTTTCTAATACTTCTCAAATCCTTATCCAGAGTGAGGCTATTTGCTATTATGGAACGGCCACTCCCCGTATCGAAAAGATAATTTCCATTACTTGTTTCAATAAAAGCAGAAAAACCATGTTCACCTGTTCCAATCAATTTGCCAATCAGATTTTCACATAGTATGGTTATCCTTATCTTCATTAGAAAGTCTCCTTAATCTTCGATTATTTTAATCGGGTCTCCTATTTTTACTTCTCCACTTTCTATAACCTTACAAAAAATACCTTCCTTGGGTAGGATAGAATATCCCTGATAATTGTAGGTGTGGGCTTGAGATGGATCTTTACCAATTTGAATGACTTTAAGTTCTGCATCGCCAATCTTTAGCCTCGAACCAATAGGTAAAGAAATTAAATCTATTCCTTCAGTCGTAATGTTCTCGGCAAACGCTCCAGACTCGGCAAAAATTCCTGTTTCTTGATTGAGTCTAAGGATACTTTCAATAGCGAGAAGGCTCACCTCTTTCTCTGTCCCTGCATGGGAATCTCCCACCAACCCGTATCCTCTCTTTAAGAAACCCCTTCCTACATTTCTCTTGGAATCAATCTTTCTCTGGCTTATACAGACACCTACAACTCTACCCACCATTCTAAGCCCCTTCACGAATAGCCTCTTCAGGACATTCTTCAATACAAGTCCCACAATCCACACAGGCCTCTTCATCTACCCTTGCCTTCCCATCTTCCACTTTAATCGCTTCTACTGGACAACCTTCTTCACATGTCCCACAACCTGTACACTTCTCTTGATCAATTATGACCGCCATATTCTTCCTCTTTTTGAATTTTTAATTTTTTATATTCACCAATAATCCCATTGGCACAGAAAATCCCGCCAAAAAATAAAATGGATCCTGCAATCAGAAAAAGCCATACAAAAATCCCAACCCCAATAAAAATAACAGCGAGCAAGGATACAATATAACCGATGATAGGATAAAGAATCCCGTATCTCCTGGGTTGTTTCCAAATGGGTTCCCAATCAAATTCAATCACCTCATATTTAAAGTGTTTCTGGATTTCCCCAAATATTCTCCGGTCCATCCGTCTAACTATCCTTTTATTTTTTTAACAGCTTGCTCGGCTGCAATTAAAATTGGGTCTAAAGGTGCTGAGAAAGGAGGCGCATAGGCAAAATCGAGTTTCGAAATCTCATCGATCGTCATCTTTTGATGTAAGGCTACTGCCAATGCATTGATCCTCCTCGCCACCCCCTCCTGGCCTGCCATCTGAGCTCCTAATAGTCTTCCATTTCTCCGATCAAAGACTAACTTAATGAGCATTCTTTTTGATCCAGGCATATATCCCACTTTTGATTCAGCCTCAATTGTCTGTGAATCAACATCGAAGCCATATCGTTTGGCAACTTGAAAGCCTAAACCTGTAAAGGCGACTTCCAATTCAAATACTTTGAAAGCAGCCGACCCCACCACTCCATTAAATGTAACCTTACCCCCCGCAGCATTTTCGCCCGCAACCCTTCCTTGTTTATTGGCAATATCTCCCAAGGGGGTGTGGACCCAATCTTGACTTATTAGATTAAAGACTTCACAACAATCTCCTGCTGTATAGATATCTTTCAGATTTGTCTCTTGGGAAAAATCTGTTCTTATCGCTCCGGTCTTTCCAAGCTCAACCCCTGCCTCTCGGGCAATTTCAACATTAGGCACTACGCCGATAGCCATCAGGACCATATCTGTAGGATATTCTCCTTTTGTGGTCTCAATAGAAGTCACCTCTCCCTGGCCATTTAGATGAAAGGCTATGGGTTCTTGGTTGGGGAGAAAGTGGACTCCATTTTCTTGAAGTTCCTTCAATATCCTTTCTGAGATCTCCCTTTCAAGATTTCCTGCCGGCAAATCCCTGCGACAGAATAAAAATGTTTCTATTTCTCTGTATCTAAAGGCTTCACACATCTCAAGGCCAATAAACCCTCCTCCAAGGACGGAAACCCGTTTGGGTCTTTTCTCATCTACATAGGTTTTGATACGTATCCCATCCTGAAGATCCTTCAGGGTGAAAATGTTCATGGCATTGCTTCCAGGAAGGTTGAGACGTCTGGATCGGGCACCAGTGGCAATGATGAGTCTGTCGTAAGAAACCCATTGGGTTTCTGATTTTGATAAATTCACAACTTCGATCTTTTTTACCTCTGGATCAATCTTCGTGACACGGTGTTCCGTCAGGACATCGATATTCTGCATCTCTTTAAATTGTTGAGGAGTTCGAACCACCAATCTTTTTTGATCTTTTACTACATCTCCGATGTAGTAGGGGGTCTCTCAGGAACCATAGGAGATGAATCTTCCCTGCTCAAACATAGTAACTTCGAGCTCAGGATTAACTCGTTTTGCCCTTGCTGCTGCGCTCGGACCTGCTGCGGAACCACCGATGATAAGGAGTTTCTCTTTCTTTCCCATCTTCTTTTCTCCTAAAAGTCAACTTTTAACTTTAGAGGCTTTCTGACAGGCCTCGCAAATTCCAAATACGTGAATGGAGATATTATCCGCTTTAAAAACTTTTCCCTTGACCAATTCCGACTTCAAATTTTTAATACTCCCAAATGTAAAATCCATGATTTTTCCACAACGTTGGCACACCAGATGACCATGATCTTTTTTACGAGAGGTGGGTTCATAGTAAAAAGAATTTTTCTTTATGTCCAATTTCTCGATGAGATGATATTTTTGAAAGAGTTTCAAAGTCCGATAAATCGTGGGCCGGGAGACTTTCGCCCCTTTGCGATTAAGACGCAAGAACAGTTTTTCGGCGTTGAAATGATCCTGGAGACCCTCAAGTTCTCTAAGAATCGTTTCCCTTTCCTTGGTACTTTTTAGTCCTCTTGATCCTAAAACATCTTTGAGCTGTATAGCTTGTCTGTCCATGTTACCTCAATCCCCCTCACCCTTCCCCTCTCCCCGGTGGAGAGAGGGAGGGAGTAAGGGGATAGTGTTAAAAAGCCATCTCCGGTTTCCAGACCTTCCACACCTTTCCTACCAGGTCTGGACCAGGTTTTAACGTGGGCTTGCCTGGCTGCCATCCGGAAGGCATGACCTCGCCCGTTGCACGCACATGCTGAAAAGCCTTAACCTGCCGGATCAGTTCGGGAACGTTCCTCCCGACCGGCGGAGCGACGGTCTCCATCGCCTGGATGACCCCGTCCGGGTCGATCAAAAAACGGCCCCGAATATTTACCCCTGCTTCTTCATCGTAGACACCGTAAGCACTTCCGATACGGCCTCCCGCATCTGAGAGCATGGGAAAGGGGACTCCACCTTTCACCATCTTCGAGAGTTCTTCCTCCTGCCAGATCTTGTGGGTAAAGCGACTGTCTATGCTGCACGAGAGAACTTCTACCTCAAGCGATTTTAGCTCTTCGTATTTGGCGGCAACTGCCGACAGTTCTGTGGGTCAAACGAATGTGAAATCACCAGGATAAAAACAGAGGATTACCCACTTTCCTCTGTAATCTGAAAGTTTGATGTTCTTAAAACCTCCATCCACATAAGCACTTGCCTCAAAATCGGGCGCTGGTTTTCCAACTTGGGCTATCATTTTAAATCCCTCCTCTCCTATTGGACTTGTTTTAATGGCTTCTGGGGTTGTTGGTAAAATTGGTCCCTTTGCCGGTTTCACACACCCATCCACTGCTTCGACCATAATGACTCCCTTCCTTCCTTATTAGAATTTTAGAATTTGAATCTCAATCTCAATAAACTCCCAAACGAAAAATTACCGCTGTAGTTTAACAAACACTTATAACTTAACGAAAATGAACCCACTCCCTGGGCTAAAGCTCAGGGTTTCAGACCTGTGGCATGTCTGACATAAACTTCGACCATTCCAGACATGCCGGAAAAGGCTTCCGCTTCGCTCCGAAAGGATGCCATTCATCCCCAGGCTTAAAAGCCTAGGGTTTTCTGGCATGGTTTATAAATAGACTTCTAAAATCAACAATTTCTATTTTCCTGTGAATGCAGGAATCCAGTAAAAGTTCTTTGAAATTAAAAAATTCTGGATGCCTGCTTTCCCAGGCATAAAAATTTTAAACTACAGTAATTTTAACTTTCAATCAATTTTTAACTAAAAAACAACCTCATCGCCATTGCCAACATAAAGATCGCTACGACTCCCGTATTTTGCTGTCCCCTTCACTACAGGGATATTCGCCGCGATCATCTTTTGAACAGTAATTAACCCGGTACAATGGTTGGCTGCTACCTTCTTCAATTTTATCGCCTCGAGCCCTGTAATCACACCGTCCATTTTTGGATCCCACTGTTCAACGGGGGCGATATGAAGGCCTCCATAAAGTCCATAAGGCTTTTCTCCCCCCTTAATATTTTCCATCCCAAATTTCATCAAATTCAAAACACCCATGTGACAACAACCAGTAACCGTAACCAGTCCTTTATCCTTAACATTGAAAAAGAGACAATGTTCTCCTTGAACACGAACCAGGATGGGTATATCGAAGGTCACTGAGGCACAACCTGGAAAGAGTTTATGGATTTTACCGGGTTCAAGTTCTACAAGTTCTCCTTTGTATCCACATTGTTGGATCAGTACCTTCCCTTCGGGATAATATCGGTTAGATATCATCATCTTAATATTGGGACGATATTTAACCGTAACAGGCAATCCCCAGAAGTGATCAAAATGCTCATGCGAAACATAAAGGAATTCTATATCCCCTTTTCGGAGCATATCGTCAATCCCTTCTCGCTGAAAGGAATATTCCATCCAAGCAAGGTTCCAACCTGTATCCAATAGAAATCTTCTCCAAGTCCCATTTAATGCCTCCACCTCGATGAGGGCACTATATCCACCGGAATTTTTAGGGTGCCATGGAATACTATATTGGTTAGCAGATACACCTCCAGCGCCCATGATATCTTTCATTAGTTGAGCATTATCGAACCAACTCGTCTCAGTAATACAGCGGATTTTAAGACTTTTACATTCTCCAATATCTGTTCTTTCTGAAGCCCATCCTCTCGTGATAGAATTGTCTATTAAAGTGGATGCATATAAAGAGGTCCCTCCAATAGCTAACCCTTTCAAAAACTCTCTTCGATTCATTTCTTTTAACATAACTCCCACCTCCTTCGTGAATTAGGTTTGAGGGTTAAGGTTTAAGGCAAAAGACTCACCCCTAAGCCTGCCTATTATAACCCATGGCCATACTTGCTTCATAACCTTCACTTGAATACCATTTCAGATGATTCATCTCCTCCTTTCATACACCCTGACGGATTCTTTTCTTAAAAATGAATGATGAGAGGGTATAGAGTAAAAAACGAACCCAGTTGAATTCATAAATCCAAGTAAAATTGGATGATATCATTCATCCGCTTCGACCCTAATGACATGGCATAGACTATTTTTCTTCTATCCCTCACCAAGGAGGACAACTTTCTTTAACCCCGGGATTACTTTTTTTGGATGATATTCCAATAGTTCAATGACTATCTCTTTGGTTATACGGGTTCTATCAACATGGCATGCAGAGGGGTTTGAAAGCGGTGGGTAATACGTAAATGTCACTACTCCCTCATCGATATCCTTTAACAGAACATCGGCTCCTCCGAGACTCGGCTTTATCATGGGCAATATGTTTCTTATCTTCTCATTCAATTCTTGTCCCATTTAAACTGTCACCAATAAATTTTGCTAATGTTTTTTTCTCATCTCTTATAAAGGCCTTTAAAGCATACTTATCGCCTTCAATAAACAGGCATCCAAACACTTACCACATTCCTGACAAAAACCGGCAACGGGGTATGGGTAATCATAGGGTTCTATTTGTTTGATGAGTTTAGTGGGGCAGGCCTCAAGAGCAGCACAAATCCCCTTTGCACATTTCCGGGGATCACACCTTTTATAATCTATTGCTACTTTTACTTTTCCCTCGGGCATATTTTTTTATCATTATCTTGATCAAAATATATCTCATCACTTTCAAACGTACTTTGATTCACCACCGAGATGAGTAAATTTTAAATGTTTTCTTAGATGTCTTCACCTCTTTTTAATAAGGGCCTCCCCCCTTTCAATCGCGAGAGGTGATGGATGATCTAAATTCCAATCTGAGGTGCCGCTAACCCTATTCCTTTATTCGCATACATAACTTCTGCCATGCGATCAGCTATATCTTTAATTTTACCATCAATATTCTCAATGGTTTTGGCTTTCTTCCTTAAAATTGGATCTGGATAAATCCGAATCTTATCCATTCTTTTTTGTCCTCTGAGTCTTTATCTGATGCGAGATCATCGACAAATTGACCCAAATGAATTCTTTCATTCCCCATATTTATTCAATGATTCTCAAACAGTTTAATGTGCCGAATGGGTTTTCGATAAAGGAGGAGCAATCGGGATCATTTTGCCAATGCCCATCCACAAGGAATCGGTACTCGTATCGACCAGGACCTAATGGAAGTGAAATCTTCCAGACCCCCTCCTTGTCTTGTTTCAAAGGATGCGAAGACAAATTCCACTGATTGAAATTCCCGGCTATAAATACGCTCTTTGCCTGGGGCGCAAATAAACTGAACTCTGTTTTCATTAACTTCGGTTTTCTCTTGGTTACCATGATCTACCTCCTTTTAATTTACATTGATCCCTCTATCAGAATGATTTTCCCTACACCAGCCTTAATAAAATTTTCTCTATATTCCCTCTTAAACATCGCCATAGCCCTGTCACCCGTGCAGTGGCAGGGTGCTACCTTTTGGATTCCCATCCTTAGAAACGTATCAATAATTCCTTTGATCTCCCTTTCCCCTGCTGAAGAGAGATGCCATCCACCTATCGCCATATAAATATTCTCCCTTGTGATCGTCTTTGCTTTTATAATAATCTCGATGATTCCCGGATGGGCGCAACCTGTTATCAGGATCATCCCTTTCGAAGTTTTGATGATAAGGGACTGCTCTTTTATTCCGTAATCCATCTCGCCGGTCGAATAAATCCCTCGATCAATTTCTAAAGAAGCATCGACTCTTACCACTTCGCCTCCATACTTTTTTACCCTCTGTTCAAATTCCTCCGGAAATGATGCCAGAATATATACCTTCAAGGGTGACCTTTCTCGTAATAGACTCCAGAGCCCCCCTGTATGGTCTCCATGAATATGGGACAATACGGCCATGTCAATAATTTTGGGGTCTTTGTTTAAAACCCTCATGTTGTAAAGGAGAATCTCTCCGTCTCCTCCTGTATCGAAAAGGATCGTCTTCTCCCAAAGCTCTATCAAGCACGAGAAGCCCCACGATGATTTCAACCGGTAATCATAGGGATTGTTATCGTAAAGGATAGTAAATTTACCCTGAGACCTTTCAGATTCAGGGTAAACAGGGTTTCCCAGACCCTGGTCGTATAAAAGCAAACCGACCAGCAGGGATAGAAAAGAGAGTTTGATCAAATTTAACAATAAAAACTTAACCACTTTAAATGATCCTCACCCGCAATAGGATTTCTTCATCCCTTGATTCATTTAAGACAACTCTTAGTAGGGTTCCTGGTTTTACGCCACGGGGTATTTGGACAAGAAATTTCTTCTGTTCTCCTATCGAGTCAATAATAATTTGTTTTTCGGCTCCCCAATAGGCTTCCGTTGGTGTAAGTGGAAGCTCATGAATCTCATCTACTTCTTCTCTTTCCGAAAAATCCTTCAGAGATTCTTGAAAGAATGCTCCTCTAAAAAAATTGGCTCTCCTCCGGCCACAACCCCTCCCTCTCCTTCCACAGAAGAACCCACGAAAAGAACGGTTTTCGAATCCAAACCCGAATTCTCTGAAGAGTTCTTCGAGATTGAGGTCGCTGAAGATATCCTCTGTGGTATATCTACGCTTGAACGCGCTGACCAAACTGATCATACTCTTTCCTTTTTTCCGGATCGCTCAAAACAGCATGGGCTTCGCCTATTTCCTTAAATCTCTCTTCACTTTTTGGATCACCAGGGTTATGATCGGGATGGTACTTCAACGCCAATTTTCTGTAAGCCCTTTTAATCTCATCCTCAGATGCATTTCGATTGAGACCCAAAATCTGGTAATAATCTTTCTGAAGCACTCTTAAACTCCCTCAAGAGGTCCACGACCCCCTAATTGATCCCTCAGGTGGATCCGGTTGAACATCCTTCAGAGAATTTGGCAGAGCCTGAGCTAAAAAGGGATAAAACCCTCTGGGGCCTTTCGGCTTGACACCTGGGACACCGAAGATGACTGCTTTCTTCGTTCATCTTTTGCAATATTTCGAATCTTTCCCCACATTTTTGACATTCATACTCATAGATTGGCATTAGGACTATCCCCCCTTTATTTCTTCAAGATCTCCTTTTTCAAATAATGGTTCTTCTATATCTAAAACCTTCAAGGGACTTTTGCCGGTAAAGAGTTTGATGATTTTCCCGATGGTGTAAGCATTTCCTCTAAGCATCAGCTTGCAGTTTTTGAAACTGCATCCAGAAACTTCTGTTTCTCCCTTTTCAAGGATGATGATGCAATTTTCAAAATCGCAGTGAATAAAAGACTTTCCATCCAGTTCAACCTTCTCGTTAAAAAATTTGGAATTTTTGTATCGAATTTTGTAGTCTTCCATTATTGTTTAATTCCCTGCTTATCCAGATAGTTTTTTCATCTTTTCAAAATCACTGAACACCCTTTAACTTTTTCTCCCTTTTACCATAGACTTTTGAAAAATCCGTCCCTTTTATCCATCCAATCCTGACGTTCGTTTTTGAATCAATTTCTGGCAGATAGGGTTTGATATCAATGAGAGGTGTCCCTTCCAATGCATCTAACCCTTTTACCTTCAATTTATTTCCATCTCTATCAATCAATTCAACGACAGAAAAGCCCAAAGCGTTTGGTCTATTTGGGGACCGGGTGGCAAACACACCATGTTGCTCAGAATCCCAGGGGGTCTTAACCAATAGATCAAAGTCTTTAGACTGGTGCAACCAATATAGGATAATTAAATGGGAAAACCCATCGATATCCTTTAAACCCTCTGCATATTGTTCTGATACTTCAATCCAGCAAATTTCCTCTTCCCCTTGAGGTGGACATTCCTTTTTATTTTTATAGGGCGAATGGATGATTCCAATGGGTCTGAAATTCATATCCTCTTTCTCCCTTAAAACAAATCCTCATCTCAATCTCTTCTACAACTGCCCCCTGTGGAACAGGGTGGGGTGGAACAACGTTCTTCTCTTCCGCAACAGGTACGTCCAGGGTCTCTCTTCTCACCCTTCAGGGAATGAGTGACGGAAAGCATTTTTTCTAAATGCGAGCTTCCACACTGTTTACAGGTTAAGGTATCACCTTTCGAACTGATCCCCACTAAAAACTCAGAAATGGTGCCACAATTGTTACAACGATATTCATAAATGGGCATTCTTAATCCTCCTTATATCAAAGAATATTCTATCAAACAATATCTTGTACCCCTCTTATCCCTCCACTACCATCTTATAACTCACCTTACCTTCTTCTGGATAGATAAGGAATTTAACCTCTTTTCCCTTTATAAGATATCTTTCGTATTGGCTTCGAAGATAACCAAAATCAGTTGATTCCAGAAACAGCCTTAACACTTCAAGCCTTTCCCCAAGCTCTTCGTCCAAACTCCCTTTTTTAAGAAGGAGGTTAAGGGCTCGCTCGTATTCTTTTTTTGACAATGTTTCAATACAATGGGATAAATTGGGTTTTAGTTCAATAAGGACCATTTTTATCCAGTATCTAAATTTTTCAAACCATTGGGCTGGGCAGGGGTGGAACCTTTATCCTACTTACAGGTGAGATACTTTATCTCCTGAGTTCATGTCTCCCAGTTTTGACCTCAAAATACTTATCATTCGGGAGGTGGGCAAACACCGAAGCACCAATACACGGGACGACATATTTGATTGGCCACTCCGCCCCAATGATATTAAAAAATTCCAGACAAGAAGAGCATACACGCAAACTATCCGCAATAGAGTATGGTGCTACTACCCCATTGAGGTTTACAAAAAATTTTGGTTCAAGGAAATTGGCATGATTTGCTGAATGGCTGGTAAAGAGTTTATTGAAATCAAAAGGTTCATCTGACCGACGGCGCTCAAACCAAGTCTGATAAAAATCCTTTTCTATTGCCTCAACATTTTCCCAAACACTTGGTTTCTTTTGTTGATATTTCTCTGATTTAATTAATTGAGTGATTTCTTCAGGAGATGGAAGCCGATCTGGTTTAAAATTTGACTCCGTAATAATGATCGGGTTTCCAACATCTAAATATTCCAGAGATGTATTGCTGACAATTAGGGACTTCCCTGCCTTTTCGGATTCCCAGTACCAGGATGTTCTCCTTTTACAAAACCCATACCAGGCTGGAGGAGGTAAATACGTAACTTTCCATGAAGTTCTCAAAACTCGGCATGGAATCCGAGCTTCATCCTTCAGTTCAATCCCTTCCTTTTCACAACTTTTTTTGACCCTTTCCAGCTCTCCAGAATTCACCCAATAGCAAAATTTTTGGTAAGCCATCATCCCTCCATCGTGTCCGTGCCCGTTCTACGTGTCCGTCAAACTTATAATCTATTGAGTTAAGACAGTTTCCATTTGTTCCCACATTCGCTGAATGATCCTTTGAACCTCATTACAGGGATAATCCATAACAGTCTTCCTATTTACCAGAGCCTCGACCACTTTAGGTTCGTAGGGGATTTTTCCGAGGAGTTGAGAGCCGTTCTTCTCACAATAGAAAGATATCTTATCAGAGTTTTCAAGGTTCAAATCGAATTTATTGATGCAGACCATCGAGGGAATTTTGAAATGATCGGAGAGTTTCAAGATTCTCTCCAGATCGTGGATTCCTGAAAGGGTGGGTTCGGTGACGGCTAAAACCACGTTGACCCCCGTTATGGATGCAGTGACAGGGCATCCGATGCCTGGGGGGCCATCAATCAGGATTAAATTTAGATTCTTCTCTTTTGCAATCTCTGTAGCCTGCTTTCTCACAACGGTCACGAGTTTTCCTGAGTTCTCTTCCCCAATCCCCAACCGTGCATGGACAAAGGGGCCATAAGGTGTTTCAGAGACAAACCAATCTCCTGAAAATGCCTCCTCCATCATAATGGCATTTTCGGGACAAACATGTAAACAAAACCCGCAGCCCTCACATGAGATATAATTTACCACTCCGTTATCGATCGCATTAAAGCGGCAAACCTCTGTACAGATGCCGCATTGGGTACATTTATCTAAATCTACGTGAGGAGATCTTTTGCCAAAATATTTTTCCTGTTTCAGTACCCTGGGGCGGAGCAAAAGGTGGAGGTCAGCGGCATCCACATCGCAATCCACCATGACTTTATTTTTTGCTAAAGCTGCAAAGGCAGCGGCAATGGTGGTTTTCCCTGTTCCACCCTTCCCACTCACGATGGCCAATTGTTTAATCTCTTTGCTCATAACCAAGTCTAAACATTTGAGTTTAAGATTATAAATTCTTTTTCTCTTTATAATTTGCGATAGCCTGGTGAAGCCCTCTTATCGCCAGCAAAGAACAATGAGCCTTCCTTGCGGGGATTCCACCAGCCGCTTTGATCACATCATTATCTGTAAGTTGTAACGCCTCATCCAGTGTCTTCCCGATGGCCAGCTCCGTGGCAATACTGGAGGTGGAAATGGCACCAGGACATCCCTGGGTTAAAAATTTAAAAGCAGATATCCTCCCGTCTTCCACTTTGAGATAAACCCTGATGAAATCTCCACAGGAAGGATCTCCAACTACTGCTACAGCGTCAGGGTTCTCAATTTCTCCCACATTCCTCGGGTGCAGGAAATGATCAATCAATGTATCGTTATAAACGAGATAACCCACATCTTCGTCCAAACTCTCTTCGGTGGGCAGATAGGGTTCATTTTCTTTGACTTGACTCATAGAATTCCTCCACCTTTTTAAAGAGACTTAAAAATTGAGGAATATAGGAAGAATTTTCAACAACAATGGGAATCCCCTTTGAATACGACTCCGCTATTTGCCGATCCATTGGAATCTCCATGAGGATGGGAATATGTTTCGATTGGCAATAATCCCAGACCTCCCGATCTCCAACATTCGCCTTATTAATAACCACTCCCTTTGGAATTCCTAACTTCTCCAGCATCCCCACTGCCAACTCCAGGTCATTCAGCCCAAAAATTGTTGGTTCGGTAACAAGAATGCAAAAGTCACTTCCCTTTACCGTTTCAATGACCGGACAAGCTGTTCCTGGAGGGGCATCAAGAATAACGATTTTGTCCCGCTGAATCTTTTCTTTAACCTTTCGAATCAGTGGAGATGCCATAGGTTCTCCCACATTAAGAACTCCATTAACAAAAGGAATCCCATCTGAACTTCCTTCCTGGACAATCCCAATTTCCTTCTCCACTTCAAAAATAGCCTTTTCAGGGCATAGATAAGAACAGGCCCCACAACCGTGACAGAGCTCATCAAAGACCAATACAGTTTTTAGAATGACAGCAATTGCATGATATTCACAGACCTGAGCACATCTGCTACAGGAAGAGCACCTTGTTTCATCAATTCGGGGAACTGGAATTCCCATGGAGGTAACCTGGTGGATGGTGGGGGATAGAAACAGGTGGGAATTCGGTTCCTCCACATCGCAGTCAATCAATTGGACAGTCCCTTTGGGGAGCGAAAGGGCTAAATTAACAGCGATAGTGGTCTTTCCAGTCCCCCCTTTTCCGCTTGCTATGGAAATGATCATGGTCTTTATAGGTTTCTCTCAAGTAGAAATTTCTTAATTGATTTTGACATTCTCGTAATAGCAACGATGCTCATATATTCGGTACCGGATTGCCCCTGTTTTTATAAGATGACCTAAGTGTTTCACAACCTCATCCATATGGAGTCCAAGAGCCTTAGAAATATCTTCCGTTGTGCAGGGTCTCCTTCTAATCAAATTAAGGATCTCTGTGTCCTTTACGGAATTAAATTCCTCTCCCAGAGGGGCGGCAAATTCAGTAATAATCTCTGCTTTATCTCCAAGTTTTTCCCCTATCTCTTCAAGTTGAGTGGTCGTTAAGGGATAAGCAAATTCCTCAGCAGGAGGCCTGATGGGTGTGTTCAATTGAACCCTATCGGGCTGGATCCTCTCGATGACCTTCTTGAGTCTATCAATCTCTTCTCCTTCATCATTGATTCCCCTGCAAAAAACCACCTCAAGCCATATCTGACCTCGATACTCTTTTCGAAATTGAATTAGACCCGATATGATTTCGCTTATTTTTAACGATGGATGTGGCCTATTGATATGTTCAAAAACGGTTGGAGTAATCGCATCCAGAGAAGGAAGAACAACATCCGCCTCAACCAAATCTTTTCTGACTTCTTCAAAAGAGAGTAAAGATCCATTCGTTAGAACCGCCAAAGGAATGGCAGTCAAATGCTTGATGGTGTGGATGATCTCTCCAATATTTTGATTGAGCGTGGGCTCCCCTGACCCGGAAAGCGTAATATAATCTGGCTTCTTTTCTGAGGAGGATAAAGTGAGATCCAGTTCCCTCTGGACTTCTTCAGTTGATACATAAGATTTTCGAAGGGTTGTTTTAAAAGTGGTCCTTTCCAGATCACAATAGATACAATCAAAGGTGCAGGTCTTATATGGGACAAGATCAACTCCCAAAGACCTTCCCAGCCTTCTTGAGGGGACAGGGCCAAAGATATATTTTTGATCAGTCAGTTTTTTACCCATGCCTATCAATGCTCGGTTTTCTCAAATTCTTGAAGCAATCTCTTCTGATCGACACCAAACAGAATACAAGCCATCCCGAGTGTCTGGATTTTAAAGCCTGCTCTTTTCAGGCAATGCCCCCCAAAATATCTTTCCATGACCTTAGACATCTGGGGATATTGCCTTAGAATACCCCCAATCAATTTATTTTCTAAAGAGGAACCCTTAAACGAAAACGATGTCATTTCTCCGCCCCTTGATTAACCATTCTTTTCATGATCCTATATTTTCCTTCTGCACTTGCCACCCTCTTCCCATCCACCAAAGCCTTCCCTTCTAAGAGGAACATTTCATGGATTTGGTCAACAATCCTCGCTTCTAACTTCACAACTGTTCCTGTTCGAATGGGAGTGGAATACTTGATCGACAACCTTCCCGTGAGGGCAGGGATATCCTTCATTAAGAGACAGTGGGTCATCGCAGAATCCAACAGGGTTGCGATGATTCCTCCGTGAATGATGCCTGAATAGCCTTCATACTTCGGGTCTGCAAAGAAACTTCCGAAGACAGCCCCATCTTCATGTTTGTAAAACTTGAGACCTAAACCCATTCCATCATTTGAGCCACAGGCAAAACAATTCCTATGGAGATTGGTTTCTACTTCCTCTTTTTCAACGATCAACATTTCATTCATGGAATCCCTAATTTTCTAAACCAGATCCGCTTTCCTATCACATAAGCTATTTTCTCGTCATTGTTGCACCACATTTGGGGCACTTCATAGAGTAGCAGGGTATTCCAGCTTCATGATCAGCAGTCGTTCCGCATTTAGGACAAATGCATTCTCCACCAGGACCTGCGCCAGCTCTTGAGCCTCCCATCCTTCCCCTACGGGAGCCACCCATTCCTGCACCTCTACCTGTCCCTGGACCACTCCCCCAGGGAGGACCTGTTCTATCACCTCTTGGCATATTAATGACCTCCTTTTTTCATGTAAGGGCTTATGGGGATTGGATGTCCAATCCCCATGGGCTCCATCATCGTCCCCATGCAACCACTTGCACTTTATTACCACCAACGACGGAACCCGCGCCCGCCACCAAATACCCTTCCACGACCTCCACCCCACGGAAGCCCTCCACGGCCTGCCCCAAAGACAGGACCATAAAACGGCCGACCATAGAATGGGTACATGCCAGTAGGTGGATAATAAGGTGCCCGGAAGCCATAACCATAAGGTCTGTATGGAATCGCACAGAAACCTCTACCTCCACCCGTCATTGGACCCAGACCCATTGGTCCTGTTCCATCAAATCCTGGCATAAAAAACACCTCCTTTCCATTGGGGGATACGTGATTCGTGACTCGTGATTCGTTAAATGCATTCTGAGTGACGATTCACAACCAAAGTCACAATTATTTTTTCAACTCTTCGAGCCTCTTTTCAATCTGATTCAACTCTTCTCGAAGGAAATTGGCTTCTTCTTCAAGAAACCGAATCTCATCTTCCTTTGTAGGAGGTCCCCAAGGAGGAACAGGTGCTCCATAGCCCCATGGATTACACCGCCACCCTCTACCAAACCCATAAGGGTAACGTCTCCATCCCATAGGTCCCATACCATATGGCATAATCATCCCTCCTTTCAATGCCGTGATTCGTGTCACGTGTTTCGTGTCCGACTTTCAAGATCCTCTACGACCACCCATGCCCCGGCCACCTCCCATGCCAAAGTGGGGAGGAACCGTAGCACCACTGGCTTCCTTCAGAGTTCCTGATTTGAAGGCTTCGACCACCTCTTTTATTGTCCCACCAGGAACGAGGTAGACTTTGATTCCGGATGCCGAAAGAGCAGAAGCAGCATTTGGTCCAAGATTGCCAGTAATCAAAGCCTTTGCCCCTTTCTGCACAATAAGTTGAGCGGCCTGAACCCCAGCCCCTCCCATGGCCATCAAGCCTTCATTCTCGAGGGCTTCAAATTCCATTGTCTCTGGGTCAACAAAAATAAAATACTGGCATCTTCCAAATCGTGGGTCGATCGGGGAATTAAGATCTTTCCCTGTAGAACTGACAGCAATCTTCATCGTCCCTCCTCTCCGCATCCGTGCTCATGTCCATGGTGCTCACAAGCAACCACTCCTTGAATTTCTCCTTTAAGATAAGCCTCGACAACGTCCTTCACTTTTCCTTGGACTCCTGTCGCCACATCAATCCCAAATTGCGTGAAAAAGTCTATAGCCCTTGGTCCCATTCCACCCGCAATCATCACATTCGCCTTTTTTGAATGGATAAACTGGGGAATGACTCCAGGTTGATGGTTTGGATAGTAAGGGTTCTTTACCACCTCAAAACTAAGAATTCGGTCTCCCTCTACATTTACAAAGGTATAGAAGGGACACCTACCAAAATGGGCACTGAGGTATCCCTCAAGGCCTGAACCATCTTCAGAAGCCAATGCAATTCTCTTCATCTCTTTACCTCCCCTTTGAAATGATATGGAAATTTCTCTCTTTCCATTTGTTTCTCTATTTCCTTAAGACCTACATATTGTTTACAACGTTGTGCTATCTCCCTAAATGCTTTGGTCACCTCAGATTCAGGATGGGCCATCACAAAGGGCATTCCTCTGTCACAATCGTTGACCATTTCAGGGTCAATGGGAATTCTTCCCAAGAACGGAACCCTCATATCGTGTGCTGCTTTTTCACCGCCACCTTTCTTAAAAAGAGAAATCTCTTTATGACAGTAAGGGCAAATCAATCCGCTCATATTCTCCACAATACCAATTACAGGAATACCAAGTATCCCACTAAATGTGACAGCCTTTCTCGAATCAAGTAGCGCCACATCCTGAGGAGTAGTTACAATGATGGAGCCATCCACATTCTTAATGAGATGGGCTACGCTGAGCGGTTCATCCCCTGTCCCTGGAGGAAGATCGATGATAAGGAAATCAAGATATCCCCACTCCACTTCTCCCAGAAATTGACTGATAGCACTATGTTTAAGCGGACCTCTCCAGATCACTGGATGATCCCTATCCCCAATAAAAAAGGCCATAGAGATAACTTTTAAATTTGGGAAAACATCTACCGGGGTCATCCCTTTATTCGACCCTTCGACCATTCTGGATTCGATTCCCAACATTTTAGGGATATTGGGGCCATGAATATCAGCATCAAGAAGTCCAACTTCAAAACCATCTAATGCAAGACTAACGGCTATATTCGTAGCCACCGTGCTTTTCCCCACTCCTCCTTTCCCACTCATCACCATCATCCGATATTTAATGTAAGAAAGTTTTGACTTCAGTCTTTCCTGAGTATGGGCTTCTTTTTCTTGCTGACTGCAAGAACTGGACTGATTACAAGTTTCACAGATTGTATCTTTGTCACATTTTTCTTTAGTCATCTATATTCTCCTCCTTCCACGAAATCCCCTTCTCCAACCACAAAGACCTCTCCCTCCCCTCTTCTCACAGCAAAAGCCCGAACGGAGTCTTCCTCTCATGAAGAGATCAAAAGCCACCTCAGCTTCTCCCATCACATCATGAACGACGTCAACTCCTTTATTCCCAAGTTGACGCAAAGAGAATTCATCGATTCCCCCACAGATGACCTTATCCACCCCATTTGAAGTGATCTGATCCAAACGCTGGGTAAGATTTAGATTAGCCGTTGGTATCTTCTCCTTACCTATGACCTCGCCATTCTTTACCTCGATGACCCACACCTCTGGGGAGAAATCAAACCGGGGTGAAATACGATCTCCAAAAATAGAAATAGCAACCTTCATTCTATTATCAAGATTAGCAAAATGAATGCCAGGGAGTAAAAAGGGGGATAAATGATAAAAAATTAAGTAGTTTTGAGAAGTTCCATTGTTATGGAATTAAAAGGGATGCTGGATTGGATTAAAAAGAAATGTTTCAATTTGAAACATATGAAACATATAGTTTCATTATTGAAACTATTTACATTAATCCATATCTTTTTATCTTCCTCCAAAGGGTTGCCCTACTTATACCCAATTCATGGGCTGTTTTTATCCGATTGCCTTTGTTTTTTTCTAAAATCTTTTTCACTATTTCTGCCTCAGCCTTTTTAAAAGGAGGGGGTTCTTCTAACGGAGTGGTGGAATCCTTGTTCTCTTCCTTCATTATCACTTCCTTAGGCAAGCAGTCCACATCAATCTTATTCCCATCACATAGGACGAAGGCATGTTCTATGATGTTTTCGAGTTCCCTGACATTTCCAGGAAAGTCATATTTCAAAAGCAATCGGAAAGCCTGATCGGATAACCCTGTGATCTGTTTTCCCATTTTGGCATTAAACTTTTGAATGAATGCATCGATCAGCAAAGGAATATCTTCCCTTCTTTGTGAAAGGGGAGGAAGTTCGATTTTTACCACATTAAGGCGATAGAAGAGGTCATCTCTGAATTTTCCTTCATTAACCAGCCTTGAGAGGTCTTTATTTGTTGCTGCAATGATTCGAACATCAGTTTTTCTTGGACTGTTTGAACCCAAGGGTTCATACTCTTTCTCCTGGAGAACACGAAGGAGTTTAACTTGAAGCGCAGGGGACATATCCCCCACCTCATCCAAAAAGATTGTCCCTCCATTGGCAATGGCAAATCTTCCAGGCTTATCTTTCTTAGCATCGGTAAAGGCTCCCTTAACGTATCCAAAAAGCTCGGATTCGAGCAAGGTGTCGGGAAGGGCACCACAATTGACCTTGATAAAAGGCTTATCTTTCCTACGACTCAGATGATGAATGGCCTTTGCAAAAAGTTCTTTGCCCGTCCCACTGGCCCCTTGAATTAAGACAGAGCTATCGCTCTCCGCTACATTGGGAAGAATGTTAAAAATATCATGAATCAAGTGATTTTTGCTGATGATATCACCAAGTGTATATTTTTGAGAGAGTTCCTTTTTAAGCTCTTCAATCGTAGAGAGGTCTCTAAAGGTTTCCACTCCTCCAATAATCTGCCCTTTCTCATTCTTTAATACGGCAGTGCTAATACTGATGGGGACTTTTTGGCCTCCTTTCTTTAAGATGGTAGCAGGAAGGTTGATAATCTCCTTCTTTGTTTTGAGGGTTTCTTTCAGGGCACACCGGGTTTGGCAAATATCGGCTCTGAAGACATCAAAGCAGTATCGGCCGACAGCCTCCCTACTGGAGAACCCAGTGATTTCTTCTCCGGCTTTATTTATAAAAGTAATCTTGCCCTCATTGTCGGTGGTGAAAACCCCATCTGCAATGCTGTTAAGGATGACATTAAAAAATTGATTAGGCTTCTTTTTTTCCATATTTAAATTTTAACATAATGTTCATTAAGCATAAAGAATAAACTGGATTTCTGTTTTGCCCGGAATGACAAACCCTATTTAGAGTTTTGTAAATGGGGAGATAATTCTTAGAGAAAATCTTATCCAAGTGAGGGGAAATAATTTTTAAGGAGATCCCGAAGGGGTTTTTCTTCTCGAAAGACTTCTCCAATCAAAATTTCACGGATGATTCCTTGACGATCGATAAGAAAATTCGTAGGAATAGCATAAACGCCATACTTTTTGGCCACTGCCCCATCCGAATCCAGAGGCACAGGAAAGGTAATATCAAGTTGCGCGGTAAAGGCCAAAGCCACTTGGGCACTCTGCTTGACATTAAAGGCTAACACTAAAAACCCTTCTTTATTCAATTTACGATAATATTTATCGATAATCGGCATCTCGTACCGGCAGTAAGGACACCAGTCTGCCCAGAATCTCAAAAGCACAATTTTCCCTCTGAGTTTATCCAGGGTCCAATGTTTCCCTTCAAGATCCTGGCAATTAAAATCAGGAGCAGGATTTCCCAATTTTGGAAGAGCAGATTTTTCTGTTTTTTCCTTACAGGCGAAGACTATGAGGGAAAAAAGAAGCCCAATAAAAAGAAACCTCAAGAACTTTAATTTCACCATTTAGGCTTCAAATCCTCTAACTTGGGTGGAACCCAATCCTCGGGGATACAACATCCCAACGGTTTGAGCAATTCTTCATGTAAAACTACATGACCTGTTTGTGTATCCACAAAGACAGCCCATCCACCAACGACTGAAGCTGGATGGAGAGCTTCCTGGGGGAAAAAATTAAAGGCATATACTCGATAATAGTCAATCGAACTTTTCTTTTTAACAGGATAGATGAGGACACTTTCAGCCAGAAGGATACATCTTAGTTTTTTAAAATCTTTAATTTGTGCCTGGCCAATCCTCAGTGCTTCCTCATGGCTTACCTTAGAGGTAAGCGGTGCTTTGACATGGGGATAAAGCAAGGCACCAAGAGATTTTATTCGTCCTTGAGAATCTATAGAGTATCCAAGTGAAGATTCATAAATAATTATGCCATGAAAGGTTTGCCAGTAACTCACATACCAGGTATCGGATATTTTCTCAGCTCCTTTAAGCCTTAATTGGTCAGGTTCAATTTGGAGTAAGGATTTATATTTATTGACAAGAAGAGGACCAGTATGGGTAATCTCTTTTCGTGATAATTTTGAAATATTTCTTATCTCAAGGAGGTTTGATTCTATTGCACGAATGACCAAAGGAGATTTAGTAAGGGAATCCCATTGGATAGATAGTTTTTGGCCTTTAAAATTAAGGAGTTGATCGCCTGGTCTTCCCTGGCCCCATAATTCAAGAGTTTTAAGAAATATAAGTAGGGAAAGAAAAACTGTTAGGATCAGGGGAAAATACTTGGCTATTTGTGAAATCCTCGGGATTAACAAATTTATACCTTGACACTTAAATAACGCTCCTGAATATCGATTGCCTTTTCCAGGGCAGAAGGGGTTCCTTCGTAAACAACCGACCCTTTTTCCATAATATAGACGTTTTGGCAGATATCCTTAATGGCCTTCAAATTTTGTTCTACCAAGAGAATCGTAGTCCCTTTTTCATTGATTGATTTTACGGTTTGGGCAATCAACTTGACCAATAAAGGCATTAACCCCTCCGTGGGTTCATCCATCAACATTAATTTGGGTTTAGTGATCAGAGCCCTTCCCACCGCAAGCATTTGCTGTTCGCCACCAGAAAGAGTCCCTGCCTTCTGCTTGAGCCTCTCCTTTAGTCTTGGAAAATATTCAAATATTTCCTCAAGGACTTTTTTATCTATCTCCCCTTTAACCACTGGAATCTTCAGGTTCTCCATGACAGTAAGTTTAGGAAAGAGATGGCGCCCCTGAGGCATGTAGGAAATCCCCATACGAGGAATCTGATAAGGTGGCAATTCTGTTAGGTTTATATCATAAAAATGGACCGTGCCACTTTTCCGAGGAACAAGACCCATAATTGATTTCAGAGTGGTTGTCTTCCCCACACCATTTCTACCAATCAGGCCGACGAGTCTCCCTTCGTCTACCGTAAGGGAAGTATTGTGCAATACCTGACAATCTCCATAACTACAATTGAGATCCCTCATCTTCAACATCTTATGTCCCCAAATATACTTTTTTGACCTCTTCGTTTTTTTTAATCTCCTCCGGAGGTCCCTCTGCAATGATGGAGCCATAATGGAGTACAGAAATATTGTCTGCCAACTCCATCACCACTTCCATATCATGCTCCACCAAAATAATGGATTGCCCAGAAAGCATCTCCCTCATCTTCCTGACCAGTGCCAGGGATTCCTGACTGTTAAGACCTGCTGTGGGTTCATCAAGTAAAAGTAGATCTGGATCCGTGCTTAAAGCGATCCCCATCTCGAGGATGCGCTGTTCACCATAGGACAACTCGGAACAGACCAAATGGGCTTTATCCTTCAGTCCTGTCAATTCCAACATGGACTCTGTCCTCTCTTTCACATCCTTCCACTTTAATGCATGGACAAATGGGTTGAAGAATCTCTTTCTTGATTGAACGGCAGTCCATATATTCTCATAAACGGTCAAACCAGAAAATAGACTTGTGATCTGAAGTGTTCGAGCAATTCCAATATGAGAGATTCGATGTGGGCTGAGATTGGTAATTTCCTCTCCTTTATAGAAGATGTGTCCACTTGTTACGGGAAGTGTCCCATTGATCAGGTTGAGTAATGTCGTCTTCCCTGCTCCATTGGGACCGATCAAAGCACGAAGCTCTCCTTTGCTTACAGAAAGATTGACCTTATTGACTGCTAATAATCCACCAAAAGATTTATTAACCTCTTTTAACTCAAGAATTACTTCACTTGTCTTAGACAATCGTTTATCCCCTCTTAACTCTCAGTCTGAAAAGTCCTATTAATCCCTTAGGAGCCATCAATACCATGATGACCAATACAATCCCTACCACCAGATCGGTGGCCATCAGAATATCAACCAGATAATGTTCTAAGGACATGACAATACCAGCCCCTAAGACAGGGCCTATCAAGGTCCCCATCCCTCCAACAATCGTATAAACCACTGCATGTCCTGAAACCGACCAGTGAAGATAACCTGCGCAGGCATATTTGAGGGTAATGCTGTAAAGTCCCCCTGCCAAACCACTTAAACCCCCTGCAATAATAAAGGCAATGAGTTTATACCGCTGGACATTGTAACCGATGAGACGAGCCCGCTCCTCATTTTCTCTAATGGAGATAAATATTTTTCCTAATGGAGACTGGACCATCCTTCTCAAAAATAGAAAGCAGATGGTGACAATCGCTAATACAAAATAGTAGTTACCCTTAATATCTACTAAGTTTATTTGAAATAATCCAAGGCGGAAAGGACGAGGAGAGAAGGTCAACCCATCCGACCCACCTGTAAAAGAGGTCCAGGTCTCTCCAATGATATTCCCAATAATCGCAAAGATGACGGTAATGATAACAAAATGGATTCCCGTCAATCTCACTGAAAAATACCCTACAAACCAGGCAAAAAGTATAGGGATGACAATGGAGAGAAGAAGACTCAATTCAGTATTAAAACCATATTTCCTCACAAGGATTGTAACGGTATAACTCCCTAAACCAAAAAAGAGGGCCTGACCAAAACTTAAAAGCCCAGTGTAGCCAAAGATCAGGTCAAAAGAGATGGCAAATAAGATCCAAACAAAAAGTTCTGTTAAAAAGGTTTGGTAGAAGCGACTTGCAAAAAATGGAATAATAGCAAACACCAATAAGACAAGTCCAAAGATTAAGGGGAAACTGATATTTTTTATTCTGGAAAAGGACATGCTCTATTCTACCTTATTCTCCAAATAACCCCTGGGGCTTTACCAATAAGACAATGATCATAAATGCCATAGCGAAGACTGTAGCAATCGAAGGAGGAACAAAGAGAGCTCCAACCCCCTGGATCAAAGAGATCATAATTGCAGCAAGCACAGAACCTTCGAGATTCCCCATCCCTCCCACAATGACGATAATAAAGGCCATGATCAGAACCTCACGACCCATCATAAATTCAACAGACACAATGGGAGCTGCCAATATCCCTGAAAAGGCAGCCAAGGCAGAGCCCAGAACAAAAGTCCACATATAGACTTTATTCACTGGAATTCCTAAGCCCACAGCCATCTCTCGATCTTGGACGACAGCCCTTATCCAGAGTCCATACTTCGTTTTTCTTAGAAAAAACCATAGACCAATCATCATTGCAATAGAGATTAAAGCAATGACAATTCGTATGGAGGGATATTGTAAATCGAAGATCGGGAAACGATAGGTGATAGGTGGAGAGATCCTTCTCGGTGAACCCCCAAAGATAATCAAGACCAGATGTTGGATGGTAAGCATGATCCCAAAAGTGCAGATAATTGTTGTGATGGGTTTATCTTCAATCGTCCTAATCAAACCTCTTTCTATAATTAGACCGATTAGACCAACAAAGAGGGGGGCGATGATTAAGGCGATCCAAAAACTTCCCGTAAACTCAATTAAATACCAGGCCACTACAGCCCCTAACATATAGAGAGCTCCGTGGGCCATGTTAATGATATGAAGGAGGCCGCAGATCATGTTTAACCCCAGGGCGATAAGGGCCATGATCAACCCCCAAACAATTCCATTCAAAATGGCAACTGTCAATTGGGAAAGCACAAATCTTATCCTGTTGCAGTGTAGTAAATTTTTGTCATGTCAAACCCGATCTTTAATCGGGATAAACTCCAAAATAGATCCAGACCATACCCCTTTGCTCTTCCTCTCTCTCCCTAAGGAGAGGGGGTGAGGGATTAATTTTGAAATAGATCCCTTCCCCGAAGGGAAGGGATCTTAGATACAAATATCTTTCTAATAGGCTGCCTTTCTCAAATCAACTTCTGGTTCGTAGATCACCTTCTCTTTTGGGATACGCTGGAGGACCTTGAGTTTGAGATCAGGCTGTACCTGTGAAATATAAAAGTCTGAGAAACCTTGATGGTCTTCTTCCCTCATTAGTACTCCACCACCCAATGGGCACCATGGTCCTGGTTTTAAATTTAAACTACATATGGCCTTAATGAGGTCGGCATTCTTTTTCTTGTCCTTCCAACCCGTCTGCTCAATTCCCAACTTTATCATATAAGGATAGATCCACATCGAAAACATGTGGGAGCCTGCAATGGTCACTTTGGGATTCCCAATTTCTTTTCCATCAGCATCTACGCCACAGGCCTTTCGGTAAGCAATCTCATAAGGGTGTAGTTCTTTAGGAACCTGGTCTAAGTGTCGTGGATGATATTCGATATAGTAGGCTCCAATGGATTCCTTTCCAACAACCTCCTGGCCAATTCCCTCTGTGCAGCAGATTACAGTATACCTCTGAAGACGTTTATGAAGTCCTATCTCAACGGTCTGCCTCAGAACTCCCAATGCAGCAGAGCCTAAGAAGGCAGTAAATAGCACCTGGGTATCAGGGTCGACTTTCTGTAAATAGGGAATGAAATCTGCAGTGGCAGGTGGAGCCATAATATTTTGGACCTTTCCACCGGCAGCCACGACCCGGCTACCAAATTCTTTTGCCAGAGAGTGACCCCAGGCATAATCAGCAACCAGGAAAGTCCATTTCTTCCCGAGATTATCAAAACCAAATTTCCAACCCGCTATGGCTTGAGATTTAGCATGGGAATGACAACGGATATAATAGGGAATGGCGTCTTTCCCAGTAAATTCATAAGTCATGGCTCCACCGCTGAAGAACGGGACTTTATACTCCACGGCAAGAGGAAAACAGGCTTTATGGACTCCTGAATGGATTGAGCCCATAATAAAATCCACATTGTCTTCAAGGATCATTTTTTTAAACATGCTTGCCGCCCATTTCGGGTCGCATTTCGTATCATAATCAACCAGTTCAACTTTTCTTCCAGCGATCCCTCCCTCAGCATTTAATTTTGCTATGGCTGCCTTTCCCACCTTTCCTAACCAGTATCCATATTCGGTAGCAAAGACCGTATATTCGTTAAACATCCCAATCTTAATTGGGGGCTCAGCACCATAGGTAAATGGAACGGTCAACCATGAACTGAGGCCCGCCCCTGCTACGCCCAGTGCAGTGGTTTTAATAAAATCACGACGTGAGACTTCTTTGTTTAAAATCCCCTTATTCTTCTTTTTTGTTTTTTTTGTTTCCATATTCCCCTCCCAATTAATGTGATTGGTTAAACGTTAAACCATTAACCTCTCCCACCTTTAAAATCCCTTTTCACCTCCTTTCAATTAATTTCTTTTCAATTAAGAAACCTTTCCCTACAAAACCTTATCGATTAACTCCGTCAGGTCATAAAGTTTCATTTTGCTTCCAATCCCCTGGGATCCCTGGTTGAGATTGTAATGGCAGAATGGACAGATGGAAACCATATGCTCTGCGCCCGTTTCCATTCCCTCTTGTATTCGGAGGCCAGCATTTCTTTGAGCCCAGTCACTATATCCGGTCATAACGCCTCCTCCTCCCCCACAACAATATGAATTGGACTTTATCCTTCTCATCTCCCGAAAATCAATCCCTGGAATTGCCTTCAAAAGTTGCCTTGGAACCTCGTAGAGGCAATCCTTTTCATCCAGATTGATATAAGCCCCTGCCCAAAGTTGAGTCCCATCCTTGTCAATGATAAATTTGGTCAGGTGCCGGCCAGCGTGACAGGGATCATGATAGGTTACTTTCCAGGGTAAGGATTCTGAGAATTTTAACTGTCCAGTAGTCCATAGTTCGTATAGAAATTGTACGGTATGGATAACCCGAATCCCTTCCATCATCCTTCCATATTCTTCTGCCATTGGATAATCTTTCATAAATGCCCGATAGCAACCTGCACAAGAGGTCACAATGGTTTTAACCCCTTTTTCTTCATGTAACTTCCTAAACAATTCTAAGTTTGATTCAGCGACTCTTTTAAAAGCCTCTACATCTCCAAGTCTCATCGCTGTTGACCCACAACAGATCTCGCTTTCTCCTAAGATACCAAAGTCGAGTCCTAATTTTTGGAAGATGGATGCTGTGGCTTGAGGGACCACCCTTACCGGAACATTGTATCCCCCCGTACACCCAACGTAATATAAAATTGGAGCGGGTTCTTCCAGGATATTCTTGATGGGTTTGCCCTGTTTTTTGAAGGGTCTTGTCCAATCTAACCTCACTCGACGTGGCCCCTGATAAGGATTATCGTAACTACTCAGCGATTGAGCAATGACCTTTTGTTTGGGCATGGGACCTACCCCCTCACTCACTGCTCTTCGCCTCATTGCTTCGATAATCTCAGGAATGAAGGGTTTGTGGTCGAGCTGACACTGGCTTTGGCATCCACCACAGACATTGCATTTATAAATTGCATCAAGGAGCGCTTCAGTCCATTTCAACTCCCCATTTAAAATCCCTCGAGCAAAAGCGATCTTTCCTTTCGAAGAGGAAAACCCTTCAAAACCAAATTCTTCCCCAGCAGGACAGATGGGATTGCTCACAGAGGGGGGACCGTATTCGTATGCCTCTTTGCAGGTCCCACAGGCGGTGCATCTCCAGATAGCATCTTCTAATTCTTTAAGGTTGGGAATGTTCCATTTCATATTAACCTCCTATAACTTAAGTCGCGGAATGATGGAATGATGGAACGGTAGGCTAACCTTCCCATACCAGATTTCCATTATTCTGATTTTCCATTTCCGTCTTTTTCATAAATCCATTCTTCCAATGTTCCATTATTCCATTCTTCCTCTTAAATACCTAACTTTCCAGGATTCATGATATCATTTGGATCTAAAAACTTTTTTAGCCGTCTCATCAGCATCAGGTATCCAGGATGTGCCCGCTTATTAATCTCCACTGCAAAGTCAACAGGGGGTTTATAGGGCATCCCACCATTGTCCAAATCTACTTTTAAACACTCGACAATCGCACGCCTTGCATTCTCCGTCTCCTCAGGGCTCTTTTTGTTGAAAGGGGTCATAGCCCTTAGCATTCCATAATGGACACCCCGGTACATGCTCATTCTCACAGCAGGAGAGAGATTGTGATTGATCATGATCTTTTTCCACTCCTTATAAATGGGAGCCCATCGGTTTGCAGGTGTAAAGGTCCCTGGCCAGGAGATTCCCGCCCCTGCCATTTTACAATAGTTTTTGGTCGAACCCACGATCTGACTTGGCAATTCTGTTCGAGCCCTGAGGGCCTCTTCGGGATAATGGGTCACCTTGATGCTTGTTCCCTTATTTTTCTCTTCATCCACCACCTTTTCCCAGATCTCCTGCCTTGCCTCCTTCTCCTTTTCTGTAAAGGAGAAAGTGGTGGCATAACTGAACCATTCCGGTGCGTCATCGGGCTTGGGCTTGTAAGGATAGGGAATGGGAACCTGAGACAGCCACCAGGATACAGCGGTGAGATCATCACAGATCTCATAATTACTGAGGTTGAGCATATAGGAATACATATCATCCACATTATCACAGGAAACTGTGAAGATTTTTAGGATCGGTGGGATATGATGAACAGCAATTCCAAGTTTGGTCACAACGCCTGTTGTTCCCAACCAGCCCTTAAAGAGACCATCCATCTGAGGCATTGGCAAACAACTATGCCAGGCCTCTGGGTTAATAGCGCAGGAACCAACGCGAACCAGCTCACCAGTTGGCAAGACCACCTCCATACTTGTGATCTCCTGGCTATTGAGTCCATATCGGGCATTCATATGTCCGATTCCATGGCATATCGCACATGAAGCCACCGAGGCAGAGGGTGGGCCTACTGGCCAACCGAATCGGAGTTTATACCTGTATAAAGCATCAGCGAGTTGACCATGGGAAACACCCGGTTCAATTACCGCATATAAGGCCTCGGGATCGATCTTGATGATCTTATTCATCCTTTTTAAATCTAAGATTATTCCACCTCGTTCAGGGATGCAAAGCCCACCAATGTTCGTCCCTGCGGTATATGGTACCACTGGAATCTTCTCCTTATTAGCAAATCGGAGTAGTTTCTGAATCTCTTCCACGGTATGTGCCATGACCACATAATCGGGGAGTTTGGGTGTGACAAAGGACATATCATAGGAATATGCATAGAGGATGTGCTGATCTGCTGTGGCATTCTTTTCACCAACAATTGACCTCAATTCCTTTAAGATCCTCTCCTTCTTCTCCGATTTGATCGCTTTTGGCGATTTGACTGTTTTCTTCTTGGCTTTTTTTGTTGCTTTCAATTTAGACCTCCTTTCCAGAGAACCATCATAGAACAACAGGATTTAAAAATCAATTTTTAAGGTTCCCCAGTTTTTTAAAAATTCATTTTCAAAAAAATCCCTTTAGTTAAGTTTTCCATATTTTTGGGCAGCCTTTATCAAGGTTTCCATATTTTCCTTTGGTACGACGGGCCAGAGGTCACATCCTGGCCAGATGGCATTGACACCTCCCTCCACTGCCTCTTTCACTGCCCTTTCTACATCTTGGGGCTTACCTTGGGTTAACACACCAAAGGGATCGATTTCTCCAAAGATCAATACCTCTGGACCCAATTTTTCCCTACTCTCGGCCACTCTGTTCTTCTTCTCCACACTGATCGCATCTGCTCCGCATAGGGCCATCTGGTCGATGATTGCATTGGTATCGCCACAGATATGCAGGATCTTAGGGGATTCGATTTCATCAAAGATTCGTTTCAGATGGGGTCGGACAAGGGACTCAAACATGCGCGGACTCAGAATATCAGGTCCAGCACCCATCTCTCGGACAGTGATATAGTCCGCTCCGGCCTTTTTATAAATCTTTACAATTTGAACAAGAACTTCCGCCAGTTGACCAAGTTTTTGACTCACCAACTCCCTCTTTTTAAAGGCTGATTTCGCAAGGTTTGAAAGATCGACCAACTGTCCTGCCAAGGTATAAGGTCCCAGAACCCAAGAACCAATGACTATCTGATCGCCAACCTCCTCCTTCAACAAGCGAATCGCTTCTGTGACTATTGGAAGCCTTCCAGCCTTCTCCAAATCAGGTGGGATTTGGATCTCGAGCCCTTCTATTGTCTCTGAAGGATGCTCCATAATGGTCGGATAGAGGATATCGGATTGGTGGGCATAGTAATTGACTTTACTCCCCAGGACTTCGGCCTCAACACCCATATCGAAGGGAACGACTGCACAGGGAAACCCAAACAGTTGATAGGTTGAGGCAGCCATCTTTGCCATCTTTTGGGCATCCATATGAATCTCTGGAAATTTCCACCCATATTTTTCCAGGCCATGAATGGTAATATTTCCCATGCCACTGAAGAGGGGAATCATATCTAACTTTTCTTTCCCTAAGAGTTTAAGGACCTGCTGTCTTGGACTTAAATCGGTTGCCATGTCATCTTTCTCCTTTTTCTTTTTCAAATTGTTTAACCACATCAGGGAAGAGAAGGTTTAACGGGTGATTCTCATGGGGTAAAACCCCCGCTTCCCCATAAGCTAGGGCGGCCATCATGCTGCTTGCTGCAGCCACGGCTGAAAAAACCCTAGTTGTACCTGTTAAAGGCCCATAGAAAAGGAAATCGCTTGCCAGTGCTGAGATGGCATGGACCCCTGCATCGATCGCTGGGAATTTATTTCTCTCCTTCTCACCTGCTGACTTCCTCCACATATAAGTCCCATTGGAAGGAGCGAATCCAACTGGAAGACCAAATTCCTTTTTGATAAGATAATTAGCCATTAAAGAAAAGGTAGTGGCAGGTAGATTCATCACAGCAGTATCAACGAGTATGCTCTCAAAATTCCCTTTCTCCACAAGAGGAAGCAAGGCCTTCAGGGACTTGACCCTACCAGTGGGCGTCTTATCCTCTATATCGAAGACCTGAACGACCACATGCTTGATGCCAAGTTCTTTGAGTTCAGAGACCTGACCATTAATATCCTCATCCCAGGGGGTAATGCTATTATAAAGAGCCCTGTTTTGTAACCCTTTCTTTGCAATATAGCGGGCTCCTGCCAGCCTTGTCTTCTGCTGCCAGATATCAATGGCAAAGGGTATCTCCGTAACGCTAACAAAAAAATCGATATAATTTTTTATCTCCTCCTCAGAATTGGCCACCAATGCAATTAGACCAGGAATCCCTGTCTGACGAGAAATCTCTTCCAGTTCATGGATTCGTTCTTCAGCCACCTTTCGGTTAAACTTTCCAGATTTTCTGTCTTCTAAGATGAGATCTCCTTTTTGAAACATATTTCCAATCAAAAGCGGAGGGTTCTCTCCCAACTGACCACCCACTTTTGCTCCACCAATATTGAATACCTTTTGCTCCAAAGAATATCTTAACATTAAAAAACCCCTTTCTTCCCATCCTCCCTTCCCCCTTCAAAAGAGGAGGGAGGATGTATCTTTATTTCTTTTCAGGAAGCAGATGCTCGAGATGTGGAAACTTATCCTTCATATGAGGAATCCACATGGCCTGGGCAAAAATTTTATCGAATCCTGGCTCCAGGGTGAGTTCTAAATATTCTACCCTCCGTGCAATCCAATCCGCCTCTTTCCTCTTGTCCACATTGAGAAGGGCCATACGGGCTCCATCGCCAGCCGCATTTCCTACAGAATAGACATTCTTCGGATCACAGTCAGGGAAAAGCCCTAAAAGTGCGGCTGATGTCTTATCAATATAACTTCCAAATGCCCCTGCTAAGATGACTTTGTCTATCTTTTCTACACCCAGAGCCCGCATCATAATCTTGGCCCCTGCATACATGGCTCCTTTGGCCAGTTGAATCGCCCTGATATCATCCTGACATATCACAATATCCTGCCCAATCGATGTTTCGTTGGCCCAGGCAATGACAAATTCGGGTTGACCATTGACCTCACGATATCGAGGAGTGTTAAGATTCTTATTAAAACGGCCCGTCTTATCGATAATCCCTGCAAGGAAAAGTTGAGGGACGATATCAATAATCCCTGAACCACAGATGCCTTTCGCGCCCACCTCTTCTAATTCTGTATTCCACCCCTCCTTATCGATCACCTTGAAGCGGACTTCTTTGGTCTCAGGATCGATCTCAATCTTCTCAATCGCCCCAGGAGCAGCCCGCATACCGAATCTAATCTCCGCTCCCTCAAAGGCAGGACCTGTGGCACAGGAAGAGGAGATAAGTTTTTGTCTATTCCCAAGGACAAGTTCTCCATTGGTGCCGATGTCAATGATCAATTCAATGCTATCCTGGTTGTAAGGTTCCTCAGCAATCAGGACCCCCACATTGTCTGCTCCGACAAAACCTGCCTCAATGGGAAGCACATGGACATAGGCCCCTGGTGCAATTTTAATCCCAATATCCCTTGATATCTTTGCCTCTGGCCTTCCCTTCTCAGCATAAACACTGCAGTTAAGACATCTCTTTGATTCTTCGATGGCAATCTCCACCCGATCGGCAAACCCCAATTCGACTTCCTCAAAACCCGTTCTTTTTTCAGGCTCAATAAGAAATAGGGGTTTACGCTCCTCTTTTTCAATTCCCTCCTTTGGAACGTCTTCAATCTTCTTCTTCTTGGCAGGCCTCCCTTTGACCAGATCCACTCCTGAGAGATAGAGTTCAATTGAGATGGCCCCCTCTTGCCCAGCACTTACAGCAGAAATCACATCGGCTGGACCTAAGACCGCATCCCCTCCAGCAAATACCCCATCTATATTTGTCTTCAACGTAATTGGATCTACTAAAATAGTCCCAGATTTCGTGTACTGAAGTTCATTGACAAACATCCTTTGGTCTATAGCCTGACCTACAGCAATGATGAGTTGGTCCACATCGATATGAAAATCTGACCCTTGGATGGGGATAGGAGTGGGTCGACCACTTTCATCGGGCTCTCCAAGTTCCATCCGGATACATTGAATCCCGTTGAGTTTCCCATCATTGGCCAGGGCCATGATCGGAGATGCCAGGAAATGAAACTTCACCCCTTCCTTTTCAGCCTCTGAAATCTCGGTTCTGATGGCAGGCATCTCATTTTGGGAACGACGATAGATAATCAAAACTTCCTCTGCTCCAAGACGTCTGGCCACTCGGGCAGCGTCGATGGCAGCGTTACCGCCACCCACTACAGCCACCCTTCTACCCACCTCAACCTTCTCCCCAGAATTTACCTTTTTCAAAAATTCAAGCCCATGGATCACTCCTTTTGACTCTTCATTGGGAATACCCATCCTCTGGCTCTTCCAAGCGCCGGTTGCTAAAAAGATTGCCTTATATCCCTGATCGAAAACCTCTTTGAGGCTTTGCACAGGATGATTGGTCTTTATCTCCACACCCAACTCTTCTATGTAACCAATCTCCTCGTCCAGAACCTCCTTCGGAAGCCTGTAGTCGGGGATGCCATACCGAAGCATTCCTCCAGGCTTAGGAGCGGACTCAAAGACTGTAACAGGATAGCCCCTTCTCACGAGTTCATAGGCGCAGGAGAGCCCTGCTGGTCCTGAACCGATAATGGCAATTCTTTCTTCCTTCGTCTTCTCAATGGGCGCTGCCCTCTTTCTACCATTTCTTAATTCATGGTCTGCTACAAACCGATGAAGTGCTCGAATGGAAAGAGGCTGATCTACCTTTCCTCTCTCGCATTCAACCTCGCATGGATGAGTGCAGACACGACCGCATACTCCAGGGAAAGGCATTGCCCTTCTAATCTCTTCAAGGGCTTCCTCAAACTTTCCCTGAGCAATGTAATATAAAAAGTCTTGGCCACTGATTCCTGCAGGGCAGGCGACTTGACAGGGGGGGTATCCTCCAATTTCAACCGTTACTGCTTCAGGAAGTAGTTTGAGTCCCCAATCACGGGCTTTAATATCTAAGGAATGATGGAGTGAGGGGGCGAAAGGTGCACGTCCAATATTTCGAGGATCGATGTTGAGAAAGAGATGGTGCATACAGGTATTGCCAACAATGGTCATATCCAGAATGTCTGTCCTTTTTATTCCCGCAATAGCAGTGGCCTCCTCAACAATTCCATTCAACCCATCCAGAATGGCCTGGTTCATATGCTCAAGACCATCAGGGTTTGTCATGGTATAACTGATTCGGGACATTACATCCTCGCCATAAATGACTTGAGGATTCATCATGGAGGCAGTAGCTACCAACTTCCCATTGGTGAGATCGCAGAGATAACCGGCAACTGTTGTCGTTCCTACATCCACAGCCAAACCAAAAGCCCTTTTAACATTCCCAGGTTCAACTTTGATCACCTCTCGGTCATGCCAGACAGAAACCGTAACCTTCCAATCGCCTTGACGCACAACCTCCTGGAGGGTGACCAAAACCTGATAGTCGATGGTTAGGTTTTTCAGTCCATATTGCTTTTCAAGTTCTGTCGTCAAACGTTCCCAATCTCCCCTTGTATCTTCTAAGGTTGCCTTTGGTAATTCTACATAATATTTTTTGACTGCAGGTTTGAGTTCGATATTAATCTCTTTGGCTGCCTTTCGAACCACCTGTTTTCCCATTCGGCTCTCTTCAGGGACAAAGACGATGATATCATCCAAGATCTGAGCCTGACAGGCTAATCGGTAGCCCCCGCGTTCTTGCTGAAGGCTGAAAAATTTTCTCTCTGTTTGGCTCATGGGAGAGAGGTGATCGAGACTTGATTCCACCCCATACTTTTCAAAGATTCCCTGCTCTACCCTCACCTTACACTTCCCACAGATGGCCTTCTCACCACATATCCCCTCAATATCCACTCCAAGTGCAATCGAAGCCTCTTTAAGGGTCTTCCCCTTAGGGATAAAACCTCTTCGACCTGAAGGTTGAAAGATGACCATGCATTTTTCAGAGGTCTCTTTCTTGCCTGCCATAAATTACTTCCCTTCTATTCTATGGGTTAGATTCAACTTCTTTCGGCTCTAATTCATCTCGCTTAAGAGCTCCATCCATTAGTTTATCTTGAGAGATGGTAGATTGGACTGCTTGATGAGAGGAATCCTTCCTCTCCATCATGCTTGGATCAAACGGCTTGGTTCCACTTAGTTTTGCCAATTCATAACCCACTTCTATCAGATCGTTGGTCACTTCACGTCTTGCCCCATCGGCATCCCCCTGTTTTAGACATTCAAGGATGGCCCTGTGTGCCTTTTCAACTTTGAGGTAAAATTCTGGTCCTAATTTCAATTGGAATTTTATATCATTTAAGATGTTATCAATAAAGTCCATGATGAGAATCAGGATTGGGTTCTCTGTCATTCGGGCAAGGAATCGATGAAACCCAATCTCTCTCGAAATAACTGTTTGTTGGGAGCCGATATCTTCAGAAATCATCTTCTCCAATTTTTCAATATCCTCAGGTTTGATTCGTGAGGCTGCGAGTTGTGCAATGTGAGGCTCAAGGAAGTAGCGAATCATCGTAATGTCTTTGACAGAAACAGTCTTAAAATGAAGAAAGTTGATTATGCTGTGGATGGTGGTCTTCATATCGACTTCTGCAATGAAGACCCCACCTGACATCCCTTTCCGTATCTCCACTAATCCCATCCCTTCAAGCACCCTTAATGCCTCCCGGAGGGTTGCCTTGCTCACAGCAAACTCACTCATGAGTTCTTTCTCGGAGGCTACCCTGTCCCCAGGTTTAAACTGGCCTGAAAGAACAGCATTTCTGATCTGTTCAACAATCTGGTCAGAAATCTTCTGGACTTTGTTAGCAGTCTGAAACAAGGATGAATCTCACTATTTTGTAATTATTTAGGAGGTAGCGAAGTTATATTAAACAAAGTTAGAGGGAGATGTCAAGAAAAATGTCATAAATATTATAATAATATATAAAAAATAAATTACCTTTTAAAATCAAACAATTAGGTTATATTGAGTCCAACCATTTATTTCTTTAAAAATTACCTCTTTCTTATTTTTTCATCTCTTCTTCTTTTAGCATTTTTAAAAGTCTTATTGCTTCATCTACTGCAGTGCCTGCATTTTTGGCATATCCGTCTGCACCATATTTTTCTGCAATCTCGGGATTGAGAGGAGCCCCTCCCAACATGATCCTGACCTTTGGATTCTTAGCCCTTAACTTCTTTATAACCTCTGGCATGGAAAGCATACTGGTTGTCATCAATGCTGATATTCCAACGATATCGGAGTCTGTCCTAATCTGCTCCTCCACAAATTTATCTAAAGGAACATCTTTCCCCAAATCGTATACATTCCATCCTGCAACCTCAAACATCATCTTCACTAAGTTCTTCCCAATGTCGTGCACATCGCCCTCTACCACACCAAGGACAATCGAACCTTTGACCTCTGACTTTCTACCCGAGGCCTCAATGGCTGGTTTTAAAATATCTAAACCCGCATAGAGGGCATCTGCACACATCAGAAGTTCTGGAACAAAATACTCTTTATTATTATACTTCTCCCCTGCCTCCATCATCCCCTCAGCCAGACCTTCCATTGTGGCCACAAATGGGTCTACACCCTCTTCCAACGCAATCTTGGCCCACTTCTTAGCCTCCTCCTCTTCGAAATAGGCCACTGCATCATGTAACCCCTTAAGAATCTCCTTCGTCCTTTCTTCGGTTGCCATAAAGTTACTCCTCCTATCTCTGGATTGTAAACTTGATAGAATCAAATGACAAAATCTCGAGCTGCTTTAATCATGGCCCTCATGTTCTCCGCCGGAGTCATCCCAGGAATGTTTCAACCGCCACGAAGAAGAAGACATCCATCCTTCCCTGCTTTCTGCAAGGTCTCTTTGGATTTTTCTTCAACCTCCTTGGGTTCACCCATTGCTAATAAGGTTGTATCAATATTTCCCATCAAACAAAATTTTGGCCCTAATATCTTTCTGGCCTCTTCAAAATCAACCTTACTGTCGAGACTTAAACCATCCACCCCTGTTTGAGCCATCAATTCAAGTCGGTCAGTAATATTTCCACCCTCAACACTCTCCAACTATTCAAAAAACTCTTATTATCTTCAATCTGTTGGATATCCATCATTTCATACGACATATCAATTTGTCAAGAGGCCATCACGAGAGTTCTGAAAAAGCTCATTTTTTTATGGTAGGGTAAGGTTTAAAACCCTTTGAATGCGGTCATTTATAATTTTAATTTTCTCACAATTTCTTTTAAATAAAATAAGTCTTTTCAGGGAATTAGATGTTATTGCTTAATCTTTATCGGTATTCGCACGCCCGATACGGACGGCCGGATACCGATAATAACTATATTTGTAGGGTAAGGGCTTGACCCTTACCTAAATTAATCCGTAGGGTAAGGGTTTATCCCTTACCGAGAAGTGGTAAGCCACAAGGACTTACCCTACAAAAAACCAACCCATAAAGGATTACCCTACAAATTTTCTTAAAACGATTGTAAGCCAATAAAAAAGGCCCTATGGGGGTCGCTCATTCCCCCATAAAGTCTTAGAGATATCTTTAACGTGTAACCCTTCAAGGTAAATTCTCAATACGTTAAGGTACTGAGTATCCCTAAATTAGGCATGGGCAGAAGAATGGGAGTTGGCTTCAAGAATAAAAGATAGCCCATCCGAGAGTTGGGACATCCTTCCTAAAAACAGGCTACCTTTTCCAACGAACATCGCCCTCTTTATCTTCCCTTGCCTCATTGCTCGAATTGCATGGCCTATGTATGGCACCGCAGAGGGGATGTGGCCTTGTGTCGGACAATATCCTAACATTCCCTTCTCTCTAACCCACTTATCGAGCTCCGTCTTATCAATCTCTTTGTTCATAGCCGCAAGAGAAGCCATGATTTTATAATTGGTTGCAGGAGTATCTCCAGCGCCAGCGGGAAGAGTAATTTCTGGATTATGTAACTCTGTGGAAAACTTATCAATATCCTTCATCTTCATTCCGAGTCTTTTTAGAGGTTTCAAAATTAGGGAACTCAGGATGGCTTGTTGAGGTGAACCCGCACCCACATCATGTTTACCTATAGAATCCAGACGAATCCGTGGACTTATACCGTCATCCTTCGTAATCAATATGGCCATTCCAGCAAGAATATCCTCCAGAATCGGCATGTTATGTTTCAAATGGGCTGCAGACTTCATGCCTGCCTTAGCCAGACATCCTCCACCAGCCACGATTACATTTTTAAAGATTCCAGATTCAACTAAGGCCGCTCCATCCATGATTGCGTGATTGGGACCCACGCAGAATGCCCGAACATCATGACCTGTGGCATTGACACAACCTGCCATCTCAGCATAGGCTTTTGCTAAACTTCCACCTCCTCGATTGTACCTGTCTCCAACAGCAGTCTCTGTACAATCGAGAACAAATTCTACTTCGGTTGGATCCATATTCGCTAATTTTAAAAGATGTAGGATAGCCAAGACCCCAGAAGCCTTCGCGGTCAAGTTCTCCAGTAGAACTTGTGCCTTTAATGTATCGTCTCTTTCATGATCGCGTCTAAATGAGCCAATAAGCTTCCCATCATAAAAAATTGGTAGGGCATCTCCTTTTTCAATAATCTCCGTTATTTTCTCAATCGATTTCCCCTGACCCAGTTTCTTGATCCATGCCTCGCTTACAAAAGGATGAGAGGAAAACTTATCCTTGATCTGCTCAATAAATTGAGGTTCCAGCCAGAACAGGTCAAAGTCATCGGCCGCTTTCATCCAACCATAAAATTCATCTTCTGGCATGATCTCCCCAAAGGGTCCATTCCGCTTTCCTTCTGGAAGCAGATGTTCATACCAGGGCTTGGGCACATTGTACAAAACCTCTGGCTCCATATTCCCAATATATACCTGATGGGGAACATATCTGAGGGCTTCATCGTAACTCCTTAAATGATTGTATAATTGTTCTTTGACCTGAGGGTTGTCCTCAATATCTCGAGTAGGTTTGGATCCATATTGAACTAAGTCAGGGACATGGACAATGATATAACTGGCTTCTGGAATTACTACAGACATGATCAAAAAATCTCCTTTCTCTATTTAATCAACGATCTTCTTTACCGCCTCTTCAATTTCTTCAATTTTAAGGTTGTTTCCACTCAAACGATCCACCTCTTTCCCACCTTTATAGAGGAGAAATGTAGGTAATCCTAAAACTTTTAGGGTTAAACAGAGCCGTCTGTTTTTTGAAGCATCGACCTTTGTAATCTTCAATCTTTTTCCAAATTTTTCTTCTAACTTCTCTACCTGAGGTATTAGGGCCAAACAAGGAGCACATTGAGGCCCCCAAAAATCGACCAAAACAGGAATTTCTGACTCCACGACCTCTTTTTCAAAATTATCTGCATTAACCTCGCTCACCATTGAATCCTCCTCTTTGGTAAAAATATTAACTTCCCTCTGAAAGTTGAATTCAGTGGTCAATAGACCTTTGAAGAGTTTTGATCACCCTATGGAGACACTTTCATTGAAAAGTGCTCAAAAACAGCCTATTTCCTTCTAATAAAGGATTTTTAAGCATTCGATAAACACTTCTTTCGAAGTGCCTTGAGTTCTTGACTTATTTTCTCAATCTTTTCCGGCTCAATTGCCATCGCCCAAATGCCTACTTGTTCTTCATAGACATCCTCAGGGATTGCGTCTCGAACCTCAGGCTCCAGGATATGATAAACAGGGAGTCCCAACGAGACTCCTGCCAATGGTCCAGAAAAAGAAGGATCTCCAGTAGTCACGGTTTCTGCTGTAATCATCACTCCATCCAGATCGCTTGCACCAAGGACTACAATGATATCATCCTTAGGGATATTATCCTTTTGGGCTCTTTCCGCAATACTCTTCACCTGACCTTGATTTTCTGGATCCATTGTTCCTGCAGCCGTTCAGACAAAACACTCTGTTACCTTAAAGGCGACATTGGCACCTGCTGCTTCAAGACATGTAGCAATGGCAGGACCTTGAACTCCATCCCGCTCACCAATGATGATGGCTGTTTTGCCTTTGAGCCAATTATCCATATCTTCACACCTCCCTTTCTTCTACTTCTTAAATTTATTTTCTAAACTAACAACCTAAATTTTGTATGAGGAAAAGAAGACATCTTCAGGAATATTAATAACGCAATGAAGACAATAATGGCCCCTACAGTAGCTTGCCATTTGGGATACAATAATAGGACCCCAATGGCAAAAACTAAAATTCTCTGGTAAATTGACAATCTCCCGTAGAAAAAAAGCCATCCTTCCATCGATGATCCCAAAAAGACAGCACCTGGGATGGCTGTAATCACTGCTAATACGACATCCCATAATGGCCCTATCATAATTAAAGCAGGATTGATAGCGAAGAAGAAAGGTACGATATATTTGGCTGACCCCAACTTCATCGATTGATATCCTGTAGCCATTGGATTTCCTCCAGCAATGGCTGCAGCTGTAATTGATCCCAAGGCCACAGGTGGAGTGATGTAGGAAAGAGCACCCCAATAGAGTACAAATAGATGACAGGCCATTGGATTCAATCCTATTTTAACGAGAGCAGGAACCATGACAATTGCCAAAAAGACATAACATGCAGTGACAGTCATCCCCATCCCTAAGATAAAACTGGTGAGGGCTCCTAAGAAGAGGAGAAGTAGATAATTATCTCCCGCTAAGATGACAAGCTCTCTTGAGAAGGAGTTGGCCACACCAGTCCCAGAAAGGGATCCAACGATCAAACCGACCCCTGCCAAAATGGCAGTTATCTGGGCCATGAGTTTGCCTGATTCGAAAAGGAAGTCCACTATTTTCCTCCAAGTAAGCCGTGTACTCTTACGGATCATAGCACAGCCAAAGAGGAATACCATGGTGTAGAAGGGGGCCCACGATTCCATCCTCACATAGAAGAGGATAAAGGTTAATAGGATAATTGAGCCGAAAAAGAACCATCCCTCTTTTAATGTCTTCCAGAAATTGGGTAAATCTTTTCTTGGTAATCCTACCAAATTTGATTTGGCTGCATAGGCATCTACCTGGGTATAAAGAGTGATATAGTAAAGAACAGCAGGAAAGAATGCTGAGAGGATTACCTTAGAATATGGTACAGCTAAAAATGAAGCGATCAAGAACCCCGCCGCTCCCATAATGGGTGGTGTAATCGTCCCTCCTGTAGAAGCACAGGCTTCCACCGCACCAGCAAAGTTTGGGGTATAGCCTGTCTTCTTCATTGCAGGGATGGTGACCGAACCGGTAGTGACAACATTGGAAATCACACTTCCACTGAGCATGGCCATAAAAGCGCTCGATAGGACTGCGACCTTTGCTGCCCCTCCTCTGGTATGGCCTAAAACCGAGAGGGCGAAGTCCATGAAGAATTTACCTCCCCCAGAGGTCACAAGGGCTACACCAAAAATGATGAAACCTGCCAACAGTTCACCTACGACTTTAGTCGGAATACCAATGATACTCTCTACCCCCATTGCATGGTAACGGGCGGCCTGCGAAAAGGTAAAGGGATTTCCCCAAAATAATCCAGGAAGAAACTCACCATAAAGAGGATAAAAAGAAAAGATGGCACAGATGACGAAAAGAATATTTCCTCCTGCTCGTCTGACCCCCTCGAGCGCAATAAACCATAAGATAAAACTCGCGACGGTTGGAATCAGGGGTGCTTGGAACTCCCATCCTTTTGTTAAGATGTCGTAGGCATGAAAGGCAAGGTAAAGATTAGTCATTACACAGAGGATAAAGAGTAACCAATCGTACCAAATTACCCGACCTTTGCTTTTTTCAGTTGAAGGATAAAGAAGAAAGGTCAAGGATAAGAAGGTGGCTAATAGATAGTAAAAGTAGGCAGTCCCGATAGGCATAAAACCTGCTAATTGCAAATGAAATAGTTGGTTGATAATAATGATTAGTCCAATCCCGGATAAGGCTACACAAATAGTATAGATAAAGGTTCCTACTCGGGATTTTTCATCTATTATTTTCCTCTCTTGGGGAAGGGCCAAATTTTCATGCATATCAGGTTTTCTCCTAATAAACAAGAGGTGGGTCCCCTCTTTATTTTGAAGGGGACCCTATCATTTAATTTTTCATCTCACTGACTAATCCTGTGGGACCTCTTCCCTTATTTTCATCCATAGGGCTTCAAAATCTTTTGATTCCAATTTTTGAGCCCTTCCCATGGCAATAGCCTTTGCCCATGCCTTTTCTAAATTCTTTATACGTTTTACATACTTATCGTTCCAGGCCTGGTATTCTGGGGTCCATATCCCTTTCTCTTTAAAATATTTTATTGCTCCTTCATGAAAAGGGGCATCGACAGGTGGTACTCCAGCCTGGTCGATACGCCACCAAGGCATGGTTGGGTGCGCTTTTTCATAGAGTGGGAAGGTTTCATCCAAAGCCTTTGTTAAATTATAGACATAATCAAAAGAGGTATCTGCATAGACCGTTCCGATAGGATATCGGTATTGAACCAGTTGGGCTGGATTATCCTTTGAGAGTCCTGCCCCAACTGTTTCTGTGAAAGGTTTTAAATAGGGTGCTATTTTCAACATTCTCTTCCAACCCTCTTTGTCCTCAGGAGGAAAGGGGGGATAATGAACACCTTTTGGAGTACTTGCCAATTCATAAATAAGACTTGCAGTGGTCGTCCCGCAGATCGCATCGACTTGTCCAGCGATCAAACCCTTTGCAGTGGCGGCATAACTTGGAAATTCTACCTTCTTCACATCATCCCAAGTCAGATTGGCAAAAGCCAGATAAGCCTCCATCTTTACATTTAGAGATGGATTTCCAGGAATCCAAGAAACCCTTTTCCCCTTGAGGTCTCTTAATGTTTTAATCCCACTTTCTTTGGTGGTAATAACAGCGTGGGCAGTGGGAAGGGCGAGTATAACTCTCAGATCTTGGGGACCCCATTCGTAAGTAGCGAAGTCATAAACCCCCTCGGCGGCAAAGTGTGCTTCTGTGGCTAACCATGCCACCTCAACCCTTTTTGTTTTTAGGGGCATGATTCTTCCAATTGAGGTTCCTGAAGGCATCAACCGAACCCTGATTCCATACTTCTTAAGCAAGGCATCAGCCATTGCCGAGGCATGAACGTAACCAGTGGAACCTACATCATAGCAACTCCACAAGAGAGTTTCTGGGAGTTTGACTGAGCTCACGGTCTGGGCCGAACCATTGATACTTAGAAATACAAGAGCAAAGATTAGGATAATAAAGATTAAACATTTTTTAATTATAAACCTCATATGACCCTCCTTTCAGATAATATTTGGTTTTTCATCCAAAATTATGAAAAATTAAATCACCTCCTTTCTCATAAAGTTGAAGATCCCATTTCTTTAATTAAGTGATGGATAAAGATTACTGCATTCCTTCTAAGGTAAAGATGGTTGGTCTACTTACCTCTGTTTGGAGTATTTCTAAAGCCCGCAATACATACTTTCGGCGCAAGGCCTTTTCTTGATCTTTAGTTAAAACGGAATTTCCAACCACGCAGGTAATACTTTGCCCCTGCAAGATTCGATTAACTCCAACCATTTGGGCTACATTCGGAACTGCAGTAATTTGAACAACAGGGATACCTCTCTTCTCAATTCTTGATGCGATCGTTGCACCGCAACGAGTGCTGGAGCCTCAGGTTGAGGTGAGAATAACAGCATTAATTCCTCCCCGCCTCTTGATCTCCTCTCCCATCTCCTCCCCCATTTCAGCACATCTTCTCGAGATGGTGGCATTGCCGGAGGTAGAGAAAAACGATGGATGGAGTTTTCCGATCTTCCCCTCTTTCATAAGTTCACGCATCACATCTACTGGAACCAGTCGATTTGGATCTCTCAAGACATGCACTGGGAAATAACCTGTATGGGCGATCTCGTAATTAGAGGAGTCGTAATTCTCTGGGAGAAAAGTATCTATATCATAAATAGCCCAACGGAGATTTCCCCTCCCACTCAATCCATGAGGGTTCCCTCTGGGGACCAATCCCCCATCACTAATCAGGACAATTTCACAGGTGCGAAGATCCTTGAGGGGTGGAGGAGGCTCCACTCTTTCAAACTTTGGAAGAATGACCTCGCTCTCAAAGGGGTCTCCCTTAATCTTGGCCAGTAGCTTATCGACACTTCTTCGGGCAGCTGTTTTATCCGTATACTCATTTCTAAGAAGGTATCGAGTAAAATAATGAAATTCCTCAGGTTTCGGGAGATTCTCCCTGGAGACCAGATAAACTCCTTTCTCTCCAGATATTAGTTGAAAGGCAAGTTTAACCATTCGCTCTATGCTGATTGCCATATCCCTTGCGCTGTTTCCAGTCTTACAGATATAGGCATATTTTCGATACATCTCCACGCCAGGATTTTCTTCATGCATCCCTGTAATCGCTGGGATGCCAAGTTTTTCACCGACTATCTTACAAATCGCGCCACAGGCCACTCCATACCTTCCCGCTGCAAAGGCTGGGCCTGCAAAAAAGAGGTCAGGTTGATAGGGCTCAATCAATTTCAGGCCTTCTTCTGAAACGAGTTCAGGATTTTTTGAAAAGGTGTTATCCCCGCAGATGAGCGTCGCTATTACATTGGCTTTATCCCCCAATACTTTTTGTAAAACAGCCCCAGGACCTATTGGGCCTGCCATTACTATAAAACCAATATCTGCTTTTTCCTCACCCCCCACTTGACCAAAAAATTGATTTAGGTAATGGACCACTTTCAATTTTTTTTGTACCATCTAAACCCTCCAATAGAGCTTCGCCCTAATATTCTTTCACAATGATATTGGCTCCTCCAAGGTGATCATGCACTCCAGCGATTAAAAATTGTTCAACATCAATGACAGGGTCACCAGCATGTTGCTCAATGGGATCTGGACAATAGATTTTCGTATCGGCGGTCCCTCCTAAAAATCTCACTGCGTCTAAAGGAACCTTAATCCTTTCCATGGTGGCTCCAACAGTAATAATCAGGTCCACTGCTTCTGTGTTGAAGAGTAAGGTTTCTGCAAGTGTTCCATAACTAATCAAGGGCTGGATAAAGATGGCAGTTTTGACTCCAAGCTTCTCACACTCTTCTGCCACCATTGCCAAATCAACATGGGGCAATCCTCCATGAATTTTTGTGAGAACCACACCATCTGCACCTAATACATTTTTTATCAGATTAGAAGCCATTACTGCCTGCCTTTTTCTGGGGATGGGCTCCATATTGGCCACTCCACACACAACCCCAGCAAAGATCAGATCTTTGCCATGCCGGCTGTAAAGTTCTTTAATAACTCCATGGTTTTGGATCGTATAAGTGTCGAGGGCTCGAATGGTATGAGCCCCAACTACCCCTCCATCCAAGACCTCATTGGGATGAAGAATGGTGGGTGTCAGGTTTCGGACATCTGATCCATAAAAACAGGGATCAGATACTCCGAGATGATCGTGCTGAGGGCTATAAAGTTGGTAGTAATAAGCGATTCGGGGAAGGTCCGATTTTGTAAAGAGTTTTGGGATATCCAACTCATATATCTCCACTTCATCCACTGGATGTCCTTCTGCACATCGGGCAAGATAGACCGCTGTCTTTAAACCCGCGATCTTTACAGCATCTTCAAAATCGCGATCCTCTATATCTTCTGAAATAGTTGGGGAGATGTGGACATGGTGCATCTTTCCATATCGACTTATTTCTGGAATAAGACCCGACATATCCAGAAGGGCCGAGTATTTCCGATTCGTAAATGGATTCGAAACCAGCACGCTGACTCCTCGTAAGGACCTGGTACGTCCACTCCCGGCAACTTGCAATCTGCCAATGAAACCCGGAAAGTCCGCCTCGACCTTATCGATCTTACAACGAGGTTGAACCACATCCATGAGATTGACAATACGCACCCTTTCCCCAGGATGAATTAGATTGATATCAACCGATTTAATTCGCCTATCCTGGAGGAGAATTTCTTTTAACTCTTTAAGATGGACGTATAAAACTCTATCCTTTGCGTAGGTCTTAGACCCTGGATGGACATCTTTAATATCAATCGATTCAATCTCAAGTCTCATATCAACCTCTTTTTCTTTGAGAGAAAGAATTGGTATAACGCTTGTTTAAGCCCTTTTGCGAATGGGTTCAAATTCTTTTCTTTCTGAGTGATTATCCAAATCGTCATTTATGAAGAGCCTCCCATGATAAAGGGAGATTCCATCTTTAAAAGGGCATCAGAGATCTCCCTTCCGGTTTGGATGAGGATGGGAGCTATATTTTTCTCCAACTCACTCCGGCTATATTGACTTGTTGGTACTGCAATGTTGATGGCGGCAATGGCATCCCCATTTTTATCTAAAACCGGTGCTGCGATAGCGCGGTTTCCTATCGTAAGTTCTTCATCGTTTAACGCATAACCCTTTTTTCGAACCTTCTCCAGTTCCTCCATAAACTTATTTAGGCTTGTAATGGTATGATGGGTCAGGGGTTTAAACTCCAGGGTTTTAAGAATGGGGTTGATCTTTTCAGATGGTCCCAGAGCCATCAGGACCTTTCCCATGGCTGTGCAATAAACCGGGAGTTTGCTTCCGATCCGAATATCAAAGGGGAGATACTTTCTTTTTCTTATACGAATTACATATAAAATTTCTTTACCCTCTAAAATTGATAAATTTGTAGTGGCCTGAGTTTCATTGGAAAGACGTTCCAGGTAATAGCTTGCTACCTCTCGCCAATCTGAACCCGAAATAAAGGCATATCCAAGGGAAAGCACCTTTGGGGTAGGGTAATATCGTCTTTGTTCATCACGCTGAATAAATCCCAATTGGGTTAGTGTATATAAAAAACGAGTAGCAGTGGCATTATTCGTTCCCATGGCATTAGATATTTCTGAAAGGGTAAGGGGGCTTCCCCTTTCAGAAAAAATTTGAAGGACCAAAAGACCTTTTGACAATGAATTGATAAAATAC
>CAZFDM010000243.1:0-11110 GCA_964517975.1 uncultured Syntrophaceae bacterium
CCTCACCTCCCCTTAATTTAAGGGGAGGCAGGGTGGGGTTAAGATACCGGAGGCGAAATGAAAAAGATCGAAGCCATTATCAAGCCATTTAAGCTCGATGATGTCAAGAACGCCCTAACCAGAATCGGTATACAAGGGATGACCGTAACCGAGGTGAAAGGATTTGGAAGGCAGAAAGGCCATACCGAAGTCTATCGAAGCGATGAATACAAGATCAACTTCCTCCCCAAGGTCAAAATTGAACTAATTACCACTGAAGAAATGATCACCCAGGTGGTTGAAACGATAGAGCGAGAAGCCAAAACAGGTCAGATTGGAGATGGAAAGATATTTATTTCCACTGTTGATGAAGTCATTCGGATTCGAACAGGGGAACGTGGAAAAGATGCCATTTGAATGGGGAGAATTCCTTCATCATAAAAGGAAGGATGGCATCGTCAGGAAACCCTTCCAGAAGGCCCAATTTGAAACAAACCTTGCTCGGGCATTTATTTTAACCCTTCTAATAATTCCTTGATCAACATCTGATTTTTGTTCTGGATCTTCTGCATCTCCCCAAGGCTCACATTTTCAAAGGGGAGTTTCATTCTCTTGTTTCTCAATCTAACAATTTCTCCATTCAGATATTGGAGAGTTTCTGCCATGGCCTGTGCCATAGAGGAAAGTGAGCCCTGGGCGTTCTCAAAGGTTTCCTTATTTAAATAGTTACGATTCAAAAGATAAAACCTATCAAAGTATCTTTTAAATCTTTCAACCTCGGCCTTCTTCCCCTTCTTCGAACCCAATTTACTTGCCCATTCTAAGAACTTATCAATCTCCATAAGACTCCCTCAAGTCTTTTGATTGGATGACTATTTTACTCTATGAAAATACCTTCCTTTTGTCAATTCTTTTAATTGAGATGTCTGAAAAAGTGTTTAAACTGAATTTTGGAGACTGGTGAGGTGGGGTGAAAAAGCCTTCCTGCCCGTATCGGGCGGGCGGTTATCAATGAATGATTGTAGGGTAAGGCTTTATCCCTTACTGATATTAATCCGTAGGGTAAAGGTTTATCCCTTACCTCAATAATTCGTAGGGTAAGGGTTTATCCCTTACCAAGAAGCGGTAAGCCACAAGGGCTTACCCTACGAAAAAATATTCAATAACTCAATCATTAGCAAAATAAAATGATCAATTTCCGCATCTTACTCTCCAATATAAAAAAATTATCCCCAGAGGTCTCTAATTAACAGCCTTAATAAGGTTTAAAGAGTAAATATCAACCTCCCCTTAAGGCCTGCTCTTTTTTAAGCACAGAGCCTAAAATCTGTCATCTTTATTAATCCCACTCTATTTCCATCATGGGTCAACTTATCCATCACAAAATAATCACATTTAATTCCAATTATTTATAAAAAGTAAAAGTCTCAAACCAATAACCTAAGATGGCATAAAATTTGCTTAACTATATTAAAAAATACAAAGAGGTATGGGACCTGACGAAGGCGTCTCTTCTTCTATTGAGGGACGCCTTTTATTTGGGGAAAACCATAAAGGAGGAGAAGATGGATAAAGACAAAGAATATGTGTTGAAGATGGCGAAGGAAAATAACGTTAAATTTATTCGGCTCTGGTTTACAGACATCTTAGGGTTTCTAAAAGGGTTTGCGATCACCATTGACGAATTGGAAGGAGCCCTTGTGGAAGGAATGGGATTCGATGGTTCCTCCATCCAGGGTTATGCCCGAATCGACGAGAGCGATATGATTGCCAAGCCCGACCCGAAAACTTTTCAGATCATCCCATGGAGACCAAAAGAGAACGCTGTAGCCAGGATGTTTGCAGACATCTATGAGCCTGATGGAACGCCTTATAAAGGGGACCCTCGCTGGGTTTTAAAAAGGGCGCTCAACAAGGCTCGAGAACTTGGCTACACCTTCTATGTCGGTCCTGAATTGGAGTTTTTCTATTTCAAAACTAATGATGGGGTTCCTCAAATCCTTGACCGTGGGGGTTATTTTGACCTCACCCCTCTTGATGTGGCCACGGAGCTTCGACGAGAAACGATCTTAACCCTTGAGGCGATGGGGATAAAAGTGGAATACAGCCACCATGAGGTAGCACCAAGTCAACATGAAATTGACCTTCGTTACACAGATGCCCTCACGATGTCAGACAACGCAATGACCTATCGGTTGGTCGTAAAAGAGATTGCTCTTAAGCACGGCGTTTATGCTACGTTTATGCCCAAACCCATCTTTGGCCAAAATGGAAGTGGAATGCACACCCACCAATCCCTCTTTCAGGGGGATAAAAATGCCTTTTTTGACCCCAAGGATGAATTTCATCTATCCAAGATTGCCAAATCATATATCGCAGGTCTTCTCAGACATTCAAGAGAAATCACTTCCATAACTTCTCAATGGGTAAATTCCTATAAAAGGCTCGTTCCTGGTTACGAAGCCCCGGTCTATATCTCCTGGGCACGGAGAAACCGTTCTGCCCTCGTCCGGGTCCCCATGTATAAACCAGGGAAGGAAAAAGCCACTCGAATTGAGTTTCGGTCACCAGATCCAGCCTGTAATCCTTATTTAGCCTTTGCGGTCATGTTAGCTGCTGGATTGAAGGGGATCCAAGAAGGCTATGAGCTTCCTCCTCCAGTAGAAGAAGATATCTTTGAGATGTCCGAAGAAGAGCGAAAGAAACATGGGATTGAATCCCTCCCGGGCAATCTTTTTGAGGCTATTCAACTGACTGAACAGAGTGAATTGGTGCGAGAAACATTGGGAGACCATATCTTCCAAAAATTTATTGAAAACAAAAAGATCGAATGGGATCAATACCGAACCCATGTCTCTCAATTTGAGTTGGAAAAATATCTTCCGATTCTGTAGGGGGTTGTTAAGAAATTAGGATGAGGTTGATGAAAGTGAACGGGAAGAAAGAAAAATGGTCCTGGAGAAAATATCTTGAAGATTTTTTACAGCATCATCCTGATCTGAGGGTCATCTCTGATCCTGAAAAACTTGAATATTATCGTAATGATCTTAATGTAGATCTTCCCCCCCTGATTCGGGATCTAATGCTCGAAAGCCTTCCTGATCTGGTGTTTCAGCCTACCAGTGAAGAGCAGATTTTAAAGATCTTTGAATTTGCCAGTAAACACAAGGTCCCATTAACGGTTCGAGGGGCAGGCACCTGGGGTTACGGAGGAGCTGTCCCGACCCATGGAGGAATCCTGATTGACCTTGGCTTGATGGATAGGATTGAGATCAATCCTGAAACCCTTGAGATGACAGTGGGTCCAGGGGCACGTTTTCTCGACATCCATCGGCAACTCGAAAGTCGCGGACTTTCTCTTCTCAGCATGACCTCAGGAAAGGGTGGAACCCTGATCGGGTGGATCGTTACCGGAAGAATGGGGTTTGGGACTTTTCACCATGGACCTGTAGAAAAACAATTAGTCTCTATTCGAGTCATCACTCCTAAGGGTGAGATTCAAGAAATAAAATCAGAAGACCCAGAGATCAAATATTTCCTTTCCACAGAGGGCCAGATGGGGATTATTACCCAAGCAAAGCTCAGACTTGGAAGGCGACCTTCCCAGTGGTTTCCATATCTCTTCGCTTTTGAAACCCATGGTTCTGCTTATACTTTTGTCCAGAGGCTCTCCCAACATCCCTTCATCAAGCCCAACGACATCATCGTTTATCACAGAGAATTGGTACGAGTCCTTCATTCACAATCCAACCAAAAGATCTCGATCACTGATAAGAATCTTGTTTTAGTCGTCTTTTCCGATAAAGAAGAAGCCAAACAATTTAAGACCTATCTCAACGAGAAATCAATCCCATTTGCAGATGAAACATCAGCTCAACACCTCTGGGAAGAAAGGTTTCTTCCAATGTCGATCAAACCTTTGGGCCCCTCTCTTCTGGCTACGGAGGTGCTCCTTCCTCTCGATCAGGTGACTTCCTATGCTGAGAAGATTAGCGAATGGGGGAAACGCTTAGGTGTGTCCTTTTATCCTTCCTCCCATCTCGTCAGTAAAGACCAGGTGCTTTTTCTGGCCATGACCACCTCTGACCATCGAAAAGCCACCTTTTATATTGATCTGATGCTCATTCCGATGATGGTTCGACTGGCAGTGCAATTTTATCATGGCAAACCCTATGGTCTGGGAATATGGAATACCCCCTTTCTCCGTGACCTCTATTCAAAAGAAAAGATAAAAGAACTCATTCGTTATAAGAAAAAGGTAGATCCTCTCAGGATCCTTAATCCAGGAAAGTTCTTTAGCGTCTCAGGAAAGTTAGGGCCTTTTCAGAAAATCCTCTTCCAATCTGACCTATTCAACCTCGAACTCGCTTCTGCCCAATGGTTCTTGTTTAAGATTTTCTCCCTCCTTCCGGAAAAGACCCTTCGACAGCGCATCCCAATCATTCCTCAAGACCTAAAAGAAATCTCTCAAGAGATCTTCTCCTGTGCCCAATGTGGAAACTGTGTGAGTCAATGCCCAGTTTATCGGGCAACGAGGGATGAAACATTTACAGCTCGGGGAAAGCTACTCCTCATGAAGCGAGCGATCGAGACGAAAAAGATCGAACTTTCAAAGCTCTTACCCCTTTATTTTTGCCTCCACTGTGGCCGTTGTGACCAGGAGTGCCAGGTCAATTTGAAACATCGCAAACTTTATGAAAATCTTGAAAAATACTTATCTAACCATTTCGATTTCCCAATTCGAGAAATTACTCAATTTATTGAGGAGGTGGAAAAGAGTCCTGAGTTTTATCGTTTTTTAGATGTCATCCGAACAGGCTTTGATCAAAAGATTCGTGAACAGCGGCAGACCTTTCCAAAATACCATGTTCGGATTGATGAAGAATATTGTCTTCACTGTGGCACCTGTGTAGATGCCTGTATGTATAGCGTTCGCAAACGAGACGAGGCTGATCCTCGTCGGGTCATCGTTACCGATGAAACCCTCTGCCGGGGCTGTGGTGCATGTTTAGAACGGTGTCCCCAGATCGCGGCCGGCCTCCCAGCCACATCAGTAGAGCTTCACCCAGACTATCTCAGCATGGATGATCCCTACTGGAACAGCGAGGTTATCGCCCGCATCGATCTGGAGGCTACCACAGGGAAGATTCCTGTCTCCGGCACAGGGCAGGGAGATCCCCATCGGGGCTCAGGAAATGATGGCATTCGATTCGGTCACTTCCATATTGTCGGACCTGCTCAGAACCTTCTCTATGAAAGCACTTCCGATGCCATTGCCATTCAGCTTGGCCAGCGACCCAAATACCTCCAGTTCCATGGGGAGAGGATCGAAACTCCGCCACCTCGCCTCATCCATCTTAAAACGCCATTAATCCTTGATCTTCTTCCTTTCGACCCAAGCAAAGAATGGTTGGAGGCCATGCTGGAGACAGCCTTAACCCTGGGGACTCGCATCACCCTTCGTCTGGATGAAGTGAAACGATTTGAATCGAAAATTAAAGATCGAACTCAAGCCATCATCCTGAGGCTGAGGGTTGGAGATATCAAGAACCTCTTTCGTGAGAAACAAGGGGCCAGACTTTTCAAGGATCTTTCTTTTGATTGGGTAGAGATCGAAATGGAGGATTCCCTTTGGGAAAAAGAAACTCCCTTGAGGGATCTTTTTTCAGAATCAACCGTGTTCAGTGCAGTTTTAAAAATGAGAAAAGAGGATATCAACTCTGAACTTGGGCTCTCTCCCAAATTTCAAAAAAAACTGGAATCCTTATACCCATCGCCAGTTGATCTCCTCTGTCTCACTTCTGAGTATGATCCCGAAAAGGGATATTATCCTACAACCGATGCTGTTCCTGCTATCCATCGGTTTCTCGTTATGCAGAAACTCCGTCATCGGTTTTCCATCATCGCCTCAGGGGGAATCCGATCTGCTGCAGATTCTCAGAAGACGATCCAGAGAGGGGCAAACGGAATAAAGATTGATTGGCCAATCGTATTGACCGCTGATCCCATGGCACAAAAAAAATATTTAAAGGGAGAAACCCTCGTTCCCTTGCATGATCACTCTACCACGGTAAAACGAATGGTCAATTTGATTCGCGTCTGGAATGTCCAGATCATCGAGGTCCTTGGAGCCTCCGGGTTTAAGGATATTAAAAAGACCGTAGGAGAAGAAAACCGACTTCTCATCTTTGATGACCTGGAAGAACGGGTCTATGACATTTTCAAAAATTCCTTCCGCCTTCAGAGAAACCGTCAATGTAACCTTGCACGGATTCAAAGGGAGGGGAAATCAGAGGGATGGAAATTCAGCCAATTGAAAAAATTAATTCAACCTGCCAAACATCCTCACCAATTTTATCACTGTCATCTCAACCCTTCATGCTATCGGATTTTCGATCGGGATTATGTTTGGCCTGCCTCTCTCATCGCTTCGGTTGGCCGTATGGCCAGTGGGGATCAAGAGACTCTGCTTCTTGGCCATACTGAAGAACGAGGCAATTTAGGGGATGGTTTCGATTTCATTCATATTCAATTTCAACAGAACCCGGATACCCTATCAGATGAAATTTTGGATGAGGTATCGACCGGTCTTCAGATCTCACCCCAATTAAGGTTAAAAACTCCCTTTATTGGAGCAGGAATGTCTGTGGGCTCCATTGGCCCAGGAACCTGGCGGGCTCGGGTATTGGCCACCCGAACTCTCGGAACCCAAATGGATACGGGTGAAGGAGGATATCCAACCCTCTTTATCCTCGACTCGAAATGGAATCCCTTAGACCTAACGGATTCACAAGTCACCTCTCTAAGCCGATTGATGGAAGAGAGAAACCTTATCCCCATTGGAGAGTTGATGAAGCGGCTGTCTCAAGAGGCTCGGACCATTCCAGAATATCATAGCCTCATCGAGGCCCTTGGAAAATATCCAGCCTCAATGGCAGTTCAATACGTTCCTATCGTCACCTCAGAGGATGAACCTTATGTCTCAACCCAGATGAAGACAGGACTCTTTGGAGTGACCAAAGAGACGATCCGTAGAGCCCGTCGGGTGGTCATTGCATACAGCCAAGGAGCCAAGCAAGGTGTAGGAGGCCATCTGTTAGGGAGAAAGGTCTTTGGTCTGGTTTCCAGGTTAAGAGGCGTGGCCGAAGGCGTAAGCCTCATCTCCCCCTTCCCTTTTCACAATTGTTATTCCATTGAGGATGTCAAGGCATTCATCGATGCGGTGCGGATGATCAACCGTCAAACCACCATCTGCATTAAGGTTTCCCCCTCCCCTGACATCGAGTTCATTGTCTCAGGTCTTGCCCGTATTGCCAAAGACAATCAAATGGTCATTGAAGTCTGGTTGGATGGTCCTCGGGGAGGAACAGGAGCAGCCCCGGACATCATCAAGGGCCAGATGGGAATGCATATGGAATATGCCATCCCCATCTGCCACGAAAAATTATTGGATGATGGATTGAGGGATGATGTCGTTTTTATGGGAAGTGGTGGATTTCGAACCTGGGGGGACGTGATCAAAGGGATTGCCCTGGGACTGGACGGAGTGATTTTGGGAACGGCTGATCTGGTTGCCATTGGTTGCGTCAGGGACCGAAACTGTGAGTCAGGGTGCCGAAGTGGTATTTCTACCATTGAACCCAAAATGCAGTTACTAAGAAATGTCGAACTGAATGCACAGCAGATCATTAACTTTCGTTCTATTCTCCAGGCTCAGACCATCCGGGCCCTTGCCGCCCTTGGGATGAAAGATATTCGAGAACTGCGCGGACGTTACGATACCATCCAATGGTCTCTTCTTGAAGAAAGGGTTGAAAACCGCCGTCGCCAGAGGAAAGGACCCTCCTGGGTTGAACCCATCCAACCCCTATCCATTGAATCTCTTCCTCCTCCCTCGGACTGTGGAGTGGCTGCCATTGTATCTAACCATTTCATTCCAAGTCATGTGATGGACCTCATGCTGGATCGAATGGCTAATCGGGGAATGGATGGGGTTGGAATTTGGAAGGGGGGATGTTATCCCAAACATCTGGACGATTATGCCATCCATGTATTGATTAAAGGTCCGCTTCAATCCCAAATCGAAGAAGAATACCGAAGTAAAGAACCGGATATCGATCCGGAAGAAATTCGGCGGCGAGCAAGGTCCACTATTTTATCTACGCGCCGGCAGATTATGCAGGAAATTCTAAGGCAATATTTCAAAGGTCTGGATCTAATAGACTTTGATGGAGATCTTGAAAAGAATCGAATCCCCTATCGCCGAGATCAAGAAGGAGTGGAACGAGATTTTCGATGTTTTGGTGATAAGGATCCAGGAGATGTATTTCGATTCTTCGTCCGGGTTCGGCAGAAAGAGCTGAATGACTTTATTGAAACCGAGCTTTTGAACGATTCAATCTGGCCCCCCAGGCAGATACGCTATCCGAAGCTGACTCTTCAAAATTACAGAGAGAATAAGGAATTTCTCCAAGAGGCAGAGGATGAATATATCTATCGCCTGGCTCGAAAGATCACCCAAGAGAATTATGTCAAGGACCAAAAGAAGAGAGCTGCAGTGCTTTCCTGTGGGAAGAATTCAGGTTGCTGGAAGAGTGATGGCCGACAAATTCCATGGGAACTCCCTGAGGCTCCTGTCAATATTATTCATCGCCGATTGGCCACAGGTTCTGTAGTGGATCAGATGAATGCTCATCCTTTTTCAGAACTTCATACAGCCCTGACCCATAATGGAGAGACAACCAATTATCGGACCATGCTCAACCGAGTGTCCCAATTCAACCTGATACCCTTAGCTCAAACCGACACGGCAGTAGCCTCCCTCAAACTCCATCTGCTCAGTCAATACTTGCGCTATCCCTTCGACGCCTTGGTTGAATCCTTCTCCCCTACTACGGGCTGGAGTTTAACCCAACTCTCCCAGGAGATCAGAGAACGGTTCGAACGTATCCAAGAAGTGGAATTGGAGAGTGCACCCGATGGTCCTTATCAGTACCTGTGCGGTCGTATCGATCCCTATCAGAGGGTGATCGAACGTCTGGATATTATCGATCCCTCTCTACTTCGGCCCAATGTCGCCATGCTCTATGACGATGGAGAAAATTTTGTAAGCATCATCTGTTCTGAAAAACAGGGGAGCGATGCAGGAATGCAGGAACTCTTCCGCTTGGGATTGACTAAAAGTACAGTCCCACCCCTTATCTTTACCGTCAATCCAGGAATGGTAAGCAGGGTATTCTATGATGAAAACGGAAGAATTACCGCTTATGAGGTCCTCGATAAATTTGGTAAAAAGATAGAAATCCCACATGGAACCTTTCCTTCTAAGGAACCCGTCCCCTTCATAGGATCTTTTGAGAGGATTGATTTGGAATCAAACCCATCCCTCTACTTCAAAGACCGATTGCCTCATTGGAGCTTTGCTGAATTCGAAAAAGCCTTAAAGGAGGTATCGGAGAAGACCCCTCCATTAAAGGCCATTGATGATTTGACCTGGATCCATGATCATTTAATCGGATGGAATACAGGGAAAAAAGACAGAGGGATCTTAATTCATATGGTTAGACAATCCATCAATGCATTCTTAGATCATGTAACCCATAGAAGGGAAATGGTCCGGGTGACCGTTGAAGAGGCAAAAAAATTAAACCCTCCAGAAGACTCAAAACAGGTGTTGGTCGTAGATGCTCGGGGATTTCGACCAGAGGGGATAGATCCCTTCAGCGTCTTGAGCCCTTTTCTTGACCATGCCCATCAGATGGGCTGGCGGAAATTTATCGTCTACCGAGTGGAAGGTCAGCGAGGGATCGGGATGGGTATTGGTTCCGGTCACACCAACGATACCCAAATAGATGTCTATGGGAGTCCAGGAGAGTATTGTGGAGCCTTCAATATGGGAGCTCTGGTGCGTGTCCATACCCATTCACAGAATTTTACTGGGATGGTGATGCATTCAGGCACCCTCGAAATCCATGGAGATGTGGGTAAGGTAACCGGATACTCAGCTAAAGGAGGTACTTTTAACATCCTTGGAAACGTAGTTGATCGAGGATGGGTCTGTGCCGTGAGTGATCCTCGAGGCCCAGGCTTAAAGGTAAATCTTGTTGGCACCGCTCAAGAACATCTTTGTCAAGCCTTTATGGGAGGCTCAGTGATAGTGCTTGGGCTTTTCTGGGGATACGATGGAATCCTCCGTCGGATGGATTCTCCTTATAAGGGAGGGAAAATTTTGGCAGGGGCCTCTGCCGGAGAAGTGATCTTCTACGACCCCAATAAGAGACTGGATAGGGCTCAATACCAAAGTTGTGTTTCTCAAACAATCGATCAAAACAAGTGGGAGGAAATTATGAGCCGACTGATGAATCTTGAAAAGATCTTCGGTCTTGGCTTTTCCAGAAAAAACCACCATCTCACTGCAATGATTGATGGAAGGGGCCAAACCCTTACTCCTGAGCATTTTTTATGGTTAATCCCAAAAGGTGAGCTGGAGGGATATCATTAAAATTAGGCAGGAAAATCGGGCAGGGGCCTAAGCCAAGCATCCGTGGTCAACCTCCCCGGGGAAAAGTTGCAGAGGGCATCTCGATGGCGAAGATGACTCCTAAGGGCATGGACGCCCTCTCCCCTGCCCTTTAGTATTTTTAATAGTTTTTAAAAATGGTCACCATTATAAAATCCCTTCACCGAAGGGTATAGGAGGACTTAAAGCCTATCAGACTTGAGGTCCTATGAAGGAGGTGGCTTTATGGAAGAAACCTACTATTTGAAACTCCTCCTCCCTCCAAAGAAGGAAAGGGAACAAGAAATTCCCCATCTGGATCCTATGGCCCGATTGAGAGGAATTATTCTAAACCTGGTTGGGAATGCATTGACATGTTTGAATAGAATCTCACAACTGGAGATGGAGAAAGATTCTCCCTCGTCAACCCTTATGGAGGAATACTTTCTTCTCCATCACTACCTCGATTTCATCAAGAGGCTCTGCCAAAAAATCTCGGATTAGTAATCCCTCACTGAAGCGTGGGAATATATATTGTCCCGAGAAGGATGCCTCCGAAAATCTTAGAACGCGGATCAAATTGATATCTCTTTTGGTAGGGCTAACAGTGATAATAATAATTGGGTTATTAAG
>CAZFDM010000244.1:0-25753 GCA_964517975.1 uncultured Syntrophaceae bacterium
TATCCAAGGAACCTTGTTTTTTTCAGCAGTGGCTAACTGAGCCACATTCATCCCACTCCCGAAACCTCCAAGGAAGGCCCATATTTTGTCCACTGTAGAGAGCTTTTCCATTCGGCTCACGGTCTTCGTGGTGTCCGATTCATCATCTAAAAGAATTAACTCGATAGGGATCTTCTTCCCGAATTCTTTTACATAGATCCCTCCATCAGCATTGATATGTTTTACGGATAATTCATACCCTGCCTTAAGATCCCTCCCTCCTGCTGCATACGCCCCAGTGAGGGAAACCACTGCTCCAACCTTAATCGTCTTTGGAGAGGGCTCAGCTGAATAGGTTGTGAATGGTAGTCCTACCAACATCAATGTCAAGCCAATACTCCATAACATTATTGATCGTCTGCTTCTTCTCATCTCATCCCTCCTGAAAAGATATTTAATCTTTTTCTCATCTTAATACTTCCTAAAAAATCTTACCCCTGAGTTTCGATCCGATCACCTGAGACGCATAAACCACCTCCTTCTTAGGGCTCTTCCTTCACATAATAGGTTTGCCTGTCCGCCCACTAAGTTTTTGAGGGAGTGAAACCAATCCCCCTGGTAGAAAAAGGATGACTAAGATCAGGACCACCCCAAATATCAGAATACTTATTTCGCCGAGGGTGAAGGCAAATGTCTCCTTCAAGGCAACAAATAATATTGAGCCAAGAATTGGTCCAGCAATCGTTCCAGCGCCCCCAACAAAGGTAATGAGGATTGGTTCAAAACTCCAGAGGAGCCCAAAGGGGACATAATAATAATAACTGATGTAGAAGAAAGCAAATAGACCCCCTGCCAAACCCACAAAGAAACTACTGAGGGCAAAGGCCGTGACCTTATATTTGAAGATATTCACTCCTATGGCCTGGGCAGCCTCTTCGTCATCGCGAGTGGATAGAATTGCCAGCCCCAATCTGGAATTGAAGACTAAATAGATGACAAGAATAATGGCTGCCGAAAGAAAAAGGGCAAGGTAATAACGAAGAATAAGGCTATAGCCTACGATATATTCGTTGGGAATAAAACTCACACCAGGAAAGAGATTTCCAATAGTGATCCGAGCTATGATCGCAAGGGCAAGGGTGCCAATGGCAAAGTAATGTCCCCTGAGCCTTAAAGAAGGAAGTCCAATGAAACCGGATAGGGCCACGGCTGAAAACCCTCCCAGAAGAATAGCGAGATAAAATGGCGTACCGCTGATCCAAGTTAATCGCGTCACCAATGCCCCTGTGCCAAAGAAAGCGGCTTGTCCAACATTGAGTAACCCTCCATAGCCTACCATAATATTTGAACTCTGTGCAATGACTATATATAGGAAAAGGAGAAACAGAACATTCAGAAGATAATCTCCTTTGATCACGATAGGGATGAGTGCGAATAGGGTAATCATTAATAGAAAAAGGATTAGTTTTTTCAGATTGGTTCCCATTATAGGGCTGCTCTTCCTTTAAATAATCCTTGCGGTTTAAACAGCAACACTAAAACAAATACAACTAAGCCAGCCATTCCCGTATAAGGGGCACCAACCAAGTAAACACTAATAGCCTCAATCAAACCGAGGAATAGGCCAGCAGGAAGGATTGAATTAATATTACCTACACCAGCCAGAATAACCAGGACTAAACCATAATTGGTCCACTCGACTCCAATGCCGGGGCTAATGACCCGCATACTAATTACGGCGGCAGCTGGAGCAGCGATCAATATAGAAAGTGCAAAGGAGACCAGGTAGGTTCGGGCCACGTTAATTCCCATCAATTGGGAAGCCTCCCAATCTTGAGCGGTCGCTCTAATGGCTTTACCAAAATAGGTTTTGGTAAGAAAGAGATGGAGCGCAACGACAACAATAATGGCTAATCCTATTGTCCCCAACCCAATGTAAGGCAAACGCAGGCCAGAAATATCGGCTACCTTTCCGGAATAAAAAGTGGTAACCGCCCTTTCATCTGCAGTCCAGAGAAGAATAGCCATATTCTCGAGAACCAGCATCAAACCAAACGAGATTAAGAGGGAGCTCTTTAGCCTACTAATCACTTGAAATTTTAGCAACCAAGAATAGACCGCCATATACAAAATGATTCCGATGATAAAAAGTATGACCATTAGTATTGGAATTGAAAGGAAGGGATCAACCCCCCATATTCTAAATAACCAATAACTCCCATAGGCCCCAAGGATAATTAAATGACCTTGGGCCACATTGAGATATCCCATAATCCCATAGGCCAAAGAGAGTCCAAGGGCAACCATCCCATATAACGCCCCATTAATGAGTCCATAGATAGCAAACTGAAGGATGTCCATCAATCCGTTTCTCCTGAAGCGGGAGCAATGCCTAAATAGGCATCCCTCACCTCTTGACTTTCTAAAAGGGCTTTCGCCTCCCCCTCTCCTATAATACGGCCATTTTCTATAATATAGGCGTTATCGGATAGTTCTAAGGCTAAAACCACATTTTGTTCAACGAGGAAGATAGCGATATGGTTTAACTTATTTATTTGTTTAATCACCTCAAAGATATTGTCTACAATCAGGGGCGATAGCCCTAATGTGATTTCATCCAGTAAAAGGATCCTGGGCTGTGACATCAATGCCCTGGCGATCGCCAACATTTGCTGTTCACCGCCACTGAGGGTTCTTGCAGGTTGAATTTCTCTTTCCCTAAGAATGGGAAAGATGTCATAAATCCAACGGATGGTTTTCTGTTTGGCTTGCCTCGCTTGAGGGAGATAGGCTCCTAACTCCAAATTCTCAAGGACACTCATATCAGGAAATAGCCGTCTGCCTTCAGGAACCATACTGATACCTGCTTCCACGATTTTGTGAGCATCCTGTTGATCGATTCTTATTCCCTGATAACTGATACTTCCTCTTCTTGGCCTAAGCAACCCCGAGACTGTCTTAAGGAGGGTACTCTTCCCTGCGCCATTGGAGCCCACCAGGGCAACCATCTCTCCATCTTTCACAGCGAGAGAGACTCCCCACAATGCTTGTAGATCACCATAGTAGACATCGATCTCATCAATTTTGAGCATAGCGTTTACCTAAATAGGCTTCGATCACGGCTTTATTTCCAGTAATCTCCTGAGGTTTTCCCTCAGCGATCTTCTCCCCCACATTGATGACAATAATCCTGTCGGATATCCCCATGACGACCTTCATAACGTGTTCAACCAGCATGACCGTTATCCCAATATCCCTTATCTTCTTTATTAACTGGATGGCCTCTTCGGTTTCTATTGGATTTAACCCAGACATCGATTCATCTAATAAAAGGAGTTCAGGTTTCGTTGCCAAGGCCCTTGCAATCTCCAGTCTTTTCCGGTCAACAAGACCAAGTTGCCCAGCGACCATAGATCTCTTACTGATTAAACCGGTTAATGATAAAAGCTCCTCGGCCTCCGTCCTTGCCTGTCTCAGGTTTTTGATTGGCTGACAGCCATAGGCCCTCCCTGCAATAACGTTTTGAAGGGTAGTCATCTCAGCAAAGGGTTTAACGAGTTGGAAGGTTCTGGCTATCCCTGCCTGGCAAATCCGATGAGGCTTTAACCCTGTGATGTCCTCCCCCTTAAACGTTATCTTACCTCTGTCAGGTTTTAAAAAACCTGTAATTAAATTAAATAGGGTGGTCTTGCCTGATCCATTTGGACCGATGATTCCAAGGATCTCCCCTTTGTTCACCTTTAGACTTATTTCTTTAACAGCCATCAAACCAGCAAATGATTTAGATAGGCCTTCTATTTCGAGTATCGATCTTTCTCTCTGTTCCATACCCTTTTTAAGTTTTAAATCATTCCTTCCTTTTGGCTCTTCGATTTTTTCCCATACCATTTCTATAGAGAATGAATCAAACGGAGTGACCCACCTCTTCAATCGAGAATGGCAAGGGCTTCAATTTCAATCAACCAATCCTTTCGAAGTAACGAATGGACAACAATGCCGGTTGCGGCAGGGTAGTTTCCTTCAAAATATTCACGACGAATCTCCGCCGTGGAAGGATAATCTGGTAGGGCCTCGGGAGTGATATAGTCTACCGTCTTAATGACATCATGAAAACTTCCTCCTGCCATTTCGAGAAGCCTCTTCATCTGCTCGTAAATGACCCTCACTTGACCTTTTAGATCGCCAGGATGTAAGGTTCGATGATTCTCATCCGTAGCCACGAGTCCTGATAGGACAAGGATCTTCCCTTTTTTAACTGCATCGCTCCAGGTATATCCTTTTCTCCGGTAAAGCTCGTCATAGAGGTTGATATTTTTTCTCTCCATGGTCAATCCTTCTTTTTGAACTTGGCCATCAAATATCTCTCAAAATTATTCCCTATTAAGAAAATCCTAATAGGTCCCATCCATTTTTCCAGAGAATCTTCTCCTTTAAATCTAAGGAAATAGGAAGTTTAAGGATATACTCCACATCTTCCTTCTGCCTCGCAAAAGGAGTATCTGTTCCAAAGAGGATTCGATTTGGATCATGCCTTTGAACGAGGTCGAGGACCCAATCTATAGAGTGGTAACAAAGCCCTGGAGGATAAGAAGTATCAATATATAAGTCTCTACCCAGGAGATATTTTTTCGCTTCCTCGATCATCTGAAACCCACCGAAATGGGCAACCACCATCCGCATCTTTGGGAAAAGGTCTAACACTCTCCGTAACCTCTCCGGGGTCGCCATCACCTCTTCCCCTGGCCTCAATTTCAATCCAGGGCCTGAGTGAAAAATGAAAAACATCTCTTGTTGGATGATCTCCTCATAAAGAGGAAATGCCCTCTCATCATCTGGATGGATATTCTGAAAGATGGAATGGAATTTAATCCCTTTCACCCCTGCTTCCTTGAGACGTTTAACCTCTGCTTTATAATTTGGGAATAGAGGATGGATCGAACCTACAGGGATTAGGTGTTCTCCTTTCTGACTGATCACCCAATCATTGGTTGACTCAACGAGGGATGGAGATACAGCCACTGCCAAAACTGCACAAGTATTTACTCCTGATAAACTCATCTCTTCTCGGAGTCCTGAGACTGTTCCTTTCCCAAAAGGAGAAAATCCCTCGTCTCTTTTAACTGACTCAATAACAGTTTTGGCTATTTTCTCAGGGAAGATGTGATTGTGGAAATCTAAGATCATGGATAGGAGTTAATAGGCTTTTAAAATTGCGAAGAGAATAATTTTTCAAACCCTCTTAAAATCAAACCCTATTTAACATATCATAATCCCCATGTCAATAAAACGATTCCATTTTTTAACCAGAAGGTGTATGATTTCATTTAATGAAAAAGGTTCGATTAATTAAAAGATAAAAACCCATTTAAATAAGGGGAGGAAAGTATGAAACTTGAGGGAAAGATTGCAATCGTTACAGGGGCAAGCAGGGGTTTGGGCAAGGCGATTGCGATAGGTCTTGCCAGGGAGGGAGCAGCAGTTACTGTTTCAGCCCGAACAGAAAGAGAAGTGAAAGGACTTCCAGGGACCATTTACCAGACTGCGGAGGAGATCAAGTCATTTGGGGGCCAATCTCTTCCTTTGAGATGTGATGTCACACAGGAAGGGGAGGTAAAGGAGATGGTTCTACGAACCATTGAGGAATTTGGTCAAATCGATATCCTTGTGAACAATGCTGGCATCGCCTTTCCTTCTCCAATTTGGGAGATGCCTTTAAAGAGATGGGAATTGGTATTACGGGTCAACTTGACAGGAACCTTCCTCTGTACCCAAGCTGTCCTTCCCCTGATGATGGAGAAGAGAAAGGGAAGTATCATTAACATCTCATCCGTTCAGGCAACATACCGAGCCCTTCGACCCGCTCGGACCGGAATTGCCTATGGGGTTTCAAAGGCTGGCATTGAGCGGTTTACCTGGGGGGTGGCCGCTGAGGTGGGAAAGTTCAACATTGCCGTAAATTGTGTAAAACCAAGAGGTGCTGTACGGACAGAAGGGATGGAATTGCTCAACCCCGAGGCAGACCGCTCAAATTGGGATACACCTGAGATGATGGTCCGAGCGGTTACCTTTCTTGCTAACCAAGATGCCAGTGGTGTGACAGGACTGGTCGCAACGGATGAAGAGATCTGTGCATGGCACGGTCTGCTTTAAAAATGATGGATAATCAGACCCCCAAAAGGAACTTGGTGGGCTGTGCAAGAGGGATAACACTTCCCTCGAAGAAGAAAAGAGATCTTCCCACGAAGGGTTTCATCTTCAGAGAGCGTATCGAAGTTTCCAAGCCCCTTTGAAATGACCAAACTTGAATCATTAACCAAATCCCTCACTTCTTCAGAGGCCATGGAGAGGAAGGTTCCTGGCAAGGGTTCATCGATTCCATTTTCCATGATTGTTGCCACCTCATCCAATCCGACAAAGAAAGCATCTTTAAGTAGGGCATCGTTCAGAACTGGAATGGTCCTTGTTATATAAACAACTTCTATATCATAAAGGTTTCTAAGGGTCTCAATGAAGAGTTTGTCAAACACGATCTCTCCACAATTATCACCTAAAAAGATGATCTTCCGAACTTCACCAATCTTTCTCCTCAGCTCCTCAACCGCCTTGAGATCAATCCAAGAACCATTGAGCAATTTCAACATTTCTTCAATGGGAAATCCTCGGATATCCCCCATCGAGTCCAAAGAATTTCCCAAGATGGATAGTTTTAAACTTTCAAGAACTGGGTCGTTACTCCTTTGGATTAGACCTTTAACCTCTGAATAAAGTCTTAAGGCCCTTCGGTTCTGCTCTTCTTTTTGGGACTTCAAGGGGTCCTCTAAACCCGAAAATTCTCTGATTTTGTACCAGACCTCTCTGGTAATCTCGGGTGAGGTAATGAAATAGTTTTCTCCTCTAAGCGGTTTTAATTTTAAAATCTCACTGAGAAATCTCTTAATCTGGGTTTCATCGTCTATCGATGTCCGGATGACATCGAGGGACATTTTAATAATACAAGAGATACATTCAGGCCATATCTTCATAAAGTCTTTTTTAAGGGTGCCTCAACGAGGATCCTTCCAACCCCTATAGTTATTTATATTCGTAAAAGCCCTTGCCGGTCTTTCTCCCAAGCCATCCCGCAGTCACCATCTTTCTTAGCAAAAGCGGAGGAGCATACTTAGGATCCTTAGTCTCTTCGTATAATGTCTCAGCGATAGAGAGTTCTGTATCGAGTCCAATAAAATCAATCACTTCAAGAGGGCCCATTGGATGATTGACCGCAAGTTTCATCGATGTATCGATCTCGTCTCTTGTGGCAATCCCTGCCTCAAGCATTCGAACTGCTCCTAAAAGGAAAGGGGTAAAAAGCCTGGTCACAATAAACCCTCCTACATCCGGAGCAACGACTACGGTTTTCCCAAGGGTTGCCCCCCACTTTCTCACTGTCTCAATCGTCTCTTCACTTGTCAGAATAGTCCGGACAAGTTCCAGAAGTTGCATGACAGGAGCAGGATTGTGAAAATGAATCCCCAATAATTGGGCAGGTCTTTTTGTTGCCACAGCCATATCCGTAACCGATAACCCAGAGGTATTGGTTCCAAAAATGGTCTCCTTTTTGCAAATCTTATCCAACTCAGTGAAAACCTTCTTCTTCAATGTCAAATCCTCAGGGACAGCCTCTTCAATGAGATCGCAATCTGCCAAGTCCTCCATCTTTGTACTGGTCCTAATTCTTCCCATAATCGCATCTTTTTCGATGGGAGAGAGCTTCCCCTTGTCCACCCGACCTGAAAGTCTTTTTTCAATCCCCTTCAGTCCCTTATCCAACATCTCCGGAACGGAATCAACAACGATGACCTCATATCCTGCCTGGGCAAAAACCTGGGCTATTCCTGATCCCATTTGGCCACATCCCAATACCCCTAACTTCTTAATCTCCATCATTTTCCTCCTTTCCAAATGAAGCCAAAAGCTCTATTTAAGCCTTTCGAATAGAACATAAGAGCGATTTCATGTCAGGATAGCCCATAATGGGCTCCCGACATTCGGTATCGGTTAATAGGTTGGCATTCGACTCCCCTGGCCATCCGTGTGGAACAAGGACCACTCCCTCTGAAACCCTCTCATCGACATGCGCCTTCATTCGAGCCACTCCTCTGTGGGTTTCGATAATGATGTCATCTCCATCTTTAACCCCATATTGGAGAGCGGTTTTTGGCCCAATCTCAGCCTTAGGTTCAGGACTCTTTCTTTTTAAAGAATTTATTTTTCTAAACTGCCCATGGGTATAGTAGAGATTTCTATTCCCTGTGGAGAGAATTAATGGATATTTTTTCAATAACTCTGGAGAACTGACAGGACTTCTCCGGGGTTCAAGATAGGTAGGGAGGGGATCAAAACCAACATCCTTTAAGGCTTCACTGTAGATCTCAATCTTTCCTGAAGGGGTGCTGAATTTTGCATCTTTCATTCCATACTGTTTCTGCTGGTAAAAGGCTCCTTCAGGTTTTTCTTCCAGGAGTTCTTTAAAACTTAACCCTGTGGGACCAAGTTCAAAGGCCACCAGTTCCTCCTCTGACTTCCATGGGAATTTGTCTCCTATGCCCAATCTCTTTGCAAGTTCTGTAAAAAATTTCCATTCGGACCAACTCTCATACAGGGGTTCAATGGCCTTCTTTCTCAACATCAGATAGGGAAGACAGTGGCAGACATTATAGGTATAGGCCAACCCCCACTTTTCAAGATGGGAACAGGCAGGAAGGACATAGTGAGCAAGCTCTCCAGTCTCCGTCATGAAGAGATCATGAACCACCAGCAACTCCAACTTCTTAAAAGCCTCTTTAAAGGCATTCGAATCTGGCATGGAGAGGATGGGGTTTCCTCCTATGACTAAAAAGGCCTTTATCCTCTCAGGGACATTTTCAGGAACACAAGTCACCACTCCGTAGGGACTCTTTCTCCCCCATACCTCATAAAAGAGTGGATATTGATCAGCACCCAAGGGTTTGCCCTCAACGGCCATCCCCACATCCCCCAACTTCAACCTTGGGCTGATCGTCCACGCTCCTGGGATATTGATATTGCCTGTGATGACCTGAAGGATAGAAAAGATTCTACTATTTTGTGTGCCATTGGCTGTTTGATCCTGTGTATTTGTCCCTTGGTAGATGCCTGCCCCTTTTGTTTTTGCAAAAAGGCGAGCCAGTTTTCTTATCTCTTGTGCAGGAACCCAGGTAATCTTTTCTGCCCATTCAGGAGTAAACGGTTGAATATGGGTAACCAACTGATCAAAGCCATATGTATACTTTTCGACAAAGTCCATGTCATAGAGTTTTTCATTAATAATGACATGAATCATTGCAAGGCCCAAAGCCCCATCCGTTCCTGGCCTGATCCTCAGATACATCTCGGCTTGATCAGCCAGCGGGATCCTTTTGGGATCGATCACAACAATCTTCGCACCCTTCTTTAAATTCTCTTCAATGGCCAACTTCAAAGGAAAATCCGATTCATCAGGATTATGCCCCCAGAGGATGTAGAGATTTGAATCGAGCTCTTCAGTCGGATATTTCCCAAAGGTAATCTGTCTCGTCCGAATCCTCATTCGATAACAGATGCTCTCTACTGAGAAAAAGTTGGGAGAACCAAAGGCTGCTTTAAACCTTTGCGTGAGACCCACCATCTCAAGGTTTTCAACTCCTATGGAGCCGCTAAAGACCCCCAATACCTCTGGACCGAATTCTTTCTTGAGCCTTAAGAGTTTTTCAGAAATCTCTGTAAGGGCTTGATCCCAGGTAATTCTCTCAAATCGACTATTCACTCTCTTCATTGGATATTTGAGCCGATCGGGATGGTAGATATTCTCAAGGGCCGCCTCCCCTTTTGGGCAGAGTTTCCCTTTGTTTAAGGGATGAGATTCCAACCCTTCAATTTTAACTGCGACCCCATCTTCAACCGTTACTTTTGTTCCGCAACTATGATAGCAGAGCGTACAATCCGTCAATACCACTTTTACCTCTTTGGCCATAATCTTCCTGTACCTCCTCTTTAAGAGTTTTTAAAATTCCCGATCAAGAATTCACCTCAACTCTTTCCTATTTTTCGCTTGATATCCTCTCGTAAAAACTTTTTGTCATGTTTCCCTGCCTGGGTTAGGGGAATATCATCCACCATCTCAAACCTTTCTGGGATTAAGAGTCTTGAGGCCCCTTTACTCTCCATAAACTCCTTTATCTTTTCTGGATCCAGTTTTACCCCAGGAGCAGGTTTAACATAGGCACAAACCCTTTCTCCTAATTCCTTGTCTGGCATTCCAATGACTGCTGCATCAGCCACCCCAGGGTACGAGCATAGAAGTTCTTCCACCTGAGCAGGGCTGATATTCTCTCCACCTCTGATTATAATATCCTTAATTCTGCCTGTTATCTTGAGATACCCTAAAGGGTCTATCCTCGCCTGATCCCCCGTTCTGAAGAAACCATCATGGGTAAAACTCTTGCTATTTTCCTCAGGATTTTTCAGATATCCAGCAAAGATACCAGGGCCCTTTGCCACCAATTCACCATCCTGATGAGGAGGCAGCTCCTTCCCTTTTTCATCGATAATCTTTATCTGTTCATAGGGACAACAGGGTTTGCCCACTGTAGTGCAGATGGTTTCAATATCGTCTGTCAGTTTCGTTCGACAAAGAAGACCTTCGGTCATCCCAAATTCATTGATATAGGTACAGTTGAGTTTTCGATAAACCTCACGGACCAGTTCAGGGGGACTGGGCTCTCCTCCAGCCGATATTTTTTTTAAAGAGGATAGGTCATAGTCCTGAAACTCCTCTATTTCAATGATCCGTTTCACCAAGCTTGGAACAGTGGGCATATAGGTCACCTTTTCAGTTTGAATGGCCTTACAGATATCCTGGGGTCTAGTCGAATCCAGTAATACTAATTTATAACCCCAAAAGACACTTCCCACAACATTGAGCAATGCAAGATTGTGGCCCACGGGCACAATGAGGAGACATACGTCCTTTGTATTCATCTCCCATCCTTTATGAAGATACTCCACATTGCAAAGATAATCATTATGGGTCCTCGGAATCCCTTTCGGTAGACCTGTCGTCCCCCCTGACGGGATGATATGGGCAATATCGGTCGGTTCAGGCCTTTGGCGATATAATATATCCCGATCCCCTCTACTCATCTCCTTACCCATGAGATCTTCAAGGTGGGATGTAAAGACGCTATTCCTCTTTTCACCTCTTACAGAGATAATATACTGGAGTTGAGGATTTTTCTCCTTGACCTCTTTAACAAAGGAAGCGTAATCAATCTTTCGATATATCTCCGGGACGATCCAGGCCTTGGCTTCGGTGAGGCGTGCAAGGTGGCTTACTTCTAATTGTTTATATCCAGAAATCAGAAGGACAGGAATGGATCCGATTCGCTGGAGGGCAAAGTAGGAACAAACGAACTCATGCCAATTCGGAAGTTGTAAGAGAACGGTATCCCCTTTTCTGATTCCTAAATTTATTAGACCGATACTGAGGCGGTCTACCTTCTCTCGGAGCTCTCGATAGGTCAGCCGGATTCGGTCGTCCACCAACGCCTCTTTTTCTGGGAATACATCTGTTGTCTTGTCAAACACATCCCCAAGCGTCGTCCCTAACCACCATCGATATTGGTTATACTGTTTTATGTCTTCCTCTTTATGTCTTGGAAAATCAGTCCCTTCCATATCTCAACCGCTCCTTAATCGTTGTGATCCTACTTTCACCTTCACTCTTTGGTCATCAGGAGTTTTCTTTCAATGCACCAGGCCTTGCCATCTTTGGCAAAAACGGCTTGGGTGCATGAAGATAACCTTCGGGGTAACGAACACATTTCACCTGTTCATATCTTGAGTCCGCCTCCAGGCACCAGTTGCAGGCAACGCAACGCACAATATCCTTTTCCCTCCCCTCCTTGGCTTTGAGAGGCCAGTCTGGGTCTGCAAGAAGGGCTCGGCATAATCCAATCACATCTGCCTTCTCTTGCTCCAATATCTCCTCTGCCTGTTTGGGTTCTCTGATCTTTCCCGCAGTGACAACAGGAGTATCAAATCCACCCTCCCGGATCGCCTTTCGAATCCCTTCTGCCAAATAGACATGGGTTCCATCAGGCCACCAATACCATGGGCTCATCCGATGACCACTATAACCCGACATGGGATCTGGAGCATTCCCCTCTTCAGGCGTCTTGGCATCCTCAAATCGACTCCCTGCTGAGACACTGATATAATCTGCACCCAATTGAGCAAACCTTCGGGCGATCACCGTACTTTGTAAGAGAGTATTCCCTTCAACAACAAAGTCCTCTCCGTTGATTCTCACCCCAAGAGGATAATTCTCCCCTACAAGTTTTCTGACTGCTTGAAAGACTTCGATAGGAAGCTTCATCCTGTTTTCAAGGCTTCCTCCATATCCATCCTTCCTTTTATTCGAGCGGGATAGAAAAGAGGACAAAACATAGGCATGGGCCATATGAATCTCGATGAAATCGAACCCTGCCTCCAAGGCCCGTTTTGCAGCGGCTACATGGTCATTGACGATATTAGGAAGTTCCTCTGTTTTGAAATCCTCTACCTTTTGTCTCCAACCTGATCGTGAGATCTTTAGAAACTGCATAATCTGGATGCCAATCTTTACCTCAGGGTTTACCTCACGCATCCCTTTTACTAACTCTTTAAGCCCAGGGATAAAACGGTCATCACTGATCCGAAGATTATACGAACTCCTTGAGGGAATAATCACCGCCGCCTCTACCACAATGCTCCCCGCTCCTCCCTCTGCCTCCCTACGATATCTCTTCTTCTGCTCCTCAGTTACCCACCCATCCTCTGTGGAAAGTCCAGAGACCATTGATGTCCTTTGAATTCGGTTTGGAAAGGTAACCCCTCTCATCGTAATCGGCGAAAACAGTCTTTCATATTTCATGATTCATTCTCCCTTCTTCCTTTCTTTGTTTAAGTCTCGATGGTAATCGCTCCTGGGGTACAGACTAATACACATTGAGGGTCTCCCCTACAGAGGTTACAATGGTATGCCACTTCTTCAAAGAGATTCAGACCCTCAAAGGGACATTTTTCCGCCCTTTGCTTTTCCCAGACGAACTTACCCATCTCCAATGTCTCATCCACCTCCTCGTCCTCTAAGCATTTCATCTTCTTACATTGCCGGCAGACCAAAGGTTGATGTAGGTCTGTCCCCAAATCGTCCTTCAAAATGCGAATGGCAGATTTTGACGGGTTAATGACCTGCAGATGGAAAAGGGAGCAGACCATCTCACAGAGATGACAACCCGTACACTTCTCTTTTTGTATGTTGATCCTCATGGATATTCCTTTGGTCTAAAGAGAAATCCCAAGCCTTCTTAATCCTTCTTCCGTAGGCCTTCCCTTCTCATCCCATCCATGAAGTTCATAATACTCCTCTAACATCTGGTTAAATCCAACCCGATCGATCCGATGCCCTTTTGCCGGTCCTTCCGGGATGGGTTCAAAATATCGAGAGGGAAGGTTATCCTTGTTACGATCTATGCCCCAGAGATTAAGCATTCTTCTTTCGAGGGTACAAATCCTCTCCCCACAGATCTTAAGGTCTTCTTCTGAGAGTTTCCTGCCCGAAGAGAGGTAAATGAGATCGCTAAACTCTTTATATTGAGGCGCATGGGGACTGCTGAAGACACTCATAAATCGACAGATGCCCAATGAATCACAAAGGGCATGTAACAGTTCGTGCCACCAGATCATCCTTCCCTTTCCTTGATAAGAAGTAAATTCAGGGTCAACCTTTCCCCCATAGATCTTCTCGAGAAGAGGAGAGGGAAGACGTAGAATATCCAAGGAAGGCCTGCTTCGCATATGGCAGGCTCCACGACTGCCTGTGGCCATCCCCAGAGCAAAACTTTTTGTCACCCTCTCATCAGTCATTTCAAAGGGAAGATTCTTGACCTCCAAAAGATATTGTCCAGCTTTGTCCCCCAATTTTTCCCTTGCAAAGGATCCATCGGCTAAAAGATCGCCAAACCCCTCCCTTTGCGCAATCAAATGAATCACCGTTTCAATAGCCTTTGGGTCTCCCCATTCCAGGGGAAATCCAATCCTCTTTTCATCAATCAATCCCTTCTGGTAAAGTTCCATAATCCAAGCAATATATGAGCCTGTAGAGATGACATCCAATCCATATCGGTTACAGAGTTCAACAAGATGAAGGATACTTTCCAAATTAAGATTTCCTATCTTCCATCCCATCGAACCCATTGAAGCATATTCTGGTCCTTCGACATAGGTTCCATCTGGAAGGTTCAGGCGATGACGGCAATGGACAGGGCAGCCCCAGCAGGAAACCATCCCTGTAGAATATGGATCTAAATTTTCTGCAACCAACCCCTCTCCTGCCTCTCCTACACTGGTTCCTTGGTGATTGCGCACAGCAAGGAATCCAACTCTGTTGCCCAGGGCAATCATCAAAGGAGTCCCAGATCGACCGAGGGCTTGAATCCACTTCCTTTCCATCAGATCCTTGATCAGATCTTTGTAATAACTCAAAAGGTCTTGAGCATTCTCAATGGGAAGATCCTTTGTTCCACGAACAGCCACTGCCTTTAGGTTCTTTGAGCCCATCACCGCTCCCAATCCTGTGCGTGCGGCTGTGCTTTTTAACCCTGTCCTCACGCCTGCAAATCTCACTCTGTTTTCACCAGCAAGACCAATACAGGCAACCTGAACCCTTTGATCACCCAATTCTTGCCGAATGACCTTTTGAGTCTCTACTGTATCAAGACCCCAAAGATGATCTGCATCCTTAAATTCAACCTCACCATTTTTGATCCAGAGATAGGTAGGGTTACTACTCCTTCCTACAATCACTAAGTGAGAGAGTCCTGTATAACGAAGTTCGGCTCCAAAATCCCCACCCATATTGGCATCACCAAGATACCCAGTCTCTGGGGAGATCGCTGTAAGGTTCATCCTGCTTCCAAGGCTAAGGACTCCTGTTAAATAACCTGTTCCAAAAATAAGGGGATTTTCTGGGGCAAGGGGGTCGATGTGGGGGTGAAACTTTGTTGAAAGGAGGTACATGTTCATCCCCCTCCCACCGAGATACTTTTTTAGGATTTCTTCTGGAAGGTCCCCTATCTTGACTTCTCGATGGGTTAAATCAATCTTCGCAAACTGAACCGAAAAAGGCATATCGATTCTTCTTCTCCCCTAACCTATTTTATTTAAGGATACCCAAAACTTTTTTCTAAATGGATAGAAAAAGGGTTAAAGGGGTGGAGGATTAACCTCCTAAGATTCTAAGGTATAGAGGGCTTATTTAAGTCTTTGACTTCTTTAAAATCTCCACTGTTCCTGCATTGCCATCCACTCGAATGATGTCTCCATCTGAAATGGATCGGGTGGCCCGCCATGTCCCAACCACCGCTGGGATCCGATACTCCCTTGCGGTGATCGCCGCATGGGTCAACATCCCCCCTGTATCCGTAACCACTGCCTTGATCTTTGGAAAAAGTGGGGTCCAGGCTGTAGCCGTATAAGGACAGACAAGAATTTCCCCTGGTTGCAATTTTGAGAACCCTTCAAAACTGGTAATTACCCTTGCTGGCCCCTCAGCAATCCCAGGGGCACCAGGATACCCTTCAAAAACATCCATCACCTTTAACTCTTCAACCTTTCCTGCCTTGATCACCTCATCGATCATCCCGAAGACCTTGATCATGATTGGATCGCTGACCTTTTCAGGAACCGCTCCAAGGGTGAGGGGGGCCTCCTGAATCTCTGATACCTGGTTCCAACCCCATCTCCTCTCTTTGACCAACGAAGGTACTAACCTCTTGTAGTGGTAGATTGCAGCCTTTGGGTTTCGAGAAAGACTGGAGAACACTTCCTCAAGTTCACTATAATTAAGGAAGAACACATCTTGGGCTTCTTCAAGAAGTCCGTAACTTTTCAACCTCCTTCCACAAACCATGGCGACATCATGTAGTCTGGCAGTGGAGGCACCATCAATGTAAAACCCATGATCCTCTTGAAACTGATAAACCTTCTTTCCTACCTCGAGAAGTTGTTTAAATTGAGACCTCTCCTCCTCTCTGATCTTTTCCATAAACCGATCCACCGCCTCCTGCCCTTCTCTCAACATCTTCTCTCGATCGACCCTGTAATCCCACCCCTGCCTCACCTTTGGGATGTAGGTTCGAATCGTGTCGATTACAGGGGATGGGTCCTCGATCCATGTTGGAAAGATCACATCAAGGTGGGCGGCTGTGATCCGATGGCCATAGAGGTCTAAAAATTTGTAAAAATTTTCTAACCATTTTGTGGCGTTGGGGTTCTTTCCTAACTCTTCCAAAAGCGTTTTGGGGTCTTTCTGGAGGATGGTTTCACTTATCCCCAACTCCTCGGCTAATTTCGTCAGTTCCCAGAGCGAAAGGTCTGTTCTTGTCGCCATGGTCTCAAGGCCCTTGAGCATGACAGTAAAATCCTTCTCCTCCAATCCATGTTCTTTGCAGAAGCCTTCAAACTCAAAATAGAGCGCATCCGCCACATACATCAGCGTGAAATGAATCTCCCAGTTCCTCTTATTAATCTCCTCGCTTCTTTGGAGAGCATGATGCAAATCATAATCAGACATTCCATCATTAACACTGGCCATAAATTGAAGCCCCTGCTTTACCTCTTCGATATGACGGTGATAATACTCATCCCAATTCTTTCTACAGTATTCAAGAAGTCTTCCAAATTCCTCTGCCCTTCTTCCAATCTCCTCGGGATCAGTAATCCCCTCAAAACCTAAAAAGACCCTCCCTTTATAAATCTTAACATGACCTCCCTTAGAGGGGGGTAATTTTGTCTCCTCAGCGGCTACATGATAACCCCAAGAGTGATGCTTCTGAATGGTAGTCATTCCCAACGGAGAGATGGGGTAGGGCTGGTGTAGATCGTCACGAAACCAGAAGATATCTTCATCTTCAGGAACCCTGAGTGTCCTTAGCCCGGAGATGCTTCGATCATGTGTATCGAGATTCAATTTTTCATACATGGCTCGGTCCCTCCATTCTCTAAAGTCATTAATGCATTATTGAAGGTGAGGTCTCATCCTTCCGCCTCACCCAGTTTCATCAATAAGAGTTGCATAAATCCATAAAGATCTTCCTGCTTTTCCATTGCAGTCACTCCCAATGCCTTTGACCACTCTTTATACTTTTCCACTCTATGATCCAAATCCATTTCCAGGATCTCTTGGGGTCTAAAACCTCCTTTTTTAATCTCTTCCTTTATGGCATCCATCATTTTAACCAATTGTGTTTCAGGCCGCTGACTATTCTCCTTTAAAAGATTTGGACTCTTCTTATCGTAAAGAGGATGCTCTATCTTCCCTCCCTCCTTTACCATTTGGCCCTCTGCGAATGAATAATACCTTTCTCCCCTCTCTCCTATAACCCAAAGACCCTCAATCTGCCTGGGCAACCGTTTGATGAGGAAAAGAACAGGATATTCCTCACCAACCTCTAAAGCCATTCTGCCCACCTCCTCTGTTCTCTCAATGGTGTAATACCTTAAGAGCTCGACGTTTTTCTTCTTTATTCCCACCACCTCCTGCCATCCATCCTTCCATTTCAGTAGAAGATAATGATCTGATAATTCTGAAAGGGCAGGGGGTGGGGAACAGAGCCTCATTTTTGAGAGCCCAAGCCAGACCTCCTTCTTAAGTTGGTTAAACTCAAGAATCTTCTTAGAACCATCCTCAAATTCAATGATCAATCTTTTGGGTTGACTCATCCCTTCTTCCCCTTCACAATATTTTTTAACTCACGGAAATCACTGATTACAAAATCAACATCCCCTGAAGAGCCATAGTTAATATACCCAATGAACTGGATGGTTTTAAAGCCCCTCTTTTTCGAAGGAGTAATATCGGTCGTAAGTTTATCTCCTACAATCGCTCCCTCGGTGGGATCGATCCCCCGTGCTCTCAAATCCTTGGCCAATTCATCATAGAGGCTCCCCTCCTCCTTTGTCTTCCCTTTGTATTTGAGGTCAATAGATCCATCTCTGAGGTCAATCCTTCCCTGAGGAGTAACCATCTCTTCAAAATATCCGATTAAACCTTTATTCTTTAGAAAACGGGTCACAATATCTGTACCCATCGGACCCAAGGTCTTTTTCAACTCAGCCACAACCGATAGATGAATCCCTTCCTGCTTCAAATATTGAAGGGCCTCCTCCAATCCACTTCCCATCACAAGGTGCTCTTGCTCTTTAATGGAGAATATCTCCTTAGCCTCCTCAACCCCATCAAAAACATAACTCATGATCAAATCCCGGTGCCCCTCTTTAATGATGCTGTAACTCCCAAACTTCTCCTTCAACACACGATACTTATGAATTCTCTCCTCAATACGCTCGGGCTCTCCGATGGCCTTACACACATCTCCAATCACCAGATAATTCCTTAGACCTGATGGGTCCATCAAACATTGCCCAAAATCAAAACCAATCCACTTTAATTCCATCCCCATGTCCTATCCCCTTCTGAATCAAAATGACTTAAAAAGGCCTGTGTGAGGGAAGATGGTTGAAAAACATCCCCCCTCACACTCGGCGATTTAACCTCTTGTTCACTTTTTCATCGGTGGAAGTTTGAAAAGTCTCTCCAGATTCTTACCTAAAATCATATCCACCTCCTCCTGCTTCAACCCAGCCTGCTCGCTCAAGTCTTTGATTGCCTTGATCGCACCCTCTGGATCGCCCACCCGATGAGCATAATCCGTGCCCATCACCATATGGTCTGGCCCAATCCACTCCAGGCAACACTTCATGGCAGGTAGATAGAAGGAGGTGGTATCCGGATAAACCCTCTTCTTATAGGTGATATCCGGTGACTCCTTTAGTTCAATTCCCCACTCTTTTGCATAACCCTTATAGGAGTCTTGTAGTCTTCTGACAAAATAAGGAACCATCCCTCCAAGGTGACCATGAATAATGGTCATCTTTGGAAACTTGTCAAGGACTCCCTGGAAGATAAGACTCAACACCGCCATGCTTGTGTCAAGCGTAAATGCCCAAAGTTGATAGGGAATCTTCATCATATCCATCACAGAAGCAGTGAGGGGAACAGCGGGATGCATTAGGAAAGGAAGTTCATACTTGTTTGCCAACTCATATATGGGATGGAATTTCTCCAGATAGACAGGTTCGCCATTGACATTGGAGAACATCTGAATTCCCACGCAACCCATCTTCTGACACCTCTCAAGCTCCTTGCACGCCTCCTCCGGGTCCTGATAAGGAAGTGAGGCCATGTGATAGAAACGTCCTGGATAATCCTGAGCAGCCTTGGCAAGGGCATCGTTTAATTTTTTAGCCCAATAGATCCCTTTCTCTCTCTCGAGGGATTCGGGTCCAGGAATGGTGACTGTTAAAAGTTGGGTATCGAGACCCGCCTTATCCAGATCCTCAATCCTTGCCTTAAGGTCGTAATGTCCAGCTCTGTCTATATGGGCGACACAAACCCCTTTATACCACATCCTATAATGGGTCCCTCCGTCGTGAATACAATAGGGAGAATTACCTGACCCCCTGGAAATGAGATAGTCCATATACTCCTTTGGGTACCAATGACAATGTACATCCACTGTTCTCTGTGCCATAGAAAAATCACCCTCCTTTTTAGAATTTTTTTTGTGATTCTTTTTCAAAACCCACGAAGAAAAACTAATTTACTTTCATTCGCCTTTCTCCCTTAATCCTCTCCCTCACCCCCTTTCTATCTATTCTCCAGGTGTCTTTGCCTTTCTTGCCTGAAGAACATAGAGATTCCCTTTTTCATAAGCCCACTCGATGTCTTGAGGACAGCCATAATGCTCTTCAATAGTCATTCCCAGTCTGCACAGTTCCTGAATCTGAGAATCTGTTAGAGTAGGCTTTGTCACCTTTACTGGCTCAACCTCCACCCATGTTGCTCCTCCTCGCTTATCCTGAATATAGGTCTGATGTTTTCTTCCTATCCTTCGGTCCTTAATTTTGAAAGGGTCTTTATGGATAATGGAAAAGATCGTTTGTACTCTTTCCAGAAACCGCTGTCTCCCCCAATCCCCAATTAGCCTCAATCACAATATCCTCCTTCGATCCATTAATGGGATTGAGGGTAAAGAGTACCCCCGCCACTTCTGAATTGACCATCAGTTGAACCGTTGGGGCAATGATGGCCTTAAAATGATCTATTCCTTTGGTATGACGGGAAAAGGTCGCCCGGCTGGACCAAACCGATGCCCAGCATTCTTTAACCTTTTCTAAAACATTTTTTGCTCCTTGAATGTAATGAAAGGTATCCATCATTCCTGGAAAGGAGGAGATGGGTGAATCCTTCACCGCCACTGAGGACCTGACAGCCACAAAGGGTTCTTCCTGCTTGTCACCTGAGAGCCTCTCATATTGCTCAATGATCTCCTGTTCGATCTCTTCAGGCATAGGGACATTGATAATCAATTTTCGTATCTTTTCAGTCTTCTCTTCCAGGTCTTGGAAATCTTCGTAACGAAGAGTCTCTGCGATCTCCTTTATCTGATCTTCAAGTTGATTTTTCTTTAAGTGATAAAAAAAGGCATCTCCAATGATGTTAAAACCCTTCGGGACATTCAGATTCAAATGGGTGAGTTCCCCTAAATGGGCTGCCTTCCCCCCACATTGCTGAAACATGTCTTTATGAATCTCCTCAAATCTCTTGACGTACATCACTTTTCCTACCTCCATAAAAACTTTATGGATAAGCCCTTCTTCGCTTTACTGGCGTCGGATCGGAAGGATTTCAAAACCCAATTTCTCCTGGAACGTCCCCACAATCCCTTTAGGGGTAAAGAAGATGACTAAGATGGTAATTATCCCCAAAAGGATCAGGTTAAACCCAACATATTCGGAAAGATACTGCTGAAGCATCACAAAAACCGCTGATCCCACAATGGGACCTACCACGGTTCCAAGACCTCCGATAATAACAATGAAAAGGAGTTTTACCGTCCATCCTATTCCAAAGGCTTCAAAGGGTTGAATAAAGATTGTGTTCAAATATAAAATCCCCGCTGTCACGCCAGTGATAAAAGCGCTCAATAAAAAGCATGTAAACTTACATCGAAAAATATTAACCCCAATGGCCTCCGAGGCCACATCGTCATCTCTTATCGCCATTAGGGCAAGGCCTAAATTTGAACGAAGAAGAAGATAAGTGATAAAAACGGAACCAACACAGATGACCAATGCAGCATAATAAATGGTGGAAATGGAGAGTTTGTACGCAGGTTGAATGAAAAGACCCATTCCATACCTTACATATCCCCAATTGCTAAAACAGATTCCCAAGGCTTCAGCAATGATCCATGTCCCAATAGCAAAATAGACTCCTTTCATTCTAAAGACAGGCATAGAGATGACCACTGCGAGGAGTAGGGAAATCACGCCTCCCAATAAAACGCTTAAAAAGATGGGGATCCCATGGTACATTGACAGCACTGCAAGGGAATATCCACCTATCCCAATAAACATCTGCTGACCCAGAGAGATTAAACCCGAATAGCCTGCCAATAGGTTCCACATAGAGGCCAATGCCGTATGAAGGCACATCAGTAAAAAGATAACCACCATATAACGGGAAGCCCAAAAGGGAAGGGTGACAAGTGCTACCAAAAACAAAATGATGAGAAGTATCCGAATCCGATTGGAGGACATAAAAAAATTACCTTCTTCCCAATATTCCTTGGGGTTTTATAGTCAAGACAATAAGAAGGATGATGTAACCGCTTAAAAGTTGAAGTCCAGGCCCGATGATCCTGCCTCCCAGTAACTGTGAAACGCCAAGTATCAAGCCTCCCAAAAAAGTCCCAGGTAAACTTCCCAATCCTCCAATGATGACCACGCCGAAGGCAATGATCAGATATTGAGTTCCAGAGTGTGGATAAAAGGTAAAGGTCATCCCAACCAGCACTCCAGAGATCGCTGCAGTGATCACGGCCATTCCCATCGCTAAGGCATAAACCTTTCTGGGATTAATCCCTACGAGTCGGGCTGCGGTCAAATCGTCTGTGGCAGCCCGAATGGCCCATCCGAGATAGGTCTTTTTCATGATGAAATGGAGCAGACCCAATACGATAATCCCCGTCAAAAAATCAACAAGCAAGATGACTGGAACGTTAAAAAGGTCTAAGACATTGAGGCTCTTGATGGCCAAACTGGTTTGTAAGGTTCGAGCATCAGGGGTAAAGATAAGAAGCATCAAGTTTTGTAGAATGATAGAGAGTCCAAAAGAGATCATGAGATAGGACTCCATCCCTTTCTCTAAGACCCGGTTAAAAAGAAAAGTCTGAATCAAATAACCTAAAATGAAAATGACTGGGATGACAAAAAGAAAAGTCATCATGGGATGAATCGCAAAAAGTTGCAGAAAGACAAGACTAAGATAGCTGGCAAGGATCATCAGTTCACCATGGGCCAGATTGACCTGCCTCATGATTCCAAAGACCAAAGACAGACCAATCCCGATCACCGCGTAAAGGCCACCTAAGAGGAGGCCATTGATTAAAGGTTCGAGAGAAGTTAGCATAAATCAACCCATTGAGTTATTTGTTTTATGTTAGCGGAAATAAACTTCTTAACCTTTGTTTCCCTTGCAATAATAATCTAAAGACCGAAATAGGCCTTCTTTACCTCCTCCTCCGTGAAATCCTTTGGATTCCCTTTTAGGCTAATCTTCCCTTCTTGAAGGATATAGGCAAAGTCCGCTGTCTTAAGGCTTCGCTTCACGTCCTGTTCCACCAAAACTACCCCCATACCCTTCTGTTTGATTCGATTCACTGTCTGGTAGAGGTGTTTCACCATGATCGGACCAAGGCCAAGAGAAATCTCATCAAAGATGATCAGCTTGGGCTGGGACATAAGGGCCCTGCCGATCGCAAGCATCTGTTGTTCCCCTCCACTCAGGGTGGAACCAAGTTGGTTCTTTCTCTCTTGAAGCCTTGGAAATAGTTCAAAGACACTTTTAAGTTGACCATCTCTGGTTTTACGAGCGGGAGAGATATAGGATCCAACCATTAAGTTTTCTAAAACAGTGAGATTGGAAAAAATTTTCCTCCCTTCAGGGACCAAGCATAATCCTAATTTGACAATATCGTGGGGACCAAGATGGTCAATCCTCTCTCCATTAAACAGGATACTTCCAGAGCCTGGCTTCAACAACCCCGAGATTGTCTTTAGAAGCGTTGATTTTCCTGCACCATTCGAACCTAAGATCGAAACAATCTGGTCCCTTTCAACGCTCAGGGTAATATCCCAAAGAGCCTTGAACCCCCCATAATAGACATTTAAATTTTTTACCTCCAAGATCACCATTAATCTTCATCATCTCCCAGGTAAATCTTGTGAACCTTTTCCGAATCTAACACCTCTTCTGGAGAGCCATAGGCAATCTTCTCTCCAAAATTCATGACCAATAGTCGATCAGGTCCTTTCTTCATAGCCATCATGATATGCTCCACCCATAGAATGGTCATCCCATCTTTCTTTAAAGAGTGTATGATTCTAAGAACCTCCTCGACCTCTGGTTCTGTCAGACCTCCTGCGACTTCATCGATAAGAAGAACCTCTGGATTCGTGGCGAGGGCCTTGGTGAGTTCTAAGCGTTTCCTATCCAGGAGTGCCAAATTTTCTGCGAGGAGATTCTTCTTCGGAAATAAGCCTGTTTTTTTTAGAACCTCCTCGCATCTCTCCCTGGACGCCCTTCTTCCCAAACCCCCGCCATAGACAGCTCCTACCAGGACATTCTCAAATACAGTCATATTAACAAAAGGTCTTGGGACCTGATAGGTTCGGCCAATACCCATCCGACACCTCTTGTAAGTCTGAATAAATGTAATATCCGTCCCGTTGAACAGAATCTTTCCTGAATCGGGTTTAATCTCACCCGTAATGAGATTGAATAGGGTCGTCTTTCCTGCACCATTCGGGCCTATGATTCCTAAGATTTCACCCCTATCCACTTCGAAACTGAGATCATATACAGCCGAAAGTTTTCCGAAAGATTTACTCAAGTGCTCAACGGTTATGATATGGGACATAACTACCCACCTAACATTTGCATTGACCCTTTTCCTTCGGAAGGAGACATAATTTCTATGACTTTGGAATAGGAAAGATCATCTTTCCCGTGGTCGGGATATTGGTTGCCTCCTTGTTGTAAACAATTTGCAATTCCCAAGGCCATTTCTTCCCTTTCACCCACTGTCCTCCAACCAGCGGAGTAAGGGAAAAATTCTTTTCATTAAATTTAATAGGCCCTACTACCGTATTCAGGTTCGTCTTAACCAGGGCTTCCCTGATCTTCTTCTTATCCAGTGAACCGGCCCGTTTTAAAACATCTGCAGCCACTTCAAAGACTGCATAATCAAACCCTAAGGGTTGTGTCCATTGTCTCTTGGTCTTCTCTGTCCAGGCATCAGCCAATTCCTTGCAAGATTTACCTGTCAAAGAGGATTTGAAAGGATGGAGGGGTGTCCACCAGACTTCTGTTGTAAGACCATTAGGGATGTTGCCACCAATGGCCTCAACTGCTGCGGGAAATAAACATGCCTTTCCAATGGTCGCAAACTTTGGAATGAAACCCTGCTGATGGCACTGCCTCCAGCAAGTTGCCCAATCAGGTGGAATGGGAACTCCTGTAAGGATATCCACTTTCTCTTTTTTCCACGTGCTAATGAATCCGCTAAAATCCTGCATTCCATAAGGGAACCGACCCACATCTACCACTTTATAACCCATGGTTGCGAGTTTTTTCGAAAACTCCTGTGCCCATACTGTGCCGTCTGGATCATTGGGCCAGAAACCACCTACGACTTTTGTTGTCTTATCAGCAAATTGATTCCACATCCCTGTGAAAACGGTGATGATCTGGTCTAAATTCCAAAAGAAGTGGAATGTCCATTTATAAGGCCCTCCAGTTAGCCATGGTTCGATAGGCGCCACGGATGAAATACAGGGTACTTCATACCTTTCACAAGTAGCCCCTACAGGGTTAACCGTGTCAGGGGTATGCAGGACCACCATTAGGTCAACCTTGTCCTGTAGGATCAACTTCGAGGCCACTTCCGCTGCCTTAGTTGGATTGGACTCCGTGTCCATCGACTTCACTTTTATCGGAAGCTTTTTGCCTGCTTCTTTGATAAAAATTCCACCATCTTTATTAATCTCTGCGACCGCCCGTTCATCTGCCCATAAGGAGGTCTCTCCAAAGGGCGCGATGGGGCCAGTAATCGGTGCAGGATGCCCGATCAAGATATGATCCCTCGCTGCCCGAGAAATCCTCGGAAATAGGGAACTCCCAACGGTAGCCACACCTGCAGCCCCTACCATTTTGATAAACTTCCTTCGACTGACACCACTTTCTCTTTTACCTTTCTCTTTCATCTCTCCCACCTCCTGTTTTGATTTTTGAATTCATTTAGAACTCCCATTCACCCCTATTGGTGAAGGGACCGCAAATCCCATTTTAGAAAAACCTAAACGCCCCCTTCTGGTTAACATCTCTCATTTTTCAGTTATAAAAAGAATCTTTTTTGACCAATATAAATGAAGGGGAAAAAACAGGTTTGATTAAATTGAAATTTTTCCCTGAAGGGTAGAAAAAATATCGGGTTAAACCTCCTTCTTTTTTCTGTTTCCGCAGAATTGCTGTTTTTAATCGACCAGCCTCTTTCAGATTATTTATTAAATT
>CAZFDM010000245.1:0-4649 GCA_964517975.1 uncultured Syntrophaceae bacterium
GTTAAGATTATACCCAAGAGGTCATTCCTGCAAAAGCAGGAATCCAGTATCTGAGCATTTTTAAGATTCCCCTGCCACCCCGCAGGCAGGCGCCTTCAGATGAATGACATATTCACGGAGGATTGAGATTTTTTATTTATCAATGTAAGAGACCAGAATTACTTCTCAAAGACTTCCCGCCAGTATTTGAGTTTCCCTCTCGACCAGGGAGGTATGTGCCCTCCAGCAACGCCTTTCCACAAACTTGTTGTGATATAAAACCTTCCAGAAACAAGAACTGGAGCAGAAGGAATTCCTCTTGCCTCAGGGAAGTAATCAGTCAGGGTAAAATACTTCTTTGGCGTTGGTAACATTTGTCCTGTTATCGGGTGTAAGAGAAGACCTGCCAGACCGCCCTCCACTCCTGCCCTTGTCATTGTCAATCCATAGAGCCTTCCTTTTCCCTGACCACAGTTTTCTGAAATTCCAGTATATTCCCAGGTAGTAAAGTAAACCACATTATTCCCAATGGCTGGGGCAGCCAGAACCTTCTCTCCTAAGTTGTCAAATTTGATCTCCCAGACTTTCTGTCCAGAAGTCCCCTTATCCCATATCTCAAAAAAGTAATAGAACTTACTCTTTTCAAAGATGTTTGTCTCATCACCCTGACCGAAGTAGACTAAAACCTTTCCCTCATTGTTCTTTGTTACTGCAGGAGGATAAAAGATTGGGTTTTTAACGCCTGGCTCATATAACTTCACGAGTTGCCAATTGTTGATATTCTCTTCCTTATCGATCTTGATCTTCCACAATATCCCCTGGATATCACCAAAATAGACTCCATCGACTCTTCCATCCTGATCCTGATCAAATGCGGTTGCTCCTGCAGGGATCTTATTCTTTGCATTCCCGACAACGAACTTTCTCAGAATACTTCCATCTTCAATATCGATCACATAGAAGGTATTTCCAATGTTATCAAACTTAGAATCCGATGGGTCTGAATAACCCCCTCCAACAAATACCACAAACTTCTCCTCTCCATTGAGCCTCACCCTCCCGATTTCTGGTCTTGACCAGGTATTTCCCATTGCGGAGTCGGTCATTTCCCAGAGCATCTTAGGGTCTGTGGGATCAGTGGCATCAAAGGCAAAATAGTAATTGCCCCCTCCTCTCAATCCGCTTACAACAATGGTTGTCCATTCATCTTTCTTTTTTCCTTTTCGGAAGTAGACATCATAGGCCCTCGGACTTGAATCAATGAAGAATTCATGGTTTTCACGAATCTTTCTAAGTTTGCCAAGGAGGTTTCTTGGAATGATGGAAAACTTCTCTTTCCCATCAGCACTATCAAAGCCGTGAAGCATTCCGTCATTTGCACCTACATAGACCATCGTGGTTCGGTTCTTCCATGCCTTTTTAAAGTCGGAATACTTCTTTGGAAAGAGGATGTCTGAAAAGTTAAAGGGTGGTGCGCTTACAACCAAAGGTGTGGAGTGGTAAATGTCTCCCAATTTCCAGTTTGGTGACCTTTTCCCAGTATAGGGGTAGACATCTTTCGACCCGTCAAAATACTTCTTATAAGAGGCATCGAGAGAGAAATTTATTACTGCTTCTGAATCTTCTTTATCAATCTTTCCATCCCCAATCTTCTTTTTACTATCATCCCAGTTCATATCCTCTTCTACTGGAGGGTTGAGTAGGTCCTTCTCTTTGTCCTTAAATTTTTCTGCATGTCCAGGTTTAAATTCCTCTCTTTTTGGCTCAAAACTTTCCTCTGCCCAGGAATAAACTTGCCCCCTTCCACTGGTGTTCATAACCATTCCAGCATCCCATTTCTGGGGGCCGACATTTCCATTGGAATCCAATTGATAGGCAACCAGATGGCCTTCCCAACCAGGCAGTGTAAAGTAGGCCCGATAGATGGCATCTTTGCCTACAGCCACGACAGGATTTGACCTTGAATATGACCCCCCAATCGCCTGAAAGATCGTCTTAAAGGCCTCTCTTAATTCTGCCAAATTCCCTGCAAAGTAGGCCTTTTCTGTTCCACCCGACTGGGCAATCTTATCTAAAACCTCGGATTTATTCCCCTTAAGGTCAGCACCAAAGCCAACGACAAAGGTCTTTACACCTGCAGGATTATTATTCTTATCCTTCACCAGTTCCAATAACTCCTTTGCCACATTTGCTGCTGCATCATAGTCAGGTTCATTTGGTCCCTTGAATCTTGCACTCTCAAGACCATCGGTCATCAGAATAATGTAATTTCCACGACAGATGGCTTTTGTAGCCTCATCCCCACCCTTATACTTGAAGATATAGTCATTGAAGTATTTCTTTGCCTGAGTAAGTGTATCTGCAAGTGGGGTATAGAGGGACTCAATGGTATTTGAGGTAATGCTATCAGGTTTCAATGGTAGTTTTGTATGCCATCGAAGCGTATCTGGACTCTGAACAGGATTAAGATCAAGCCACTTAAGTATCTTCTTCTTATTGGCATAGTCATTGAGAGAATCGTCGATCTCCGGAAAGTTAAGAAAGAAGAAGTTATTGTCCGATTTTCCTGGATCATCGGGTGTGGCAGGATAGTATGGGTTGGGTTGAATGCTATCAGGCCAGGTGCTTTCAAAGATTTTGAAATAACTCCAGGTATGGGGCTTGTTTGGGGATCCATCGGCTGGGTAATAGTATTGAGAAACATCATGACAACCGCTTACATAATTCCATCCATCTAATTGATCCTTGCATACATCTGTGCTTGAACCTTTGTAACTTCTCCATTGGTAAACCCAGTCCCATTTCTCCTCTATTTTAGGTGAACTTTTCGTCTTACAATCCCACCAGTTCTTCTTTGCTGGATTGTTTCCAAAAGGCTTCTCATATTCATCTTTATAGGCAGGCCCTCGGCTATCATCCTTAAAATAGGTCTGCCAGGGTGGGTTTAATCCATCTGGCCAGGTTACAGGAAATGGGTCATTCTCTTTGTCTGAACTGCAAGAACCACAAGGGTCAAGCGATTTGATAGTCTCTTCGTAAAGGTCATAAGTGATGGGATCAGAAACATATTTGTAAGTATACCAGTTATATTCTGCATTATATTTTATCTCTGTAACCGTATAATACCAGTCAAATGATTTATATTTTAAGTTACTATGAGGTGGAATTGAACTTGCGGGCTTATCATATAAGGTTATTGTTCGATAAAAACGGTAACCTACAGTGACACCTGTATGTTTTGTGCTCCAATAGTCGGTGAAACTATCTGGAGAAAAATCATTGGCATATCGCGGCCCATCCACAGAGTTTTTAATCTCTCGCCATCTCCAGTATCTCTTCTCGCACCAGTTTTTAGCAGGTTGATAGGATTGAACAATTGACCATTTCTTATAATATCCTCTCCACCACTCCTCTTTTCTTTGACCATAGGTGGCAAAACCCATATTGACATTTTCAATGTCCTTAAGGACATCACCAAGGGCCTGTTTGGCAATGAAGAGTTTACTATTGGGATGGTTACCCCCTCCCTCGTAGTTTCGGATGACTTTGTCCACTCCCTCTGCATTTCCGGAGGAGACTGATAGCCCACTAACACTCATGTTCATTGAACTTGAGGTATCGAAGATGATCATCACATTTGGAGTCCGAATCTCAAAGAGGTCTGACTGACCATAGGATGAAATTGGGATGAAAGATAAAATTAATATCAAAAATAGGCCTTTGTAAAATAAAAACCTTCTCATGTAGAACCTCCTGGATATTCGGGTGGGGGCTCCTGCTCAGCCCCTTCTATGACTGCCTCGATTGTTACTCTACCTGCCACTGGAAAGTTGGGGGCAATTCCTTCTGAAACCACCAAAAACTCCCTTTTAACCGGAGGTCCAAGGTCTACACTGATTACCCTCCAGTTAATAGTAAATCTTCCCCCTCCCAAGTCAATGCCTTCTGAATTGCTATGGATTACCCCCTGTGTGGTGGGAGTGGAGGTATAGAATCCGCTTCTTCCGTAAAAATAGTCGATGCCAGCATCTGCACAGTAAAAGGCATAATTATAAAGCCTTTCATTTCCTGCGATGTTTGTCTCATAGGTGGTGGTGCTGATGGCACTGATGCCAATGATGGTAAGGACAAGTAATATCAGGAGTGCAATGATTAATGATACACCCCGGTCTCCCAGTGGGGAGAATTTTTTAAAAGGGAAAAATCTTATTATCTGAGCCATTTCCAAATTACCTTCTGTTTGGGGTTTGACTCTCCAAACTCCCCTTAACTCTCGTCGCCGTTGCTTTAATGTTGGGTCATTCCGAAGGAATTTCATAACTCCCCCTTTCCCCCTCTTACCCTTAAGAAGGGGAAAACACTAACAAAAAACCCATTAACCCCCTCAATTCCCTCCTTACCAAAGGAAAGGTGGGAATTGACGGGTTACTAATTTCTATTGTTTAAAGGTTACGCTCCTTCATAAAACATTATTAAAAAATCATTTGGGTATAGATTCTTTTTCCTCCCCTTATAGAGACTGTGTCGTAACGGGGAAATAGTAAAAAATGTCATGCTGAACTTGTTTCAGCATCTAATAAAATCAACGGTTTAGAGACCCTGAATTCATTTCAGGGTCTCTAAACCGTTGATTTTATTAGATGCTGAAACAAGTTCAGCATGACATTTTT